>DATBNJ010000061.1:0-23121 GCA_036554385.1 Marinagarivorans sp. | reverse complement strand
GCTGAGCTCGGACCACCAGCCCTACTGGCCACCCTCGAGCAGCTGTGCAATGGGCAACTGCAACCCGAACAACAAAACGACGAACACGCCAACTACGCGCACAAACTCAGCAAAGACGAAGGCGCTATCGACTGGCGACAGGACACGCAAACGATCTTGCGCAAAATTCGTGCGTTTAACCCCTTCCCTGTCGCCCACACTCAGCTCGACGGCGAACGCGTGCGCATATTTGCCGCGACCGCCAGTGAGCCCTCGGTGTTCGAAAGCGCCGGCAGCCAAGGCCAGCCGGCTGCCGCTGGACAAATTATCAGCCACGCCCAGCACTGCATTCACATTGCTACCATCGACGGTGCCATCGCCGTCAACCTGTTGCAAATGCCCGGCAAAAAAGCGCTGCCCGCACGGGATTTACTTAATGGCATGGCCGATAAGCTGGCCGTGGGCGCGCAGTTTGGAGCTAACGCTTGAGCCCGCCAGAGCACAAGGAAATGGACACTCGAATCGCCGCGGCTACGGTGCTAACCGCCGTGCTGCGCCACGGGCAGTCGCTGACGCAGGCACTAAGCCGCGTAAACGACAAAGTTGCCGCGCGCGACCAAGGCTTATTACAGGAGCTATGCTTTGGCGTCGCCCGCTATGCACCGCGCTACGAAGTACTCGCCGACAACCTGTTAAGCAAGCCCATCAAAAGCAAAGAAACCGAAATAAAAGCGCTATTGTTTTTGGGTTTTTATCAGCTCGAGCATACCCGCATCCCCGATCACGCGGCGATTAACTCGGTGGTAGAGGCCACTAAAAAACTGAAAAAAAGCTGGGCCACCGGCCTACTTAACGCCACCTTGCGCCGCTTTAATCGCGAGCGCGCGCTCGCCGACGAGACCGCAGCGCCTGTCGCGGCCAGTTACCAGAGCGATCCACAATTTTTATATGCACACCCGCAATGGCTTATTAACATGCTGCGCAAAGCTTGGCCAAACGACTGGCAAGCCCTTTTAACGGCGAACAACCAGCACCCGCCGCTGACCTTGCGCATCAATCAACAACGCATCAGCCGCGCCGACTACAGCGCCCAGTTTGATCACCCGCACCGCCTGAACAATCTGAGCCGTCAAGCCCTGACCCTAAATAAAGCCGGCGATATTACGGGCTTTCCCGGTTACCACGAGGGCTGGTTTGCAGTGCAAGACGAAGCCGCGCAGCTGTGCGCTGATTTGCTCGACTTAAAACCCCAACAACGGGTATTAGATGCCTGCTGCGCGCCGGGCGGTAAAACCTGCCATATACTTGAGCAGCAACCGGCACTGGCAGAATTGGTAGCACTGGATGTCGATGCTCAGCGCATGGCTCGCGTCGAGCAGAACTTAACGCGTTTAGGCTTGCAGGCCACATTAAAAGTGGCCGACGCCGGCGATACCGCGAGCTGGTGGGATGGCCAGCCCTTCGAGCGCATACTGCTCGATGCGCCCTGCTCGGCCACGGGCGTTATCCGAAGGCACCCCGACATCAAACTCCTGCGCCGCGCCGACGATATTGCTAAGCTTGCACAGCTGCAGCAGGCGCTATTGGCCGCGCTTTGGCCTACACTGGCGGCCGGCGGCCGCCTGCTTTACGCGACTTGCTCGGTATTGCCGCGCGAAAATGAAAAAAGCGTGCAGCAGTTTTTAGCCGACACGCCCGACGCCGTGCATACTCCTATTACCGATGTAGCGTGGGGCACGGAGCGGCCTTTTGGCCGGCAGCTGTTCCCGCAAGAACACGGCCACGACGGTTTTTATTATTGTATTTTGAGTAAACAAGTTTAAACGCTGATGATCAAGCACACGTGTTACCACGGGCACGTGATAAACCAGTACCAGAACGCCATGGGCGGTAATTCCCAATGAAGATTATCATTTTGGGCGCAGGCCAAGTCGGGGGCACACTCGCCTCCACCCTCGCTAGCGAAGCCAACGACATCACCATTGTCGATAAAAATGAAGCCTACCTGCGCGATTTGCGCGACCACCTCGATATTGGCGTGGTGGTTGGTCACGCGTCGCATCCCGCGGTATTGCAACGGGCCGGCATTGAAGACGCCGACTTGCTCATCGCAGTCACCAGCGACGACGAAATCAACATGGTCGCCTGTCAAATTGCCCACAGTCTCTTTCACACGCCTACCAAAATTGCCCGTGTACGCGCGCAAGAATACGTGCAATACCCGGGCTTGTTCCGCAACGAAGGCATGCCGGTGGATGTCATCATCTCGCCAGAGCAAATTGTTTCTAAACACATTATTCGTTTGGTCGAGCAACCCGGCGCCTTGCAGGTATTAGATTTTGCGCAGGGTAAAGTGCAGTTGGTGGCCGTGCGCGCTTACTACGGCGGTCCGCTAGTGGGGCAAGAATTGCGCTTTTTGCGCAAGCATATGCCCAAAGTCGATACCCGCGTTGCGGCCATTTACCGCCGCAACCGCGCAATCACGCCCACCGGTTCTACCGTTATCGAAGCCGATGACGAAGTCTTTTTTATCGCCGCGCGAGCCGATATTCGCGCCGTAATGAGTGAACTGCGCCGCCTAGACCGCCCCTACAAACGCTTGGTGATTGCCGGCGGTGGCAACATTGGTTTTAGCTTGGCCAAAAATCTCGAAAAGCGCTATTCCATCAAAGTGATTGAATACAACACCGAACGCGCCCACTTTTTATCCGCCGAGCTCAGTAATACTATCGTGTTAGAAGGCAGCGCCTCAGACCGAAACCTGCTCGTCGAGGAAAACATCGAAGATTGCGATGTATTTTTGGCTGTCACCAATTCCGATGAAGCCAATATCATGTCGTCGATGTTGGCCAAGCGCTTAGGTGCTGGCAAAGTGCTCACGCTAATTGCCAATTCAGCCTATGTCGATTTGGTCCAAGGCGGCGAGATTGATATTGCGATTTCACCCCAGCAAGCCACCATTGGCAGCCTGCTGACCCACGTGCGCCGGGGCGATATTGTCAATGTCCACTCACTGCGACGCGGCGCCGCAGAAGCCATCGAAGTGATCGCCCACGGCGATAATAAAAGTTCAAAGGTCGTCGGCCGCGCGGTGGAGGATATCGACTTGCCCGAAGGTGCCACCATCGGCGCAATTGTTCGTCAAAACCAAACCGACGACGGCAAGCTTAAGCACGACGTGCTCATTGCCCACGACAATACCGTGATTGAGTCCGGCGATCACGTTATTGTATTTTTAGTTGATAAGCGTTTTACCTCCGATATCGAGCGCTTATTCCAAGTGGGTTTCACATTTTTTTAACGGTCATTTTTGGCGATGTCGGCATCGCGAAAAGTCCTCGAGCCTGTTGACGCAGCATAAGGTAAAAGCGCATGCGCCTTTCGATTATTGCAAAAGTTTTAGGGGTGTTGCTGATGCTTTTCAGCCTCACCCTCGTGCCGCCGATATTGGTATCACTGTGGTATCACGATCAGAGCCACCTGAGCTTTTTGCTCGCTTTTTTTATTACCTTGGTCACAGGCTTGATGCTGTGGTTCCCCACCTACAATATTCGCCAAGAGCTACGCACCCGCGATGGCTTTTTAGTCACCGCGCTATTCTGGACGGTTTTGGCACTATTCGGTTCGCTGCCGTTTATCTTTTCTGCCGCATCGCAAATGACCGTTACCGACGCGGTGTTCGAATCCCTTTCCGGCTTAACCACCACCGGCGCCACAGTGATCGAGGGCTTAGACTATTTACCCCAGTCAATTCTTTATTACCGGCAACAACTGCAATGGCTGGGCGGCATTGGGATTATTGTTATCGCAGTGGCCATTTTGCCCATGCTGGGCATTGGGGGCATGCAGCTTTATCGCGCCGAAACGCCCGGCCCCGTTAAAGATAACAAGCTAACCCCCCGCATTACCGAAACGGCCAAAGCGCTGTTCCTTATCTATTTAACCCTCACGGTAACCTGTGCATTGGCCTATTGGATGGCGGGTATGAGCCTATTTGACGCCATCGGCCACGCCTATGCGACCGTCGCCATTGGCGGGTTCTCCACCCACGATGCCAGCATTGGCTTTTTTAATAGCGAAGCCATTTACATTATTGCCATTATTTTTATGATTTTATCGGGCATTAACTTTGCCCTGCACTTTACCGTATGGCGGGAGCGCTCGATTAAAAGCTACTGGCGCGACCCCGAGTGCCGCTTTTACTTCACTATGATTATGCTGGGGCTTTCCATTACCATCGGCTATTTGTATTACACCAACACCTATAACCTCAGCAGCAGCTTTTTGGTGGGCAGCTTTGAATTAGTTTCTATTTTGACGACAACGGGCTTTGGCGTAGCCGACTTTACCGTGTGGCCGACTTTTCTGCCCTACCTGATTTTTATGTTTGCTTTTATGGGCGGTTGCGCCAGCTCTGCCGGTGGCGGCATGAAGATGATCCGCATAATGCTCATTTTTAAGCAGGGCCTTCGCGAGATTAACCGCCTAATTCACCCCAACGCAATTATTCCAATTAAGGTCGGTAGTAAAACCGTTTCCGACCGCGTAGTCGAAGCTGTTTGGGGCTTTTTCGCCGCCTACGTCATTTGTTACGTGATTATGATGCTTTTACTACTGGGCACAGGCCTAGATGTGACCACAGCGTTCACCGCCGTGGGCGCGTGCATTAATAACCTTGGCCCCGGCCTTGGCGATGTAACCGCGAATTACGCCAGCATAAATGCACCCGCTAAATGGATTTTGTGCTTTGCTATGCTGCTGGGCCGGCTGGAGGTATTTACCCTGTTGGTGCTGTTTTCCCCGGCGTTCTGGCGGCGCTAATGGCGCTCTCACATAACGCGCTTGCGCTTTTTGCGGCGGCGCTTACCTTAGCTGGATTTATCCCTTACATTATTAGCATTTTGCGCGGACAAACCCGCCCGCATTTATACTCCTGGCTTATTTGGGCGATTGCGACCCTAGTGGTTGGCGCGGCCCAATGGGCCGATGGCGGTGGCGTAGGTGCTTGGGTCACGCTGTTTAGCGGCGCACTCACGTGCGGCATTGTTTTGCTCACCTGGCTGCGTTTTGATCCCTCGCATATTCGGCCGGTCGATGCGCTTTTTCTAATCATTGCGGCTTGCGCCCTACCCGCTTGGGCCATTACCGATAACCCGCTCACTGCGGTGGTGATGCTAACCCTTGTAGACATTGCCGGCTTCGGCCCTACCTTCCGAAAATCCTACCATGCGCCCTTTGGCGAAAATCTTGTGCTCTTCTACCTCGTGTGTGTGCGCAACTTGGTGGCTGCTGCGGCGTTGGAGCATTATTCGTTGACGACCTTGCTGTTTCCATTGGTGATTGCGTTGGCGAATGGGGTGTTTATTGGTTTGATTCATTGGCGGCGTTTTTGTTTGCCGATGCGGGTTTCTTGAAGTTAGCTTCCTTTGATTCGTGTCGGGATTTGGCGAGATTTAACAGTTTCGAAGCTTATCCCGCATCCCAAGCACAACCGTGCTGTAATGGCGTGTAATATTTTATAGGGCTTAACGTTATTGCTTAGGAGCACATGCGGCGTCCGAGCGGAGCGGGCTTGTAGGGCGAGGAGCGTCAGGAACAAAATAATACCGAGGTAGATAATGGCATTTGTATTCTGTACCGGCGATACACGAGGTGGGCCTTTAAGAACCCAGATCAATAACGTGATGGGTATGTCGCGGCGCCGTGCGACGGGTATCGCCAGTAAACCAGAGATGCGACGTTATTTGTTGGCGGTGCAGCAATGGGTAGATCGCAATTCGCGTACTGCGCAGAAACTTCTGCAAAAGGGCCATGATTGCCAAGAGCAAATCCACCTGGTCGGCACATGCCATGGAATGTACGCATCGAATATGACAACGTCTACCGCCACGAAAGGCCCATCTGCCAAGAAGCTAGACAGCCGATGCGCGACTTATACGGAGACATTCAGGAGGTTTAAATCGGGGGTTAAAAAAGAACCGAGCAACCCAAGCGACAATCATTTAGCGCTGAAAAACGTAAGAGGACTAAAAAAATGGTGGCGCTCTGCTCCGTCCTTGGAGATATTTTTGTGACACCTTGAAGCGCCACAGATGGTGCTTCACGGGGGCGGCTCGTTAGTAGCCAACTTTATTGGCGTAGGAGATGATCTTCTCACCGTAGTTTCCACCCCAACTATAGCCGTTGCGGCGCTCTTCAGAGATTTCCATTAAATCGTAGTACTTGCCACCATCGCGGTCGCTAAAAAAGCCAGCGTTGCTGCTAAGATCGTAAAAGCGATACCACATACGACTACCCGCTTTTGGCACAATCTTCTCTTCGACGCCTTTATCGTAAGTGTAATCGGCTAAATAAGTTGCAGGACTTTTGAACCAAGCAATACCAGCTTTTACAGCCGCAGTAATTTCCGGCGTTTGCGGCTGCGTCATTAAAAAGCCGAGAATTTCAACAGACTCACTGCCGCTTAACGATTCAAGCTCGTAAGCTCGCCCTGCCTTGGGCTGATAATCGTAGGCGCCGTGCTGGGCACACCATACCGTTAAAATACCATTTTGTTGCCATTGCGCTTTTAAGATGTAGTCGACGCCTTTATCTACAGCTTGCTTCATTTGCTGCCTGTCACTATCGCTAAAGATATCTCCATTAAAAGGCGCATTTTGTTGATGGGCGTTATGTAAAACCGTCAGCACACTAGCCATCGCGTTATCATTAAAAGTGGCATGGTCGGAGTAGCCTCCGCGCAGTGGATAAAACTGAGGCCAGGCCCCGCTATCGTATTGAGCTTCAAAAATAAACTGCATCGCTTTGCGCACGGCATCGCGGTACTGAACGCGGCCTGTGTCGTGATAGACCTGCGCCAAATACACCATTTCAGTAACCGTCGCGCCGTTATCAATTGTACCCCGCCCGCTTCCGCCACTGCCTTCAGAGGCATAATCTTGATTTTTGGGCCAGCCGCCATTGTCGTACTGGTGCGATAAAATTATCTCAGCTTGGTTTTGACTCCATTCATAACGCGAACTTTGATAGCGATTTTGCGCGGGGTTTCCATCCTGAGAGAGGATGGGGTAATCACCACTGCTTTGGGAGCTTGCCGTGCTCGAACTGCTTGTTTGCACCACGGTGCAATCGCCGCCGCTTACCTCGCCGCCGGTAAATGTAATAGCGTCAATATTTGCGAGGCCGTCGCTTGTGAGTGCCGCCAGCGCTAACAAATTATTACCCGCAACTAAGTCCACATCGACCGTTAGCGTTTGCCAATTGTCCCAACTATTAGTACTCACAAAAGCGATGTTGTGGGCACCACCAGCGCCCGCGTTAATCACTAATTCGCCATCCCGGTTGGTTTCGCCACCATTAGCAAAGCGTATTTCGAGAGTAAAAGTGCGGCTTTCACTGACATTAACAGCCCAAACGACTTGGGCGCCCAAAAAATTGTCGGTGTTAACATAGCCCCCCCCAGTAAAACCGGGGTTAGAGCTCTCAGCGCTATCACCATCGGTAAAACAAAAACCGACGGCGTTTTCCTGCAGGGTAAAGGTTTGTGCAACGGAACTTTGCTGACTCGCGGATGAAACGGGCACGGAGCTGTGACTGCTATTGATAGCGGCGACACTACTCGATTGCGACGCTACGGGCCCATTGCTTGAGCTTGCGGTTTGGCTAGCAACACGGCTTGATTGCGCACCGGAAGAGCCGCTGACGGGTCCACCGTCGCAAGCATAAAGTGGTGCCAAAGCGCATATAAACGCAATTTTTCTCAACATGATTTGCCCCAAAGTTATCGTTATTTTAATGGCCTACCAGTTGACTGACGGCTTTCTCAGCTTGAGGCGCCCAGATAACTGCGAGCGCTCACAAACCTCGAAAACCAGCATGCTCGGTAGTCTGTGCAGGAAAGTCTGCGAGTGCAGTTTAGGTAATCAGTGTACCGACTCCACCAGCCATGCTGCCTGAGCAATTTATCAGTACGTGACCTTATCGGCATCAAACTTATGACGGGGCGCACAAAACACCCTTGAGCTTTTTGGGGAGCGCTGCAACAAAATGCGAAGAGGGGCTAGTGGACGGTGGTTACTTTAATGACTGACGCTACAAAAGGCGCCATTAATAAAAAAATGGCACGAGGGGCGATGAGCCAACATCGCCCTACTCCTAAGGCCTAAGACCTAAAATCTAAATCGGGCCCTACCGGCACCACTTGTGTTGGGTTAATCATGGTGTGGCTGTAGTAATAATGCCGCTTAATGTGGTCCATATGCACGGTGGTCGCCACGCTGTCGAACTCGTATAAATGTTTTAAATATCGAGATAACGCGGGGTAATCTTTAATTCGCTTTTTATTGCACTTGAAGTGCCCGTGATAAACGGCGTCAAACCGCAATAGCGTCGTAAATAAACGCCAATCGGCTTCCGTTAGGGTATCGCCTAGCAAATATTGGTGCTCAGCTAGAATCGATTCCACTTTATCTAGCGCACCAAACAAGTCGGAGAATGCGCTCTCGTAGGCATCTTGCGTAGTGGCAAATCCTGCGCGATATACCCCGTTATTGATATTGTGATAAACCAAATCGTTGATCGCTTCTATATCGTCGCGAAGACGCTGCGGATAATAATCTTCATGGTTATTAGTAATTGTATTAAATGCTGAATTAAACATGCGAATAATATCCGCAGATTCGTTGCTGACAATACACTGCTGCTGTTTATCCCATAACACGGGCACAGTTACACGCCCCGTATATTCGGGGTTGTTACGCTGATAAATCTGGTAAAGGTACTGGCTTTCGAACAAGTCGTCGCCGGTACTGCCGTTTGCCGGGTCGAAGGTCCAACCATTTTCTAGCATATCGGTGGCAACGACGGATACGCCAATATGCGATTGCAGCTCTTTAAGTTCTCTAAATATTAACGCTCGGTGCGCCCAAGGACAGGCGTAGGATACATAAAGATGGTAACGACCGCTTTCAGCTGTAAAACCTTCGCTGCCGGTCGGGCCGGCGCTACCGTCTGCGGTAACCCAGTGGCGCAACTGCGCATCCTCGCGTTTAAATGCTCCGCCGCTACCGTCGGTGTCGTACCATTTATCTTGCCAATTGCCTTTAACTAATAACCCCATGAATCCTCCGCGCTATTTGTAAAACAAACGTAACTATTTAGCAGCTCACCTTATTAATTAGCAGTTCACTAAAGTGGACACTGGTTAATTAGTATTTTGCTAAACCGGTTAATTCTTATTCTGCTAAAATCTTATTCTGCTAAATAGTTACAAACCAACAAAACTTAAGCTGCCCTGTTAGTCTAGACGATTATTGATGCAAACATCAGCGCCCACTCAATCGGTGAGCGCTCGTATATCCTGTAAGCCCAATATTCGTAACATTTAAATGCAGGTATTGTGCCTACTTATTGGCGAGTTCTCATCCTTCTATTGGCCAGCACCTATGCCGAAGCGCCCATCCGTGGTATTTCGCGGAGTTCCAATAAAAGTAACTATTCAGCGGCTCACTAAAGTGAGCACAAGCTGACGGTCAGAATAGTATACGCGGTAGTTCATCAAAAAGATGATTGTGCCCACAGCATTGTCTGGGCTATGGGCTGCCCTGGTGTTAGCGCTTACTCCACAAATGCCCGTTCAATCACGTAGTGGCCGGCGTCGCCGTGGCGCACCTCATTAAAACCGCGCTCGTCTAAAATTTTACAAAAATCTTTTAGCATGCTGGGGCTTCCGCATAGCATAAAGCGGTCGTGCTCTACGTTAATCGGCGGCAGGCCGAGGTTTTTCTCTAAGCTTCCGGCTTGTAACAAGTCGGTCAAGCGGCCTTGGTTTTTAAATGGCTCGCGGGTGACGGTTGGGTAATAAATGAGTTTCTCGCGAATTTCCTCGCCGAAATACTCATTATTGGGCAGCTCATGGGTAATAAAGTGCTGATACGCGAGTTCGTCCACGTAGCGCACACCGTGGGTAAGAATAATTTTATCGTACTGCTCGTAAACTTCTGGGTCTTTGATAATGCTTAAAAAGGGCGCCAGGCCCGTGCCAGTGGCAAGCAAATACAAATGCTTGCCCGGCAATAAGTGGTCAGTCACCAACGTGCCAGTAGACTTACTATTCACATACAGTGCATCACCGGCTTTTATCTTTTGTAACTGCGATGTTAGCGGACCATCGGGCACTTTAATGCTAAAAAACTCGAGCTTGTCTTCGTAATTAGCACTGGCAATGGAGTAAGCGCGCAGTAGGGGTCGGCCATCATCTTGTGGCAAGCCAATCATGGTGAAGTGGCCATTGCGAAACCGAAAGCCCTCTCGGCGGGTGGTGGTAAAACTAAACAATGTATCGTTCCAATGCCTTACATCGGTTACCGTTTCGGTTAGTAGTTGACTCATAATCAGCGCCTCTCTGTTATTGGCGAATTCATAGTGGTTAAAAAATAGACATGATAGGCATAGCTTACGCCTGCCTTAAAAATAGGTAAAATGGGTAATTCACGTATGGGTTATCGGTTTTACCGATATAATAACCGAGCGATAGCTAACCAGCAGGGGAACGCCAATGCACTTTACTTTGCGGCAATTACAGGTGTTTGTCGCCATTGCCCAACACCAAAATGTCAGCCGGGCCGCAGATGCCCTAGCCATGTCGCAATCGGCCTGCAGCAGCGCGCTGAAAGATTTAGAGCAACAATATGACGCGCCCCTTTTCGAGCGCATTGGTAAGCGCTTGCAAACGAATGAACTTGGGCGGCGCCTGCGACCCAAGGCACAAGCCCTGTTGGACCAAGCCGCCGAGCTAGAACTGGCACTGGTGCAGCACAAAGACGTGGCGCAGCTTAAACTGGGCGCCACGCTCACCATCGGCAACTACCTGGCTGTCGAGCTCATACGGCGCTTTATGACCGAATACCAAGGTAGCGCCACACTCAAAGTCGCGAACACGCACGATGTGGTTGCCGCCGTGCTTAATTTTGATTTAGATTTGGGGCTTATCGAAGGTGAAATTCATCACCCCGAACTAGATGTAATACCCTGGCAGCCCGACCGTTTGGTGTGCTTTTGTCACCCCGGGCACCCACTAGCTCAAAAACGCAGTTTGTCCGATGCCGACCTGAAACGCGCAAGCTGGATTCTGCGCGAAAGCGGCTCGGGCACACGGCAAACATTTGATCGCGCTTTGCACGGCTTGCTGCCAGAACTCAATATTCTGCTAGAACTGCAACACACCGAAGCCATTAAACGAGCCGTTAAAGGCGGTTTGGGTATTTCGTGTTTATCGCAAATATCTTTAGAAGAGGCCTTTACACACGGCAGTTTGGTGCCACTTAAAGTGCCGCAACGGGATTTCTCCCGCATGCTGTACGTGGTTGTACACAAGCAAAAATACCGCAGCACTGGTATTCAACAATGGTTGGAATTGTGTGGTGTAAGCCCCAAACTCAACATGCATAAAAGCTAACAATCACAGTACGCAAAAACCCGCGGTAATATCTGCCGTGCCCATAACCTGTTGCTTTTTTGCGCTGGCCACGCCGCCTAAGCGCGACACGACAAACCGCCCGCCCTCTGCTGAACACTGCAAACCACGCACCGTGGCCTTACCAAAGCGTTGCTGCCAATATTGCGCCACCTGTAAATGGGCCGAGCCGGTCGCGGCATCTTCGTTATTACCGTACTGCGGCGCAAAATAGCGCAGTAAGTAATCAAATGTTTGATGCCCACTCGCCGGCGCCGTTGCGATAAGTGCGCGTCGAGTCAATCGCCCCATCACGTTAAAATTGGGCTGCACACGTTTTAGCGCCTTCTCATCTCGCAATACCAGAACACAATAATCCTTCGGTCCGCCGGCGTTATAACACCCGACAATAGCCTGCGGGTTTAAAGCCGGCAATATGGACCCATGCCGCCAAAGCGACGCCGCGGCTTTTGTTACCCGCCGCAAAGGCAAGCAATCGCTAGTGTAAGCAAATATATCAGCGCTTTTTTGCTGCAGGCTTAACGCTTCGACAGGGCCTTGAATGTGAACCGATTCGTTAACACCGTTAATCTCGCTCACATGATGCCTTAACGACATGTATGCCTTAGCTGCCGACGTGTTCAATAAAATTTTGGCAGCGGCAAGAGTGCCAGAACCGCACCGTTTTATCGCGCGGCCTTTTTGGTAATAGACCACACAACTGGCGTTTTCGACGCCCGCGTACAAAACCACATAAACCATACTCGGCTCTAGCGCACTTAGCGCTTTGATGTTTTGTAGCGCACACGGATCAGCCGCGCGGTAACAGTCATTCAGTAAATTAATCACACGGTGACCATTCCCGCCGCGCCCCAAGTCGCAAAAGGTAAAAACCGTAAAGCAGCTCGCCCCTGCAGGCAAACAAGCAAGCAACCGAGCATTAATCACCTCACGTTGATCAAACGCGTGAATACCGTCACCGTCGACCTTCGTTTTAGTGATCAACACGCAACAGGTAGGTAGAAAACATCGCTTCACCAGCTAGCCAAGTTCGCTCAATCCGCCAACCTGCAGACTGAGCCAATTGCATAAACTCTTGCGGCGTATATTTGTAGGAGCTTTCGGTATGAATGGTTTCACCGGAGCGAAACGTAATATCTGTGCCCACAATGTTCACAGTTTGATGCGTTTGGCTAACAAGATGCATTTCAATGCGCCCTTCTACGGGGTTATAAAATGCGTAATGCTCGAAATCAGAAAGCTTTAAATCGCAATCGAATTCGCGGTTAATACGCGACAAAACATTTAAATTAAAGCGTTTAGTCACGCCTTTATCGTCGTTGTAGGCGCGGTGCAAAATATCGGGTGATTTTTTAGTATCCACGCCAATAATTAAGTAGGCATCGTCACCTAAGGTTTTGCGTGCATTAAGTAAAAAACGTTTTGCCTGCTCTGGCGTGAAATTGCCAATCGTCGAACCAGGAAAAAACCCCAAGCGTTGTTCGCGGGTGGCGCTTGGTTCGGGTAGATGCACCGGCAAGGTGAAATCCCCCTCTACAGCCTGCATTGCCACGTCGGGAAATTCAGCTTGTAGCTTTCGGGTAGTATCACGCAAATAAGCCCCAGAAATATCAATGGGGTAAAACGATTTAATCGCAGGAATATTCCGCAAAAAAGGTCTAATTTTTTGCAAAGAACCCGCGCCGAATTCCACCACGCTAAAGCTGCCCGTGAGCATACCAGCCAAATCCGAGGCCACCCGTGGTAGCAACGCCAGCTCAGTTTTATAGAGGTAATATTCCTTTAGCTGGCAGATTTCATCAAAGAAGCGCGAACCATTTTCGTCATAAAAATATTTGGGGGAAATCGACTTAGGCGTACTACTGAGCCCTTTAATCACATCCGCTAAAAATCGCATATCGTAAGGTGGCTGAATTACGGCAGCCTGCAGAGCCTGTTCGGCAATAGCGTACGCCATGATTGTTCCTCGTAAGTTGGGTTGATTATCGGCGCTACTGATATTCAGCAAGCCGAAGCCCGCTGAATTGCCAACGATGGTGTGGATAAAAAAAGTTTCGGTAACTGGCGCGCAGTTGTTGCTTAGGTGTTACACACGAGCCGCCGCGCAGCACCATTTGATTGCTCATAAACTTGCCGTTGTACTCGCCTAAAGCGCCGCGCTGGGTTTTAAAACCAGGGTACGGGGTAAATGGGCTTTGCATCCACTGCCAGACATCCCCGTATAGCTGCGCAGCCTCGGGGGCATCGTGCGCGGCTTGCGGCCTGTAAGTCTTGTTGTCTAAAAAGTTACCGGCAATCGGCTGCTGCCGCGCGGCAACTTCCCATTCGTGTTCTAGCGGTAAACGCTTGCCAGCCCAGCGGGCAAAGGCATCTGCCTCGTAAAAGCTCACGTGACATACCGGTGCAGCACCGTCTACGGGGCGCAAACCATCGAGGCCATATTGCCACCATTGTTCGCCTTCTTTTAACCAATAAAGCGGCGCTCGCCAGTGATGTTTATTCACCGTCGTCCAACCGTCTGATAGCCAAAGCCTACTGTTGCTATAGCCGCCGTCGGCCATAAATTCTAGCCACTCACCGTTTGTAACTAATCGGTTCGCTATGCGATACGGCTGTAAAATCACTTGGTGGGCAGGCGTTTCGCAGTCGTAGCAAAAGTCGCTAGCCTTGTCGTTTTGCCCAACCGAGACGATGCCACCTTCGAACTCGAGCATTTGCAAAGGTCGCGCGCTGTCGGCTCCGGCATTTGAGGTGACCGCTGGCGCAGGATAAATCACAGGCTTTAGCGGGTTGTGCCACAATAAGTGCAGGATATCGGTCGAGATTAACTCTTGGTGTTGCATTTCGTGGTGAATACCAATAGTGAGCAATGACAAAACATCTGCCATTACGTCGTCATCATTTTCTTGTAATTTTTGCAAAAACGTAGCAATACAGTCGTCGATGTATTGCCGGTAGGCCAGTACCTCGTTCAAACTCGGGCGCGTTAATAAACCGCGCTGAGGCCTCGCATGGCGCGCCCCCACCGATTCGTAATAGGAATTAAACAGATGATTAAATGCGGGATTAAAGTGACGAAACCCTGTTTGGTAGACCTGTAGAATAAAGGTTTCGAAAAACCAGGTGGTATGAGCTAAATGCCATTTTGCCGGGCTCGCATCCGGCATAGACTGGACAACCATATCCTCTTCACTCAACGGGGCCACTAAATCCAGTGTTTGCTGGCGCACACGTCGATATTCATCGAGCTTGGTTTGGCACTGCACCCCGCGGCCTGCGTCTTTATCCTGCACGGTTACCTGATCAACCTTTCGCCCTGCAATAACCACTTAGCTATCCCCCGTCCCGATGTATATTTGTGAGTGTATTTTTGTAAGTGACGCCATAGCTCAAAGAGTAATCGCCCACAATTACAGGTACGCAAACAGCCGTTATTGTGATTAACCGGTATGTCACTATGGTGACAAACTATAAAACGCTATCGGCCATATTGAGTTTGTTTGGGCTCTGCTATGTGATTAATACTGCCATTTTTAACGCGTTATTTATTACCCCCGCTGGGCAGCGCCTTTTAGCGACGCCTTCGACAATTCCACCAAACACCGCGAATAGCACTTCAGCAGTGAAACCCACAAGCATTAAAAGTGCCAAGACCTATTTCATCTTCATTCGTATCAGTATCAATACTCAAAACCGGTACCGAATGCGCTCCAGCACCCAACACGGTATAATGCCGCACGATAGTAAAGAGCAAGGAGTAGCCGCGATGGGCCAGCAATACAGTGAAATCAACGATAAAAACCGCGCATTTATCGAGCAGCAAAAAATCTTTTTTGTCGGTACTGCAACGGCCGATAGCCGAGTAAATATTTCCCCTAAAGGCATGGACTCGTTACGGGTTATGGGGCCAAACCGGATAGCCTGGTTAAACGTCACGGGCAGCGGTAACGAAACCGCCGCACATGTTCAAATCCAACCGCGCATGACCATTATGTTTGCCGCGTTTGAAGGCAAGCCCAATATTTTGCGTTTATATGGTCACGCCGAGGTGATTCACCATAACGACCCACAGTGGCCAGCGCTGTATTCACAGTTTCCGCCCCTTGAAGGCGCGCGACAGATTTTCGATATGCGCGTGGATTTAGTGCAGAACTCCTGCGGCCTAGCCGTGCCCTTCCTAAGCTACGATGAGGACCGCAATCAACTGCGCGAGTGGGCACAAAAACAAGGCGACGATGGCTTGCGTAATTATTGGCAAAAAAAGAACCAAACTAGCATCGACGGAATAGACACCCATATTGTAAATAAAAATTTGCAGCCGAACTGAGATGAGAGCCACCGCGCGATCAAGCGCTTTGCTCTCGCGTTTGATCGCGTTGTGGCTTTAATTAACTTAATAAATACCTTGCCAGCGCAGAGTTCAGGCTTTGCCCTACGGGGCGAAACCATCGCTAACTCAAAAAAAAGGGCGACCCAACGGCCACCCTTTTACAGCAATCTCTGCGCACTAAAGCGTAGCCAATAATGGCTAGCCGTTTTCGTAGACGGCCTTCAAAATTACATCGGCTCCAGCCGCCAGTAAACGCTCCGCTAGCGTCACCCCCATGATTTCGGCTTCGTGAGTTTGACCACTGATTTCATCGAAGATGACTTCTTTGCCATCGGGGCTCGCCACTAGGCCACGCAACCACAAACCACCATCGCGGTGAATGGCGTAGCATGCGATGGGCACTTGGCAACCGCCTTCTAAACGTCGATTTAGGGCGCGTTCGGCCAGTACTTGCTCGGCCGTCGTGTCGTGGTGCAGGGCTTTGATTAATTCAATCGTGCGCAGATCATCAATGCGACATTCGATGCCCACGGCACCCTGACCACCGGCCGGCAAGCATTGCTCCGGCGATATAAACTGGCGAATGCGGTCTTTCATTGCTAAGCGCAGCAAGCCCGCCGCCGCCAGAATGATGCCATCGTATTCACCGGCATCAAGCTTGGCTAGGCGTGTATTAACGTTACCGCGCAAAAATTTTACTTCGAGGTCGGGGCGTTTGGCCAACACTTGGCTTTGACGGCGCAAGCTTGAAGTACCCACGATGCTGCCGGCGGGCAAATCGTCGATACTGGCAAAACCACTGGAAACCCAGGCGTCGCGCGGATCTTCTCGCTCGCAAATCACAGCCAAGCCCAACCCCTCGGGGAACTCCATGGGCACATCTTTCATAGAGTGCACGGCGATGTCAGCTTCGTCGTTGATTAAAGCGTGCTCTAGCTCTTTGACAAACAAGCCTTTACCACCAACCTTGGCCAGGGGCACGTCCAAAATTTTATCGCCACGACTCACCAACGGCACAAGCTCTACGGTAAGGTCGGCGTGTAGTGCTTCTAGGCGGGCTTTAACATATTCCGCCTGCCATAGGGCGAGGGCACTTTTACGGGTAGCAATACGCAAGGTCTGAGTCATAACGGGCCTTAATGTCAACGGGAATGGGCGCATTCTGCGCGAATAGCACTAGATGATAGCAGAGCTCAGCAAGGGATTCAGTGACGCCCGTAGTGAGCCAGAGAAAACCGGCGGCTTTTGCTGAGACCGGCGCCACCGCAAGCGTTTTCGGAAAAAGCAGACGGCAACGTTACAAGCAAAGGCGTCGTATCACATTTTCAATCACCGTTACCGCGGGCTCGATCTCATTAAGGGCGATAAATTCATTGGCCTGATGGGCTTGGTCGATGGAGCCTGGGCCCATCACCACCGTTTGCATGCCTAAGCCTTGCAGGTAAGGCGCTTCGGTGGCAAACGCCACGGCTTGTGGGTCTTGTTGGGTGAGTTCGGTCACCGTTTGCACAAGCTCACTGTTGGCGGGCTGCTCAAAGGCGGGCACACCGGCAAACAAGGCGCTAAAGATAAGGTCGGTGCCACAACGGTCGGCGATCGGCTGTAAGCGGTTTTGCAGATTCAAGCGCAAATCGTCTATGTGCATGCCTGGCAGCATACGCAAGTCGAAGTGAAGCTCGCAGGCGCTGCAAATTCGGTTAGGGCTGTCGCCACCGTGAATGCAGCCAAGGTTTAAGGTTGGTACCGTCACCTCAAAGTGCGGGTTTTGGTATTTTTCTTGGAGCTCGTGACGATAGGCGAGGATTTCAGCCATGACCTGATGCATGCTTTCCATTGCATTAACGCCCAGCGCAGGGTTGGAGGAATGCCCCGCTTTACCGGTAACCTTAACCGCCTCCATGAGTATGCCTTTGTGCATGTTTACCGGCCGCATTTGCGTCGGCTCACCAATGATGGCGTAACGCGCTTTCGGCAGGTGTTGCTCGGCCAGTGTACGCGCGCCGCTCATACTGGACTCCTCATCGGCGGTGGCTACAATAATCACCGGCTCTTTGAACTCGGCATTCGCTAGCGCGTTTAGCGCCGCCCACACCACGGGGAAAAAGCCTTTCATATCGGTGGCGCCCAAGCCATAAAGGCGGTTGTTGCGCTCGGTTAAAACAAAAGGGTCTTGCTGCCAGCGCTCGGCATTATAGGGCACGGTATCGGTGTGGCCCGCAAACACAATACCGCCATCGCCTTCGCCCTTCACCGCAATCAAGTTGTACTTGCCCGGGTGATTGCTAACGGGCTCTATTCGGCACCGAAAGCCTAACGGCTCAAACCACTCGGCCAGTGTTACAACCACGGCTTTATTCGACATATCCAAATTGGGGCTGGCACAGCTTACCGAAGGGTGCGCCACTAATTCACTGAGTTGCTGGATATAACGCTTAATGTCCATGCGACACCTCGATCACCCACTCACCTACGATTACCGTTTGCACTTGGCCGCCGATAAGCACCCGTGCGCCCGTGTCAGCCGGCTCCGGTAGCGCCAAGCTCACCGCCCCGCCGCGCGCGGACAACTGCTGCGCTTGCAGTACCGTTTTATTAAGCTTGTGCGCCCAATAAGGCGCAAGGCTAGTATAGGCTGACCCCGTAACCGGATCTTCTGGAATTCCCAATTTGGGCGCAAATACGCGGCAAACAAAATCGCAATGCTTGCCCGCGGCAGTTAGGTACTGAATTTGCGTCGGTAACGCCGCTAGCTGGCCGAAATCTGGGGTGTAATTGCGTACCGCCTGCTCGCTTTCGCATTCAATGAGTGCGGCACACTCGTTGTAAAGCACTGGGGCATTGGGTGCACTAAAGGCCGCCTGATAAGCCTGCACAGCGTCGCTTTGAGTTAGCTTGCGCACGGGAAAGTCCAGCGTTAACTGCACACCGCAGCTGACCTTCAGCGTACCACTCGCCGATTCAAACGCTAAGGTCTGGTGTTGCTCACCGTAGTGCTCAAAAAGTATGTGCGCGGCAGCCAGGGTGGCGTGACCGCACAGGTCGATTTCGACGCTTGGAGTAAACCAGCGAATGGTGTATTGGCCGGGGCCCGTGCGCACCACATAGGCCGTTTCCGCTAAGTTGTGTTGCGCCGCCACGGCTTGCAGGGTCGCCTCGGGCAGCCATTGCTCAAGGATACATACCGCAGCGGGGTTGCCCGAAAACGGCCGATCGGTGGTAAAGGCATTCACAAAATAGACGGTTTGCATCGCAATAATTACCCGTGATGATCCGGTTTAAAAATAAACAAGCGCCAAGTCAGTAAGACGGCCGCAATGGCCAGCCCCGCAGTTAACGCCACCCAATAGCCCGCAGCGCCCATAGGCGCAACGATATAAGACGTGTAAGTCAGAATATACCCCAGTGGCAAACACACCGCCCAAAAGGCAAAAACGACAATAGCCATGGGCACGGCGGTATCTTTATAGCCGCGCAGCGCATTAACCGCGACAACTTGAATAACATCGACAATTTGGAAAATGGCCGCCAACATAAACAAGTGCGTTGCAATGGCAACAACCGCCGACTCCTGGGTATAGACTTGGGCAATAACACCGCGCCCCCAAAATAATAGGGGGGCATTGATACAGGCGATGGCCAATGCCAATAGCATTGACGAATAAGCCACTAAGCGCGCTTCGCGATAGGATTGCTCGCCCACCAAAAAGCTGACCCGTAGCAATACTGCCATGCCCAAACTTAAAGGCACCATAAAGGCCATGGAAACCGCGTTTAAAACAATTTGGTGGGCCGCTACCGTTTGCGCGCCCAAGGGTGCCAAAAACAAGGCAATCGCACAAAACATACTCACTTCGACAAACAAGGTCACACCAATGGGGAGCCCTAAGCGCAGCACCGATGCCATAAGCGCAAACTTCGGTGCACTAACCACACTGAACAAACGCAACGCCTTAAACTGCTTGCCCCATAACAGATAAGCAAGCATGGCAAACAAGGCACAAAAGTTAGCGCCGGTGGTTGCCCAACCACAGCCAACACCACCCAGCTCTGGCAAGCCCAGCTTGCCGTAAATAAGAATATAGTTAAGCGGGATATTGCAGGCGGTACCAAATAGCGAAAATGCCATAAAAACCCAGGTGTGCCCCATGCCATCAGTAAAACCGCGCAAGGCGGTAAGTAACAGCAGCGCGGGCACTCCCCACACAAAAGCTTTTAAATAACCTTCGACAATCTGGCCGGTTTTGGCATCGCTATTAAACAGGTCGACAATGGGCATCACGTTCCACAGCAAGGCCATCATGCCAACGCTGCCTATTAGGCTCAGGTGAATGCCTTGCCAGGTCACCGGCAAAATGTGCTGTGTTTGTCTGGCGCCGCGATGCTGAGACACAATTGGCTGCAAGGCTCCCAGTACGCCCACAAAAAATAGCGACAAAGGCACCCAAAAGCTCACCCCAATACCCACTGCCGCAAGATCAAAAGAACTCGCGTTGCCGGCCATTACGGTGTCGACAAACGCATTTGCCATTTGGGCCAGTTGCGCCACTAAAATTGGAGCACCTAGGCGCAGTAAAGCGCGCCATTCGTGTAAGGTGCGTTGGATTAGAGGCATAATACGTTGGATCTGGTAGATACGGCCGCGCAATATAACGCGCTTGATAAGCAGCTGGCTAGATGCCTTGCGCTATTTCACAGCGCCAGCGCTGGGCGCTACTTTTTATTCTGAAATGCAAGCTTGTTCTGAAATGCAAGCCATTTTGGCATGCATTGCTCGGTATTTAGCAAAGTCTCGAGTTGCGACTATTGGTCGGGGGGCAGTTCGCTAAGCACGCGACTGCCTTCGCCTTGCATTACTTTAAGGACCTCTAAGCGCGCCTGCTGATGACCAATACCGCGAGACTCTAAATAGTGTAACAACTCGCCAAAATGGCGACGGCGGCGCAGCCCTTCGTCGGTTAAATCGCGCCGGTCGTTAAAAAAGTCCAGCAAGGTCGAACCGCAGACACAATTGCGAAACAACTCGACCATGGTATCGCCCGCCTCATTTTTAGCGGCTTTTAAACCGCTGTGCCCTTGCACGGCGCGCGTTTCGGCAATAAAGCTTTCGACATTGGGATAACTGCGGCCGCAGTTGTTACAGCGCTTGGGAAAGGAGGACTTAGCCAAAGCCGTTAGGCCTGCAAATAGCGTGGGGTCGTGAATGGTATTTGGCTTGCTCATGGCGGCCTCCGTTTAACAACACTCCACACTTAACTTTAGACCAACAACCGCAAAGCTCAATATCTGTCGAGATTATTCTGGCGCGTAAGCGGTGTAATCGGTACAGCCCTCCGGCCCCTGCGAGTTCCAAACGCGTTATCGGTGCCAAGACTTTAGGGCGCCTCTAAAAATGCACTTTTTACGCGATAGCGGCGTCAGTTCCGTCCTCGAATCCTCATTTACACAACGTAAACTGCGGTTCTCCGGGCGGTACTTCCTTGCTCTCACAAAAAAATTACTATTTTTAGAAGCACCCTATACGGCTTGGCAGAATATAATCATTGTCCACCTGTTACTATTCAACAAGATGCATGATATGAGCCACAAGTAGTTAAATAATGACCACATTGGTAGCCACTACAAGTAAGTATTTAGGAAGTCATCCATAGCTTTAAAGGTTTTAATCTCGTTGGCCTCAATGGTGCGCCAGTGCTCACCTTTGGGCAGCTCAATTAACTGGGTGGTTTTACCTTGCTTTTTTAATCGTTTATACATTTTTTTCGAGTGCTCAGGGTCCACAACGCTGTCGTCTTCTCCGTAAATGATTAACAGGGGATCGTCGATGTGTTTACTGAGGTGATAGGGTGAAACCTTGCTGATTCCCCACTCTGGGTTTGTAATTTCGCGGCTATACTCGTTATTGCGCAAGACATCCCGGTTAAATAGCTTCATATCCAGGACGCCGTTAATGCTGATACCGCAACGGTATAGTTCAGGCGTCGAGGCAAGCCCCATCCCAGCAGCGTAGCCTCCAAAGCTTCCGCCGACAATGCATATTTTTTTAGGGTCGATTACGCCTTGCTCAACAAGCCATTTGACGCCATCGGTGATATCGTCTTGAATGGCAAGCCCCCACTGTTTATCGCCGGCTCGCAAGTGCTCGTAACCATAGCCTTTCGAGCCGCGGAACTGAGGCTGAAAAACCGCATAACCTTTGCTCGCAAAAAATTGCACATAATTGTTAAAGCCCCAGTAATCTCTCGCCCAAGGCCCACCGTGCGGATAAATAATCGCCGGCAATTTTGGCTTGTCTTGCCCCGTTGCTTGCACAGGCAGCGTTAAGTAGGCGGGGATTTTTAAGCCATCACGCGCGACATAGCTAACCTCTTGCATTTTAGCTAAGGCAGCACCTTCGAGCTGGGGATACGCAGCTGCCAGAAAATCCACACGTTTATCTGCAATATTGAGCAAAAAATATTGCGGTGGCGCCGTGTCTGCATAGACCTCGAAAATGGCTTTATCCAAAGTCACATCGTCCACCCACGAACGAAGCCGTATGCGTTTTCCCTTAAACGTTTTTTCAAGCACAGACTTGACGTTTTTGCGCACATTGTCAACATGGGCACCCAGCCACTCACCTGTCACGATATTCAGTTCATACAAGTCGTCGTCATCTTGATCATAATTATCATCTTCAAGCTCACCGGATGTAAAAATAAGAACATCTTTACGCTGGTAATCGAACCGCACCGGCTTTAGCAGTGCTTTATCTCTAAAAGATTTCTTTTGCAGACGAGAAAAGGGAGCGTCTTCATCGGTGCGCGTATAAACAGCAACGTCGGTGCCCGTGCCGACACCGAATTTAAACGCGACACGTAACTTGCCATCACGATCGGCCATAAAAGACGAATATTCACCCCGGTTGCCCTCGATCAAGGTTTTTTTGCCGGTGTTAACATTGACTTTGTGCACCATCGCCTTATCGAACTTGTCCTCTAGCGGATCCAAGCTCAGCAACACATGCTCAGGGTCATCTTTTAATCCACTTATCAAATAAGGGTATGTGAGCGTGTAGCCATATTTATTGGGCTCCATATCAAAATAAACTGGGTTTAAGCCGCTTCTGTCAACACTAAAAACCCTGACAAAACTACGCTTCGGCACCGTTACCCTAAAAGTTGGACGGCGCAAAGTATACCCTTCGGCGGTCATTCTAATAGCCACGAGTAGTCGTTCATTATTGGCCCAACGGAACCACTGTAAATGTGCTCCGTTTAAAGGAAGAGCGCCCGGTTTAATATCGGAGTCAGCTGCCAAGGCTTTAGTCACAAGAGCGGGTTTTCCTTCATGCACCACCTGA
>DATBNJ010000154.1:0-31438 GCA_036554385.1 Marinagarivorans sp. | reverse complement strand
GTAGACCTCCACGGACGGAGGAAATGCAGAAGATTACCTAGAATAATCTCTGTAGACCTCCACGGACGGAGGGAGTGCAGAAGATTGCCTAGAATAATCTCTGTAGACCTCCACGGACGGAGGAAATGCAGAAGATTGTCTGGAACAATCTCTGTAGAGCGTAATTTTTATTACTCGCTAATTCTGCTTTTTAATCCTCGCGGAGGCATCAAGCCCAGAAACGATCTCTACATTGATACCATCGGACAACCCAGTAACCACTTGTCGCTTGACAAATGTTTGCTCACCGGTTGCTACCTCTACGTAGGTACCGTCTGCTTCGATCAACAAATTGCCCTCGTTAATGGCCAAAACCTGATTGCGTTGGTCAAGTACAATTTCTGCATTGGCACTGTAACCGGCACGGAGAAAGATATCGTCCTGTAACTCAATGGCTGCGCGAATCTCAAACTTAATCGTACCTTGCTGATCAGTACCTTTAGGGGCAATAAATTCTAGTTCGGCCGCGAAGCTGCGCTCGTTCAGCGCGCCAATACTCAACGTCAGCGGCATGCCAACCTCTAGCTTGCCCACCTCGGATTCGTCGATCTGGCCCTCAAAAATCATGTCTTCCATGTTGGCAATTTGGGCAATGGTTGTACCGGCGTTAAAGGTATTGCTTTCAATCACAAACGTGCCCTGCTTGACCGGCACTGTCAGCAAAATACCATCCGCGGTTGCATAGACCAAATTCGAAACGCGACCGCCACTATTCGTAACACCTTCTTTAATCAGCGCCACGTTGTCTTCGGTGGCCGCTAGCACCTCTTTGGCTAGGTCATATTGAAGCTCAAACTTGTTATATTCGAATTCGGAGATTAGTGAATTCGCAAACAGCTTCTTTTGGCGCTCAAAGTCTCGGCTCGTATTCATAAAGTTCAACCGTGCTTTTTCAAGATTGGACTCTGCGGTGCGCAAATACTCCACATCTGGCACCAGCTCGATACGCGCTATCAGGTCACCTTTTGCTACCGCATCGCCGGCTTCAACAAAAATCTTTTCTACGACGCCCGACACTTTTGACTTTACTTCAATTTCTTGTCTCGGCTTGATATTGCCCGTCGCTACCGTTTTGGAATAGATATCAGCGCTGAACGGTGTCGTTGTTTCGTACACAACCGGCGCCTGCTGCGACTTCTGGTATAAAAAGTACGTCGTCCACGCAAATACGCCAAGCAAGGCGAAAGCTAAAAAAATTCCAATTATTTTTTTCATAAATGTCTCTTAATCAATCATCCTGCAATGCAATTATTGGGTTAACAGCGGCCGCCTTGCGCGCGGGGATCCATGCCGCCAGCAAACCCGAAAAAACGAGAATTGCCAGCGCCAAAATAGCGGTTGAGAAGTCAATGGTGGGGATTCCAAAGCCTGGGATTCCAGAGGTTTTCACCACGTGGGAAAACAGCTCCAATACCGCAACACCGGCGGCCAAACCGCAATAGCCCGCCACCGTGGTAATCACCAACGCCTCTTGTACAATTAAACTTAAAACCGACCAGCGCGTGGCACCGAGGGCTTTACGCAAACCGATTTCACGGGTGCGCTCTTTAACGACAATAAGCATGATATTGCCAACACCAATCACACCGGCAATCAATGTACCAATGGCTACAAACCAACTAAAGGCCGTTAAGCCGTCAAATAAAGCGACAACCTTGAGGTACTGGCGCTCGGAGTTGTAATGGCCGATGGCCGCAGTTTCGTCCGGATGAATATGATGAAGCTCTTTAAGCAGTCTTAGAGCCTTCTCTTCGAGCGCGATCGCAGACACCCCGTCTTTGGGCTTGATGCGCATACTGCCAATCCAACCCAGCTGATTAAAGGCATGGCGCAAGGTTGAATTGGGAATCAAAATGCTGCGCGAATCTCGGCGCGTGTTTTCACTGGCGATACGCGGCTTAAATACTCCGACAATTTTAAAATAGAGCCCACCAATTTCTAAACTTTGGCCAACGGGGTTTTCATTGGGTAGAAATAGCTCTTTGTAAACCTCGTCACCGATAATGGCCACCTTACGGCGTTCGTCGTAATCCCACTGATTGATAAAGCGGCCCTGAGTGGCATAAAAGCCATTCAAGGCTGCCGTTTGCGCGTGTGCGCCCGTCGTTTGATAAGAGCCACTTTTGCCTTTTCTAACAACGTATTGCGAGGCCTGCCAGCCACCTAGCTGATTTTGCTCGATGATAAACTCCGCACCGTCTAAGTGCCTACGCAGGTAGTCGCGATCAGAAATATTCAAGCTAACGCGGCGACCTTTGGCGAACCCTTGATACGCAAGTTGTGTTGGTCGGCCCGACCAAATAAACACCGTATTGGTATTACTGCCAAAACGACTGACAGCGCCTTGCTTTAAGCTGTTACCCGCGCCCAATAGCAGCACCAACATAAATATGCCCCAAAATACCCCGAACGCCGTTAACGCTGTGCGCAGCTTGTGCCGAGCCAAGGTATGGCCAATCTCTTGCCAGCGATCAAAATCCCACATGGTTTAGCGCCTCATCACTCTTCTCGCATCGCTTCAATCGGTGATACCCGAGCGGCATGCCATGCCGGCACTATTCCCGCAACGGCGCCAACGGACACCAAAATTAGCAGTGCAATCAACGCCACGCCAATATCCACTTCTGGGCGCGAGAAATAAGGCATAGCGATTGCGAACTTGGCGACTGCCATATTGAATAATTCGAGCAGGCCCACCGAAAACACCAAACCGATGTAGCCGGCTAACAATGTAACCAGCAAGGATTCACTCATGATTGTGCGAATAATTTCGCCCGGTGGTGCGCCCAGTGCTTTGCGAATACCGATTTCTCGGGTCCTCTCTTTGACGGAAATAATCATAATATTACTGATGCCAACTACCCCTGCGGTTAAGGTACCTAGGCCGACAAACCAAATAAAAAGACTGATCGCGTTAAAAGTATTACTCACTTCTTGGCTTTGCTCCGCCAAATCAAAAAGTCTTATGGCCGAGTCATCCGACGGCGCAACGTTGTGGCGTTCTTTAAGTACCTTGAGCACCTTTTCAGCAACGGTTTTGTTGTCGCTTCCGGCCTTGGGCACCAGTGCAATAATCGAGATGTCGTTACCTCGACCAAACGTCTTTTGATAAGCGGCAAGCGGCATATAAATGCGCTCGCTCATTTGCCCTTCCCAGCCCGAATCATAAAAAACGCCAATCACTTTGACGCTGACACCATTGATGGCAATTTGCTTGCCCACAGGGTTAACATCGGGCTCGAACAACCGCTCCGCCACGCGCGTTCCAATCACCACCACCTTGCGGGACTCTTGCTCGTCAAAGTCGTTAAGCCGACGCCCGTGGTGATAATCTTGGTACTTTTTAATTTTGAAGTAGCCATCACCCACACCAAATACCGAAAAACTACCGGATTTTTGCTGGTAAGCAATATAAATATCACCTTGCCAAACCGAGCCCATGGGCTGCTCTGCCGCGATAAGGTCAATTTCGGGCACAGCGTTTTTCAACGCCGCGATATCGCGCTCGACCAATTGAATATCGCGACCGTGCGCCAGCCCTTTATAGGGTACCGAGGTTTTCCACGCGTTAATCCACATCGAGGTGCGAACATCACTACTAAAGCCATCCTCGATGCCGTTTTTAAGGCCTTTGCCCACACCGAGCAACAACACCAGCATAAAAATGCCCCAGAACACGCCAAAGCCCGTCAAAAACGTTCGTAAACTATTTTGCTTTAGTGTGTAGAATATTTCTTGCAGCGTATCCCACATAATTTACGCCTTGGAATGTGCGTTTGCGCTTTCAACGCGGCCATCTTTAAGCCAAATTAAACGCTGCGTTTGTTCGGCAATATCGTGCTCGTGCGTCACGATAACGATAGTTTTACCGGTGCTGTGAACCTGCTTAAATACCGACATAATATCGTTAGTGGTGGTGCTATCGAGCGCGCCGGTCGGCTCATCCGCCAGAATAACCTTAGGGTCGGTAATCAGTGCGCGGGCAATGGCAACGCGCTGCTTCTGCCCACCGGACATCTCGTTTGGCATGTGATCGCGGCGATCATCAAGCCCGACCATTTCAAGTAACGCTTGTGCGCGACGATTGCGCTCTTTGCGCCCCACCTTTTGATAATACAGTGGTAGCGCGACGTTTTCAGTGGCATTTTTGAAAGGTAATAAATTAAATGATTGGAATACAAAACCAATGAATTGGTTGCGCAATTGCGCCGCTTTCGTTTCTGAAAGCTTGGCGGAAATATCAACATCACCCAGCCGGTAATGACCTTCGTCGTAGGTGTCTAATAATCCTAAAATATTCAGCAGCGTTGATTTACCCGAACCGGAAGACCCCATAATAGACACCATTTCACCGGTTTCGACGTGTGCTTCGATACCTTTGAGAACATGCAGCCGACTGGATTTTTCGCCGTAGTATTTATGGAGGTTGCCGAGCTCTATCATAGTGTAAAGTCATTATTAAAATTGAAGTAAAACACTGCATTACCAAGGCCCTTTGCGATCAAGTTAATCGTCGCGCCGATACAAAGGGTTCGTCAGTAGTCTGGTCGGTTTTATTGCTGGGTTTATCGCCGGATTTATTGTCAGCGCTCGCCGATGCTGGTATCGATATTGCGCCGTCTGCCGATACCACCTGAGTATTCATTTATTGCAGCTCTGGCGGCTTTTAGCATTGCTGCACAGCTAGCGCCGCCGCTGATTTTCGATGGCAAGGCACGTCAACCCAGCCCGCGCACCCTGCGCCCAAAAACAGATGGCGCATTACAGCATTCGACGCAACACCATATTTTTCACTACGCCATTTTTGTAATAGCAGCCCACCGGTAGCGTCAATCAGTGTAACCAGCTATTATCAGCGCAGCAAGATAAAGCCGCTACACTCGACTAGGACCCATTATAAGGTCAACAAGTTTCAACCGCGGCAATACAAATGCGTATCCGCGCAGCTCATTAATACGCTTTCATACACTTGAACCGCTATGCCTTCTTATCAAACGCTTGCCGCGCCCAGTCAATATCATTACGAAGAAAAGCGCAGCGTCTTTTTAGCCTTTATATTTCCGACAACAAGCCGAGACATGGCTTTATCGCACCTAAATGCTTTAAGGGCGCAGTACCCAGATGCAAGGCACTATTGCTGGGCGTATTTAATTGGCGACCCCGAACAACCAACAACAGCCGCATTTAACGACGATGGAGAGCCGTCGGGCACAGCGGGCAAACCCATATTGCACGTGCTAACCCAGCGCGGCGCCGGTGACTGTTGCGCCGTTGTCGTGCGCTATTTTGGTGGTATCAAATTAGGTGCCGGCGGCTTGGTGCGGGCATACGGGCAAGCGGTATCCAAAGCACTCGATTGCGCGCAATGGGCTTGCGTGGTCCCGACCTGCGAAGTGGCGGTAACGACCCCCTATGAAGACGAGCCCCATATTCGGCATTTGGTGGCACTGTACAACGGCAAGGTGATTGATCAACAATACACCGAAGCGGTTACCGTTTATGCTGAAATCGCCCATAGCGACGCACAGCGCTTTATCGAAGACACCGCGCAAAAATCCGCCGGGCGCGCTGCGGCAAAAATCTGTTAATCGATTGCCAGGCAGTGGCTACTGATGTTTTTCCAACCAGGCTAACAACTCTTTGTGTGGCATCGGGCGCGCAAAGTAAAAGCCCTGAACCTCATCACAATTAAGTGCCTTAAGAAGCTCTGCCTGCTCCAGCTCCTCTACCCCCTCAGCCACGACTTTCAAGCCTAACGTTTTCGACAGCTGAATAATCATCTCTACAATCTCTGAGCCACTCTTGGTATTTGAGGTTTGCACAAATGCGCGGTCAATTTTTAAGCAATCAATCGGCATTTGCTGCAAATAATTTAACGACGAAAAACCCGTACCAAAATCATCCATTGCCAGTTTAAAGCCCATGCTTTTAATTCGGTTTAAGGTCGCAATATTGCCAACAATATCGCCCATCGCTATAGACTCGGTAATCTCCAGCTCAACAAAATGCGACGGAATATTAAATTCGCCCATCACACGGGTAAGCATATTGAGAATTTCGGGGTGTTGGAGCTGGGCAACCGATAAGTTCACAGCCATATGAATATCGGGATAGCCGCGCTCGCGCAAAGTAATAAGTTGCTCTATCGCATTGCGTAAAACCCACTCTCCCATGCGAATAATCAAACCAGACTGCTCAGCAAGTGGGATAAAGTCGGCGGGCGAAATAAACTCGCCCTGCTTAGTGCGCCAGCGCAGCAAAGCTTCTAGCCCCACAACACGACCGCTTTGCAGGCTAAGTTTGGGTTGAAACACCAAAAACAACTCTTGAAGGTCAAATGCTTCACGCAACTTTTTGAGCATCTCAAGTCGACTTCGTGCGCCGTCAACAACCGCGCGATCAAAACGAACCACATGGCCGCGATGAAATTTTTTGGCCTGCTTAAGCACGATGCTCGCGTCTTTAATAACATCACCACCGGTCGCGCCCGCTTCATTCAGCGGCGCAATCGCCGAGGTCACACCAAGCAATTGTGGCTCACCGGCAATTTCAAAAGGGTCGCTAAAGGGCGTTACGATGGTTTCTGGGGTAATGTGCGTTGCTGGGCCCAGCAGGGCAAAGCCATTAGAGCTTATACGTGCGAGAAAACAAGGTTCGCGAAAACGGTTTTTAAGGCGATCGGCAGCAACTTTTAACAATAAATCACCGTAGCCCTGCCCCAAAGACACATTCAGCTCGGCGAAACCGTCGATATCGATAATCGCAAGTACCTGATGATTGTCTGGCGTTTCCTCTTGTAACTCGGTGATCGCTTGTTCAAGCGCCGTGCGATTGGGCAAGCCCGTCAACGTATCGCAATAGGCGTGATTCTTTAAGCGCTCAACAAAAAACATGTTGTCGCCAGAAATAATACAGTTGCGGGCAAACACGGCCATCATGCCCTCAGTCACTTCATTGCGTTGTTTATCGCCTTGAATATAACAGCAGCGCGCTCCGCGTGTTTCAGAACCCAAATAAAGTGCAAAGCCTTCGTCCATTACGGCATTGCGTTTAGTCTTCATGCACAGATTGATGTGCGTCTTGGCCTCTTCGGTGCTAATGCTATCAAGGAGCAAACCCGGGTTATTTTCGAAAATGCCACTGCCGTGAGTTACCTCGCTCGCATCATCGTCTTTTACAACTAACATGACACCATCGGGTTGATGGCCAAGCTTAATGGCGTTATCAAAAACAATATCGTGGAACTCGGTTTCATTCGCGCAAGACAACAAAGTGCGCCCCATAGCCAATACGCTATTCAGTGCCTCTTTGCCCTCTTTAATGGTTTTTATTTGCTCGTAACACCGCAACGCCGCGGTCAAGCAAGCATAGAGGTTTTTTTGGGTAACCTCGGATTTAAGCTTGTAATCGTTGATGTCGTAATCGCGAATCACCGCCATTTCGGGGGCTTGATTTGGCTCGCCCGTACGAAGCACGATGCGCACGTCATCTAGGCCCAGCTCGTGCCGAATAAACGCCACGAGATCTAAACCGGCATTGGGCGTTTCCATCACAACATCCAATAAAATCACCGCGACGTCGGAGTTTTCGCGCAAAAAAGTTTTCGCCTCGGCCGCGGAATAGGCGTCAAAGAATTGCAGCTTTTGATCGAGAATTGAGGTATCTTTTAACGCATACTTTGTGGCGGTGTGCACATTTTTATCATCATCGACGATTAAAATGTTCCAGACCGAGTCGTTGGCAGATGCCGCCTCATCGGGCTCATCTGCAAAGACCATTAAATCGTCACCGCTCATAACATCACCACCTAAAAACTCCCATCGACATGTTGCAACACCGGTGCAACACAGGGAATACTAATAATAAACTCTGTTCCAACCCCCTCTTCAGACACCAAGCTGATATCGCCGCCCAAGGCACCGGTCACAAGATTGTGAACAATATGCATACCTAGGCCGCTACCACCTTTACCCAGCTTAGTTGTAAAGAACGGGTCAAATATTTTTTTCTGATTATCGGCCGAAATACCCCTACCATCGTCACGCAAGCGCAGCTTTACGCCAGCTTTGCCCGCCACTTGGCACTGCTCGCAGCTGATTTTTACCTCGCCGGTTTCCCGCCCTTCAAAGCCGTGAAGCACCGCATTATTGACCAAGTTAGTAACTATTTGACTCAGCGGCCCTGGGTAGCTGTCGAGTACTATTCCCGGCTTGATATCTGTAACAATATGGTACTGCTTACTTTTTAGGTTGGGCGTTAAAGTCAAAATTGTTTCGGTAATCAGCTTATGCAGATCAAACTGCCGTCGCTTGGCAGTGGTCTGATCAATCGCCGTTTGCTTAAACCCGGCCACCAACTCGGCAGCGCGCGTTAAATTGTGCTCGATCATCTCGGCCCCTTCGGCAACATCGCCGATATAGCTCTCCAATGCGCTTCGCGTCATCCCTCCGGCCATTTTTTGCTGTATTGCCTCGGTACTGGATAACAAACTCGTTGATACGGTTAAGGCATTGCCAACCGGCGTATTCAGTTCGTGAGCAATACCGGCCACCAACCCCCCAAGGGCCGCTAGCTTTTCTTGTTGAACCAGCTGCTTTTGTGCCTGTTTCACCTGCACAACCGACTCTTGCAGCGCATCGTTAAGTTTTTGCTGGTCGCGCGTGCGCTGATCAACTCGCAGTTCTAGTAGCGTCACGTGCTTTTCGAGCGAGCGTCTCATAGCCTCGAGCTGGCTTGAAAGCTGGCCAAATTCGTCCTCCCCCGTAAAGGGGATTTGAGTGCGTAAATCGCCCGATGCAATCCCCTTAGCGGCCGCACCCAGTTTTTTTAAAGGCTTTAGTACTTTTTGATTTAAAACTAGGTTTAACACGATGAACGTTATAAATATTTGAAATAACAACATCTGAATTAAAGTAACAGCCTCTTCTTTCGCGCGAGAAAGGCTTTTGCTCAATCCGTAGTGCAGCGTAAATTGACCAATTTCTTGCCCTAGGTAAAACACAGGGGTGGATATACTGATCTTTTCCTTTTCGTTTTCAATAATTTCGACAGGCCAGCGGTGGTAGTTAATAAACGGCTCACCATCGGAGCTAGACACATAAATAGCCAATACGCTTTCATCGAGCTGAATACTGTCCATTATGGGCTTGGCCAGCTCGGGGGAAATATTCCACAATGCAAGAGACAAGCCCCCCTGCAGCACATCGGCATAGTTCTGAGCCCGAATGCGCGCTTCGAAATCGACACTGCGCTCGTAGTTTTGGCGCGTTACGATGGCACCTGTCACCAACGCTGGCAACGCAATACTGATGACCACAATAATCCCTAAGTAGTACTGCAATCGACGTTTAATAAAGTTCATAAATGAGTAAAGTCGCTTTTCCCTACTGACATGCCTTGTGGCTGAGCCGCGCAGTTCATTGGTTTAAGTCATTAAGCCTAGTGAAACTCTGGTGAAACTATAGTCAGACCATAACGTCTATAGTCTAGACTATAGACGATAGCGCCTGACTTCTGAGACAAAGTGCCACCTTGTTTTAGGTCTACCGATAAACGCTGGCACAAAAATCATCAAACCGTGCGCCAAACTCACCCTTTTTTGCCAACAATCAACAGCATGAGCAATGCCGATATACGCTATGAAATTTGGGCATCCAACACCGAGTAATGCCATCGCAAGGCACTGCGCCACAAAAGCAGGTCAGCTCTCGTTTGTGCGGACACCTTTACGCGCGCGCAGGCTAGCAAAAGCCGTGGGCGCCGGCGTGATTCTGAATTTGTTATCAGTGGCCAGCAACACTGTCGCCGAGCCAGACTCCCGCGAGATCGTCTTTTATAATCGGTCCTTCACTCAGAATATCCAAGTGATTTTACAAACAACCATCGAGCGCTCACTCGAGCTCACAAAAAAAGAATACGGGGAGTACCAGCTCGCGTATTACCCAACCACCAGCAGCGACGAACGCATCGAAAAGCTAAGCCGAGACGGCGAGCAATTACACCTGTATTTTTCAACCCCTAAAATTTTAGATGACACCCAGCAAAGCCATACTGATATTGACATTCCATTTTTAACCAACGCGCTGGGACTTCGCGTTATTTTGACCAAAAAGCAGCGTGCTAGCCGCTTCGATCACATTAAAAATCACGAAGATTTGCGGGACTTCTATGCAGGTATCGGCCACACTTGGGCGGCCAAAAAGATTTTTGAACACAGGGGTATACCTTTTCGTCAAGCACTGTTAACTGAAAAGCTCTTGCCCATGCTCGAAAAAGACCGCTTCGACTATATAGCCATCAGCACACTCGATGACATCGAATCGCTGGGGCCTATTAAAGATAATCAGGTAACGGCGCTCGACAACTTAATGCTGTACTACCCTATTCCCGTGCAGTTGCACATCAGCAATACACGACCAGAACTGGTTAGTCGCCTAAAAAAGGGCTTAGAACGCTTTATTAGTAGCGGCGAAGCGACGGCGTTAATCGACGCAGAAATGAGCGAACGCAACATTTTGCAAGGCGAAGCTCGCGTGCGCCTACTGATGATAAAAAACCCACTCTACGACGAGCAGCGAAACCAAGCAGCCTTTAAGAACTTAACTGAACAATTTCCTCGAAAATTTATCACTGTCTATCAGCCTTAACCGCTGGCTTTTCCTCGGCGCTAAAGCTAGCCGCTAGGTAGTTGCCAGTCGATCCCATCACTGTGGTGACAGGCAAGAAAAGCGTTTGCTTTAGAGAAGTGGCGACACCCTAAAAAACCCCGGTAAGCCGATAGCGGCGAAGGGTGCGGCGCCTTGAGCACACAATGCTTTTGAGTATCAATAAAAGCGCCTTTTTTCTGCGCATATCCGCCCCAAAGCAAAAACACCACGTGTTCGCAGTGGTCATTGACAACATGGATAACCGCATCGGTGAACAGCTCCCAGCCTTTATTCTGGTGCGAGCCGGCTTTGCGAGCCTCGACGGTAAGCGTTGCGTTTAACAACAGCACGCCTTGCTCCGCCCAGTGCTGTAAATTACCGTGTCCAGGAGGAACGAATCCCACATCGCCGGCAAGCTCTTGATAAATATTGCGCAGTGAAGGGGGAATATCGACACCCATGGGCACCGAAAATGACAAGCCGTGAGCTTGCTTTGGCCCGTGATAGGGGTCTTGCCCGAGGATAACCACTTTAACAGTGTCGAGCGGCGTGCTGTTAAGGGCATTAAAAATAAGCTTTCCGTCTGGGTAAATTTTACGCCCAGCGCTTTTTTCCCCTAATAAAAATGCTCGTAACCCTTGCATGTAGGGTTTATCAAATTCTGGCTGCAAATAATGCAACCATGATTCATGCAATTCGACTTTTTTATTCACCGCAATACCTCAGCAACGTTATTACGCCAGCATAGAGTTTTGAATAAAAGCATACAAAAGCCCGCCAAAGTGGGCTTTTTCGATGGTGAATTATACTTCAGGGCGCATGTGAGGAAATAACAACACATCGCGAATTGAAGGAGAATCCGTTAGTAACATAACCAAACGATCGATGCCAATGCCCTGGCCCGCCGTCGGGGGCAAACCATACTCCAAGGCGCGAACATAATCGGCGTCGTAATGCATCGCCTCATCGTCGCCGGCATCCTTTTCGGAGACTTGTTTTTGGAAGCGCTCTGCTTGATCTTCCGCATCGTTTAATTCCGAGAAACCATTAGCCAACTCGCGGCCACCGACAAAAAACTCGAAGCGGTCGGTAACAAAGGGATTGCCATCTTTACGGCGCGCAAGTGGCGAAACTTCAGCCGGATACTCGGTAATAAAGGTCGGCTGCTCCAGTTTATGCTCCGCGGTCGCCTCGAAAATTTCAATTTGGATTTTGCCTAAACCCCAAAAAGGCTTGCACTCAATACCCAATTTTTTAGCGATAACTTTGGCTTGCGCTTCGTCATTTAATTGCTCCACCGTAATTTCACTGTTATGCGCAACAATCGCTTCGATAACGGTTAAACGATCAAACGGCTTAGCGAAATCATAGTGAACCACAACGGGCTCTTCGCCATCTTTGGTCGGTTTTGTGCTGGCAATTTTGGTGGTTCCCAAAACGGTGTCCGCCATTTTGCGCAACATATCTTCGGTTAAATTCATCAAGTCGTGATAATCTGCATACGCCTGATAGAACTCCAGCATGGTAAATTCTGGATTGTGTCGCGTGCTCAGACCTTCGTTGCGGAAATTGCGGTTAATCTCGTAAACGCGCTCAAAACCGCCGACCACCAAGCGCTTTAAATACAGCTCGGGCGCAATGCGCATATACATGTCGATATCGAGCGCATTGTGATGCGTAACAAAGGGGCGCGCAGTAGCGCCACCCGGAATAACTTGCAACATTGGCGTTTCGACCTCAACAAACTCTTTGGCGTTAAGGTAGCTGCGAATAAAGTCAATAACCTTCGAGCGCGTTTCAAATAGCGTGCGAATCTCTGGATTAACAATCAAATCAACATAACGCTGACGATAGCGCGTTTCTTGATCCGCCAAGCCGTGGAATTTATCGGGCAACGGACGCAGCGATTTGGTCAGCATTTGAAACTCGGCGCAATCGACATATAAATCGCCTTTACCGGATTTATGCACGATACCTTTAACACCGACGATATCGCCAATATCCCACTGGCCGTCTTTTTCTTTCATCGCTTTTTGTGCCGTTTTATCGGCGTAAAGCTGAATGCGCCCACTAACATCTTGCAAAACCATAAACGGGCCGCGTTTAGCCATTACGCGGCCTGCTACGGCTGCAACATAACCGAGTTCTTCAAGTTCTTGTTTTGTTTTTTCGCCGTGCAGCGCTTGCAGCTCTTGTGCTTTATGGCTGCGGCGAAATTGATTGGGGAACGCATCGCCGCGTTCGCGAATACCCGCCAACTTATTGCGACGCTCGGCAATTAACTTATTTTCGTCTTGTTTTTGTTCAGACATAATCGTCAAACCGTATTGTGTAAATGTAAAAGTGTGTGGCGAAGTTTTAACGAGCCTGCACTCGCAAGCTGTTTACAGTCCTGCTTTTAAACTGGCTTCGATAAATTGATCCAAGTTGCCATCAAGCACCGATTGGCAGTTGCTGGTTTGCACGCCAGTGCGTAAATCTTTAATGCGCGAGTCATCGAGCACGTAGCTGCGAATTTGGCTGCCCCAGCCGATATCGGATTTGCTATCCTCCAGCGCTTGCTTTTCTTCGTTGCGCTTAAGCATCTCTTGCTCGTAGAGTCGCGCGCGCAGCATTTTCATCGCTTTATCGCGGTTGGCATGCTGAGAGCGTTCGCTCTGGCATTGCACTACCACGCCAGTGGGCTCGTGGGTAATGCGAATGGCCGAGTCGGTTTTGTTAACGTGCTGACCACCAGCACCGCTGGCACGATAGGTATCGACACGCAAATCGGCGGGGTTGATATCAATATCGATATTGTCGTCGATTTCCGGTGATACAAACACCGACGAAAAAGAAGTATGGCGACGGTTGCCCGAATCAAAAGGCGATTTGCGCACTAAGCGGTGCACGCCCGTTTCGGTGCGCAGCCAACCAAAGGCATATTCACCTTCAAAGCGGATGGTTGCACTCTTTATGCCCGCGACATCACCCGCAGAGGCTTCTTCCAAGGTCGTTTTAAAGCCTTTTGCCTCGCCCCAGCGCAGGTACATGCGCAGAATCATTTCTGCCCAGTCTTGTGCTTCGGTTCCACCAGAGCCCGACTGAATATCGAGGTAGGCGTTATTGGGATCCATCTCACCGGAGAACATGCGGCGAAACTCAAGGGTCGCGAGCTTGGCATCGAGGCGCTTGATATCGGCGCGAATCTCTTCAACACTGTCCTCGTCGTTTTCCTCGACCGCAAAATCGAGTAGTTCTTGGTTATCGGCGACCCCAGCCTCAAGGCTTTCAATAGTACTGACCACCGCCTCCAGCATCGAGCGCTCGCGTCCTAGCTCCTGCGCTTTTGCGGGCTCATTCCACACGTTGGGCTCGCCCAATAATAATTCAACTTCGTCTAAACGCTCTTTTTTAGCGTCGTAGTCAAAGGTACCCCCTAAGGACAGCCGTGCGCTCAGCCATACCTCTTAGGGCAGTCACAATGGGATTAACTTCCATAAATGATGCTTCTCTTGCTATGTCAAAATATTAAGGGGCGCGATTGTACCTTTTATGGCTCAAAAAGTCCGTCCCAGACTTTTTGAGCGTCGCCGGCGACGGCGGGCGCAAAGGCGTGACTTTGCTGGCCGTTCTTGGCTCGCATTGGCCGAGCCAATGATGGCCGCTTCCCTGCGGCTTTCGCTTTCGGTTTTGAGATTGCGTTTTATGACAAAGATATTACGCATACATTATTACCCCGGCGCAAATAGTTATTTGTCTCGCGCGATAATTCGCGCCCCAAAGTCGTTCGAAAATTCGAACCGAGTCGCATTTATAAATCACAAAAATGCTTTATTTGGTATAAAAATGTTCATAATAGGAAACATTCACAAGATCAACCCTTTCGAGGTGCCCTATGAGCGAGCGCGACAATTCCGATTTTAACCCTGCCTTAAGCCCCCAGTTTCACCGCCGTCGATTTGTAAAAATTTTTGGATCTGCGGTGGCGTCTTTCCCTATTGTCGGCTTAACCGGTTGCACTGGTGATACGGCGGGGAGTTCGTCGTCGTTGGCGCAAAGCTCGAGCAGTTTGGCTGGCTCCAGCAGTTCATTGGCGAGCTCAAGCTCTAGCCCCGGTAGCTCGAGCGAGGCCTCTTCCAGCAGCGAGCCACCAGAAGTGGAAGGCTGGGCCACCGGCGGTACGGCATCTATGACTGCGCCCTACCCACCGAGTACGCCATTCGAAAACTCACTGCCAACGGCCTGTAGCCAACAAACCGGCAGCCAAATTTTAGGGCCCTGCTTTTTCCGGCCCGAAGACTATTTGCGCGAAGATATTTCCGATGGTGAGCTAGGCTTGCCCACGGTGTTTGCTTTCCAAGTTATGGATGCTGGCTGCAATCCCATGGACGGCGTGACCGTTGAGATTTGGCACACCAACTGCGAAGGCTTGTACTCCGACGATAAATCAACAGCGGTTGAGATCGGACCCGGCTACTGGGACGGCTCGTTTGGTTTAAGTTGCGCCGATAATAACGCCCGCGCGATGACTAAGTATTGGCACCGCGGCGGCCAAATAACCAATGGCGACGGGATTGTCTATTTTAAATCGTGCTTCCCTTACTGGTATGCCGGCCGCACAACGCATATCCACCTGCGCTTTATGCGCAATGGCATGGAGCTGCTGACCACTCAATTCGGCTTTCCAAACAGCCTTTGTAATGACGTGCATCTTAATCACCCCGAATACAGCCATGTCGATGAAAACGGCGGGCGAATGCAGGATCGAACCATGGAAAGCGACCCCGAGTTTCGCGGCGCCTCGCCAGCGCAATGGCTTCTCGAAACCCAAAAACAGCGCGACGGATCGCTGCTCGCCTACAAGTCCATCATTATCACCTAAACACGTCGCTGCGAGACCGGCCGGGGCGTAACACGGGAGCCCCGAACACGCAGCTCAAAATTCCAAGGCTCTACCCCCCAATTCTTACTCGGCGCATCACAAAATGACACCGATAGACAACAGGAGGAATAATGACAACGCACAATCATCAAAATGCCTACAAACATTGGTATCTTCCATCGGCAGCAATCTTGACGTTATTAATGACCGGCTGTGTAGCCACTGAAGAAGAAGCGGCAAGTTCGTCGTCAACGGCCTCATCGGTAACAGCCACCACGAGCTCAAGCGCCTCGCCCCTTAGCTCGTCCTCCTCGCAAGCTAGCGCTTCCTCGCAAGGCGATATCGCCAATTACGATCACTGCTTAGAGGGCTTCAGGCCACACCAGACCAATGGCCAAATTTCCGATGGCCCCGTCGAATACACCGCACCCGGCGGCCAAGTCAATGCCACGGTACACCCTGTTGTTTATGATTTTATGTACGAAAACGCATGGCAGGATGCCCACGTGCTGTGGCACAACGTGCGCGCCTGCGGTGCGCTATTTGGTGAAACTCCACGCCCCGACTTACCCGATGCCTGCCAAGATGTATTATTTCAACCGGAAGAAAGCACCTGTGAAGGCGCGCAAGATGGCCTCGAGTTTTTGGCTGGCCACCGCCTAATGATGGAGCAGCTCCAAGAGTTGTGGCCCTCTCACCTCGAGCAATTTACCGGCTGGGAAAAATTCCCAACTCGTGCCGATTATCCGCAATTTTTAGTGGATGCCGGTTACGTCAGTGACTGGAGCAGCTCGGTATTACAAGCCGCCGAAATCGGTGACAACATCGAAAATAATATGGATTTGTTTGCCAACGAAGGCGAGCTTGGCACATGGTTGCAATGCGGCGGCACACCCGGGCAAGCCAGCGGCGGTTTTGGTGGCTTTGGTAGTTTAGGCGCCAATTTGCACATCGCCCTGCACGGCAATGGCTCGCCAGGCATGAACGTGCCTCACTCGGTAAACAATAATAATCAAAACCTCGATGCCTATTTATTCTGGAAACTTCACGGCTGGATCGACAACGTTTGGGAGCGCTATCGCGCAGCAAAAGGCAAAACGCGCAACGACGAAGACTACAAACAAGAAATGCTCAACCAGTGCCGCGAAATGGACCATTGGCGTGATATTTCATTGGCATCGCGCGACCCCAATACCGAGCCCAACCCAGACGGCCCCAACCCAGAAACCGGCCTACCTGAAGAGTCCGGCTATTTTCACGACGTTGTTAGGCCGGCCATCGAAAACGGCGGCTGTCTGAATTGCCACGGCGATATTCCAAACAGCAATAGCCTACAACTCGGCGGTCAGATCACGTCGACAGAAATTGTCGAGAACTTATTAGGCGATGCCGTGATGGTCGATGAATATAAATACGTTGTGCCCGGTAACCTTTCGGCAAGCTGGCTTTATATGAAGTCGAGCGGTGAAAGCATCAACGCCAATGTCACCTGTACAACGGGCTTAGATTGCCGCAACCCAATGCCCTATCGCGAACCGCTAGTTGACGTTTTAAAAGAGTGGATTCAAGAACGCAATGCTGAAAAACCCATAATGGTGTTTTAAGGCATCAACTCGACATAAAAACCTTTGCCCCCCGTAAGGTGACAAAGGTTTTTTTATTAATAACCGGTCCACAGCTATCTACTGAGTAAGGCGCAATGCTTGCGATAAAAACCACCCCCCAGCGTGTCTTGAGCGTTATTTTATTGTTCACTGCCCTCGCCGCTTCCGCTCAAGACTCCCCCCCACCCCTAAAGCGCTGTGCTGATCTAGCCAGCCTTCAGGCACTCGACAAGACGCTCGGTGAAATACGGTTATTAAAAAGCCAGCTGCAAACAAGGCACTTAACGCTATTAAACCGCGTGATGTTTCCGCAGTTTGAAACCGAGCGTCAGCGTAAAGCCATTAAATATTGGCAAGATATCACCGCGCAAACCCTCTTTTCTCGCACGCAACTAAGCACCACCGAAGACCAGCTCGGCAATCTGCAACACGCTATCGCGCAACGACAATGCAAGCGGGCATTTACTCAGGCAGCTCACCTAAAAAGCAAGATCAAACAGCAATTGGCTGACTTTGATGCCGCTGAGTTTTTATTTGATGCCAAAGCCGCTGCCCAAGCCGCAAAAGCCGATTTGGTGATGTATCGCATGATGAAGTCCGTAAAAGGCCCCGCCCCCAAAGCCGAACATGCTCACCACCTGTTTGCAAAGGCACAAAACCATACAGATAACGGCCAGCTCGCCAACGCGTTAACGTATTGGCGAGCAGCCACCGTGGCATTCAACGAAGATGCTTTTAGGGAGGTAATTAACGAGTTTAAAAAGCACGGTAACGACGCGACTGAACACGCCAATCGGCAACTTGAACGCATCCGCGAAAAAACACAGCACTGGCTTAACGACTACTTTGTCACTATTCCCGAAGGGACTTTTTTAATGGGAAGCGATACCGGCAACGCCGATGAAAAGCCCATTCGGCGAGTACAGGTGCAAAGCTTTAAAATGGGCAGCACAGAAATACCGTTTGCGTTATGGGACTTATGTGTTCAAACCAGGCGCTGTTTACACACACCAGATGACCAGGGCTGGGGCCGCGCAACACGCCCTGTGATCAACGTGAGTTTTAATGATATTACCGAGCAGTTTATTCCGTGGTTAAGCTTAATGACAGGCAAACAATACCGATTGCCGACGGAGGCTGAATGGGAATATGCCGCCCGCGCAGGCACTCGCTCACCCTTCCCCTGGGGAGATGACATTAGCTGCACTCAAGCGAGATATAACGTCAGCTTTACCGATACCTGCGCATCGAAAAATCACAAAGACAGGAGTGGCAGCTACCCCGTTAAATCCTTTCCCGCGAATAACTTTGGCCTTTACGATATGCACGGCAACGTTTGGGAGTGGACCGATAATTGTTATACGAAAAACTATTCCCAACAACCGCAGCCTGCCAGCAAAGGCCAGTGTCAGGTTATTGCGCTACGAGGCGGGTCGTGGAAAGACGGTAAAGACAGTTTGCGCTCGGCTAATCGCTTTTATTTTGCGAGACAATCGCGCATGAACCATTTCGGTTTTCGGCTGATTGAGCGAGCCGATGAATAAAACGGTGCTTTTATTCTCGACTCGGCTATTCTCGATTCAGTAAAACGCTGAGGGCGGCGTTTCAGCATTAAACCTAAAAAAATCGGCTTTATCGATTATCCACCGGTGACGAATGGGTAGGATTCATAATTTGCAACAAACGTTGACGAAGAAACTCAATTTCATTTTGCTCCGACGCAATTAAAGACGAATAGTGGTTTTCCACAACATCCATTTCTTTCGATAAACTCAACTCCCAGTTCGCACCGGCAAGATTGTTCGCGGCGGTCGCTTTTTTCATGGCCAATTCGCTCAGTTTCGAGGTCATCGTAGAACGGTAACGTGCAATCGCCCGCTGATGGCGATTAATAGCCCGCTCAATATCGCGTGTATCGTTGCTGTTGCTAATCGTGCGCCAACGGTCACTGTCGTGCTCTGCTGAGTAAGTCGGCGCGTGCTCTATCACCACTTTTTCCGCGGTATCGCCGCAGGGTTGATCGCTAAATTGCAGCTTGCCTTTAGCATCCTTGCAACGGTAAATATCGGCGGTTGCCGCGCCACTTATTAACAAACTCAAAGCTACCGCAACTTTCACTGCAACGAACAACAGCTTACACATCGTTCTCTCCATTAATCACCTGACCTTACCGTTTTTAAAAGCCTGTCAAATATTGAACTGCATCGCATTCAGCAAATTTTACCCGCTCAGAGCCTGCAAAAGTTACAAAATGCATAGGTATGGGGTAAGTTTTTTGAAACCGAACAACGAAGGCGTGCGTTAATCTTGCCCATCAATCCAAACAGTTGCCAAGGTGTCGATTTACGCTGTCAGTATTTACAGTTTAGACATTAGGGCATTGTGCGGCTAGACGCGCAGATTACTTTGCACGCAAAACAATGAGGCCTAGCTGAGTCTCACCAATGTCGAATTACCGAGCCCACGGGGCTCGAGCTTGATACCAACGCACGCGAGTCACAGGGGCACAACTGTGACTCGCCCCTCCCTTATTTGGAATATGTTTATGCTGAGCCATCATTCTTTTTCACTGCGTTGTCCGAGCGCCTTAGTCGTCGTCGGCGCAATCGCATTGGCGGGCTGCACCGCCGAGCCCGTTCCGACTGAAAGCTCCAGTAGCGCAGCGCCGCCGCTTAGCTCTTCTAGCACCGCCGAAAGCTCAAGTATATCGTCGGCACAAAGCTCCTCAATAGCCGCCAGCTCGTCAGAACCCGCAAGCTCTTCGTCGGTTTCAAGTGCAGCCTCGAGCGCGCCGATTATTCAATCCAACCATTACGATGCGCCTAAAGTCGCTCAGCCCCCTGTTATTGATGGCATAGAAGATAACAGCTGGTCCGCCGCACGCTGGCAAAAAATTGATGTGCTCTGGCTAGGTGCTCAACAGGAATACCCCTCACCGGAAGATTACAGCGGCCGCTACAAAGCCATGTGGGACTCAAACTACCTATACCTTTTGGTCGATATTACCGACGACGTTATTTTCGATGCTCACCGCGACCCACTCAGCTCACAGCTTCACATTGACGATACCGTTGAAATATTCATCGACGAAGATAACAGCGGTGGCAATCATTGGAATAATAATGCCGCCAATGCGTGGGCCTACCATGTCAGCACTTATAAAGACGTGGTAGATTTTGGCCTGTCTGGCGAGCCAATATTGCTCAACGAGCACATCCAAACTGAAATTAATAGCCAGGGCACTCGCCACCTTTGGGAAATGCGAATTTCGATATACGACGATCAATATAACTTTGCGCAAGGCGCTTCGAATACCCCCGTCACACTCTTTGCGGGCAAGACCTTAGGGTTTTCTGTTTGTTATATTGATAACGACAATAGCATTCCAGAAAGTCGCTACGAACGCGAGAGCATGATGGGCTCGGTCGATACACAAGGCCATAAAGACGACTTGGGCTACATGAATGCCGATGTTTTTGGGACCTTAACGCTGATCGAATAACCGGCCGTATTTTTGAGCTTAATGCTTTAGGCTCAAACCAATCTACAAAACCCTTCACAAAACGCTACTTTTCAGTCGCGTTTTTTTATGGGCGTTACCCGCGTTAACAGAACCCTGTTTTTACCGCATTAGCTGTTATGCTGAAACGCCAAGGGGCAGAACCTATTGCCCCTTTGCTGTATGCTTCCCGGCGCCCCCGCTTGCCAGCCGATTTAACCTCTTGTGCCCTAATCGCCCGTTTCAATAGCGGACCCAGAAACTAACGCTACACTGAAACCTATATCGAATAAAAAATACCTCCGACTTAGTCAGCAATGTTATGGCTCTATCGCCAACACAGAGATTACTACAGCGCCGCCGTCACCGGTTAAATCGCTGTTTCCATTTCGTCATTGGCCCAATGTTGGTGTGGCTAGGTATCTTGGTGCCCGCACTTGCCAGCCATGCCGCTCCCGCCTTAAGCCAATATGTCATGGACGTTTGGTCCACTCGCGACGGTCTACCCGAAGGCGCCATATTGTCTATCCACGAAGACGACAACGGCTGGCTTTGGCTCGGCACGGAATGCTGCTTAGTTCGGTTTGATGGCACCCAGTTTTATAACCAAGAAAATGCCCTCTCCCACCTCGGGCAATACAGCTTTATTCGCAGCTTATCGTCGGACGGCGGAAACGGTTTTTGGGCGGGATTTGCCGGCGGCGTGCTTCATTATGACGGCGAACGCTACCACCGGTATGGCGCACAGCACGGGCTGACCCACCCGTTTGTTTACGCCTTAAGCGGCGACGATAGCCCGTGGATTGGTACAGGCGGCGATGGCATCTGGCGATTTATCGACGGACGCTTTAAGCGCGATTCAGGCTTTGCCAAACCTCTTTCGGGTAAAATTAATGACCTAAAAGCCACAGCTAACGGAGCGCTATGGGGCGCGACTGACAACGGCGTTGTTCTGCGCCCGCCCGGTGGCCAAACATGGCAACCGCTGCCCTTGCCAAGCAAGGCGTTTAACGGCGTTATTAATGAGCTCGCCATCGGTGACAACAACAGTATTTGGATCGCCAGCCAGCAAGGGTTAGCTCGGTATTCTAGTGGCGATGGCCTATCCCCCGTAACGGCGCTTGCCGGTACCCCCATCTATGCCTTGTTGGTTGATCACGACGGTGCCGTATGGGCCGGTTCACAGGGGGCGATTTATCGCATTAACAAGGACGGCAATGTAGAGACATTGTCTCGCATCAGCAGCGGCAAAGTCTCCGTCATTTCGCGGGATAAGAACGGCAATATATGGGCGGGCACCGAATCCAGCTTGCTGCGCTTTAAAACCGGTGCATTTAAAACTTATGGCCAAGCTGAAGGCTTACCGGACAATGACATTTTGGCGATCTTCGCTCGCCCGAGCGGTGGACTTTGGCTACTAGACAGCCTAGGCGGTCTAGGCCAGTTTAATGATGGACTCTACACTGAAGCGCTCCCTGCTGGCACTATCTTGGGCACTGGAATGTTGGGTCTCACCGAAACCGAAGACGGAGCCCTGTGGATAAGCAATGGCGTGCTGCGTCGTTTTTATCAGGGGGAACAGCGCACCTTCCCCGTACCTAGCGGCGGCGCCACCTTAGTTGAGCCGGCGCAGGATGGCCTGTGGGTTGCCCAAACCCACGCAAATGGCAGCAGTCACTTGCTGCGACTGCCAGCGAAGCTCGAGCAACCGCAAGGCGACGCGATTCAAATCAGCGCAACGGACTTCACAGCGATACCGCTGACGGTTTCAATGCGTCATATTCAGCGCCTCTATACCGATCGAAACCACCACCTTTGGTTAGCCACCGGCGGCACTGGCTTGATCCACCTTAACCCACGCGGCGAGCTGATCAAGCACTGGACTCAAGCCGATGGCCTGCCAAGCGATATCGTTTACGGTATGACAGAGGACACCGACGGGGGCCTTTGGATTGCTACTCGCGGCGGTATCGCGTGGTTACAGGACAATCGACTGAGCGTCTTTGAGCAAACCGCAGGCGCCCCCACCGCAGCACCTGTACATATTTTTCTCGATGCACAGGACCGTTTTTGGATTACCGGCGACGACGGCATTCATTTGATTCACCGCCAAGCATTTATCGACGCCGCCCAAACGCCGAGCCAGCAAATTTTCAAGCGCAAACTGGGCACTCAAGACGGCATGCGTAGCCGCGTGATTTCGTGGCGGCGCGGCGGCCAAGCCATCACGGCCGACGGTATTCTGTCTTATGCAACAGCCAGCGGGCTATCCCAAGTAGAGCCCTCTTCAGTGACCGCTGAATTACCGAGCCCGCGCGTCACGATTAACAGCGTCCACGTCAATGACACCGAGCACAGCGCTCCGGCACTCACCATCAAAGACCGCCAAGCGCATATCGGCATCGCTTACACAGCGCCAGACTTAAATGCAGCGCGCAAACTCGAGTTTCGGACCCGCTTGGCGCCACACGGTCACCGAGGCAACGCCTCTTGGAGCCCTGCGACTCAAAGCCGCACAGCGCAGTTTTCGAATCTTGCCTACGGTCAATACGCCTTCGAAGTTGCGGTGCGTTATGCGGGACAGCCATGGAGCCCTCAAATAGCCAGCTTGAGACTCAATGTTCCACCGCGCTTTTACGAGCGCTCGCTTTTTCAATTGGCGGCGCTAATCATGGCGATAGGCGCGTCACTAATGTGGGGTAGAGTTCGGCTGCGCCGAGCCAAGCGCGCTGAAATCGTACTGCGAAAACGCGTCGCCGAGCGCACAACGGCACTAAGCCAAGAGATTGAAGTGCGCAAAGCGGCCGAAGCGTGCGCCACCGACTTGGCGCGTAACCTCGAGGAGCGAGTGCGTGAACGCACCGCCGAGCTCGAACTTGCCGAACTGGCCGTGCGGCGCAGCGAAGCGCGCTTTGCGCTAGCCGCCCAGGGCGCCGAAGATGGGATTTGGGACTGGGATATCAGCCTCAATATCCTCTACCTGTCGCCGCGCTGGCAAGCGATACTAGGCTATGACGAGCACCAATTCCCCGCCACCGTCAATGCCTGGTTAGAAGCCGTGCACCCCTGTGATGTCGGCTATTTGCGCGACCTATTGGTGTACAGCCCCAACGATGACCACTTCCGCTATGAATACCGCATTCGCCACAAAAACAATCACTACATTTGGGTGCTGACCCGCGGCGTGGTGCTGCGCGATAGCGCTGGCACCCCGACCCGCGCGGCGGGTTCACAAACGGACATCAGCGCGCGCAAAATCGCCGAGGCCAAGCTTGCCAAAAGCCAAACCGAAGACCCAGTCACGGGCTTGCCCAACCGCGTGCTCTTTGCGGACCGTTTGAACCAAGCCCTTTTGCGCGGTCGCCAGCAAAAGTCTCTGGTGGCGGTATTGCATGTGGATATTGATCACTTTAGAGCCGTTAACGAAAACCATGGCCACGCCGCGGGCGATGATGTCTTGCGTGAGTTCGCCGCTCGCTTGAGCGCCACCTTGCGCAGCACCGATTCCATTGCCCGAGTCGGCAATGACGAATTCGCAATTTTAATGACCGAAATCACAACGACACAGGAAGCCAACCTCACGGCTGAACGTTTGCGCAACGCGTTAAAAACGCCTTTAATCATCAACGGAAACCCCGTACCCATCACCTGTAGCATCGGCATCAAGGTGGGTCACCCGGGTGAAGCCACGGAGCAAAGCTTGCTTGTTGAGAGTGAGCTGGCGGTCGCCCAGGCTAAATCTGCCGGTGGTGCGCGCCTATCCGTGTTCGACGATAAATTGAATGCCGAAGCACGAGCGCGCAAACAACTGGAAGCCGAGCTCCAACAGGGCTTGGAGCAAGCGGAATTTGTGCTGCATTATCAGCCGCTTATCTGCGCTAAAACCGGTGATATTGCCGGCGTCGAAGCCTTAGCCCGCTGGCAGCACCCCGAACGCGGTTTGTTATCGCCTTACCATTTTATTGGCATGCTAGAGGCCTGTGGCTTGATTGTGCCCTTTAGCGACTGGGTGCTAAAGACCGCCTGCGCGCAAGCGCGTGAGTGGCAAAAAACCTTGCCATCGCCGGTGCGCATCTCTATTAATCTGCCTGCCCATCAACTTAACGAAGTGACGCTCTACAACGATATTCACGCGGCATTGGCCCAAACACAAACGCCTGCGAAGCTTTTAGGCATCGAAATTGTCGAGACTAGCGTTTTAGAAACGCGGCCCGATATTATCCAAAACCTTCGTCGATTACGTGCCGACGGCGTGCAAATTGCCATCGACGACTTCGGCACAGGCTATAGCGCATTTAGCTATCTGAATAAACTTCCGATCGATCATATCAAAATCGATCGCTCGTTCTGCCAACGGCTCCCCGACGATCCCAAAGCGACCAGTATTTTCACCGCACTATTGGATATGATTGCTCAGTTGGGTATGGAGCCCGTGGTCGAAGGCGTAGAGACCGAAGCGCAATACCGCTTTATTTGCACAAAGGGTACACCGATTATCCAAGGGTATCTCTTTAGCAAGCCACTGGATGTCGCAAGCTGTACCGAATATTTAAAAAACAATACTCAAAAAAGCCACCCGCTTCTCAGCGCGAAACATTAGGCCCTTGCCGGCGGGCGCTGTTTTGAGTGTACTCATCTTGCACATTATTCTCTGATCGTTTTTCCTGCGGCGAGCACTAAATCATGGGTAGAATTTGTCGAGACGACTCTAAAAATAAAATCGAAACCTGACTGAATACGGAGCACTCATGCCATGGCCAGAGCCGCACTAGGGCTAATACGCCTATTCTTGATCGCAATGTTGAGCGCCGCCGCGCTGGCGGATCATCCCATAAAACAACACTCAGACATCCCGTGGGCCAGCCCACAAGGCTTCGAACTAACACTGGACATTGCCCAGCCTATACCACCAAACGCTGCCCCAAAAGCAATGCCCGTATTAATAATTTTTCACGGCGGCGGCTGGCTGTTAAACGACAAGTCCATAATGACCGACCTCGCCAATGCCATTGCTCGTCGCTCCAATATTGTGACTGTCAACGTGAATTACCGCCTACTGGGCGACGTTAATAACACCACCACTGCCAATCAAATGGTCGAAGATGCAATGGGCGCCGTGCTTTGGGTTAAACAGCATATCGCCCAATACGGCGGCGACCCTGAAAAAGTCGCGGTTACCGGCGATAGCGCAGGCGGTCACCTGGCCGCGATGGTAACGCTGGCGGGCCGAAACCTGAGCTCGCACGGTTTTGCCAAAAAACCGCTAGGGTTTAACCCCAGTTACTTGCCCAAAGGCAAAACGGCCGAACAAGTCGCCCGAGACAATGGCTTAACGCTATCGGCGGCGATCTTAAGCTACGCGGGGTTTAGCCTTTACGATATTGCCAAAAATAACTTTGAGACCGCAAGCAACCCATTTTGGCAATGGGCCGACGTTAAGCCCCGCGGTTTATTCGGCGACGCGATCAATGTGGCACAGCAGCCCGAGTATTATCATGCGGTATCACCCAATCACTACCTCATTCCGTATAAAGAATACGCGCTACCACCGCAATTTGTATTGGTCGGAGCCCTCGATCAAATGACAACCCCCGAAAGCGCAAAACGCTATGTCGAAACGCTCAAAAACTTCAATCAACCCGTGACTTTTAAAGTCTACGAGGGCAAGGGGCACGGATTTTTAGATAGCGGCTGCAACGATTACAACAAGGGCTGCTTCCAAGACTTATCTCAACCCGTTGTGGCGGATATGATTGAGTTTTTAGAGCGGCAGCTGATTAAACGCCAATAATCGATAGCCGCGAGGCGAGCGCGCATAGCGTGTGAGCCCGTTGGAAAGAATGCGTTATAGCGCAAAAAATAATAGCGTAAAATGCGTCACAATCATTCAGACAAGCAACCCTTCAGTTAAGTAAGGTCAATGGAGCGTTAATTTAATCATGAATACGGTACTGTTTAACATTAACGATGTCGTGTTGTTGACGGTCTTAGTGATGAGTGCTGCGCTGGCGCTGTTAAGCCTGCAACACAAAGAATACAAAAGACCGTCGCGCCACCTGCTCATGGCTTTTTTTGCACTCAATGCCATGATTGCATTTGACACCTTGGCCTTCTGGGGTGATGAGGTTAAATATGCGGCTTTCGACCTATCACCTTGGCTGCTAACAGCCTTCAGCTTTGCCACTTTCGCCTTTGGCCCAGTACTTTATGGCTTTATTCGCTCCGAGCTCTTTGCCTGCAACCGTTTTCGCTACCGAGATCTTGTTCATTTAATCCCTGCGCTGTGTATACCGCTCTACTTCTACGGTGTTGCACATCGCTTCCCCTTAGAGCTACAGCGCGACCTCATTCTTAACCTTGGCGTTTACAGTCAACCGCAAACGCACTTTGCGGAATTTGTATTGCTGAAAAAAGTGATGCCATTAGCTTATGGCTTAATGTGCCTTAGGCTCTTTTACGCGACCCGAAAAGAAGCAAGTGCAAACACGCTGCAGTGGAAAAACTTACTGTGCCTAGTGGCGGGGTTCAGTTTAATAAAGCTGTGGTCCCTGGTAACGCATTTGGCAGGCATCTATTTACCCATTGCCTTTAGTGATGCGATGGGCGTTATCGGCAACTACATGACGCTAGTATTGGTCGCTATGTTGATGTATCTGGGGAGCCGCAATAGTCGCCTTGCCGATGAGCAACAGCTCGCGGCATTGCGCAAGCAGCAATCCACTGACGAAGATGCCGAAGAACATCAGCAGCTGCAGGCGGCATTCAACAAAATTGAGCATTTTGTGGCCACCGAAAAACCCCACTTGAACCCCAGAATGACGCTTGAGCGCTTTGCTGATGGCGCTGGGTTACCCACTCGAACCGTGTCACTCGCAATCAACCATTGTGCGCACAAAAACTTTCACGAATACCTCAACGGCTTTCGCATCGAGGAATCAAAACGTTTATTAAGTGATAGCTCACAGGCGCATCTCACAATACTGGCAGTCGCTGAATACGCGGGATTTAACAGCAAGGCGACATTTAACCGCGTGTTCAAGCAAAGCCTTAACACAACACCTACCGCTTACAGGCGCAACGCGCTAAACCAGCCGCTATCGAGCGCCTATAGATAGGTATCGCTTTTTTTGCAACCGTCTCACTTTACCCAAAGTGTATTTTGCAGCTTTACGAGGCCCCCAAATCGCGAATAGGCTGGTGTTTTCTCTTCCAAAGAAAGCAACAGGGTAGGACTATCACGATGTCACGAATTATAAAATATCTCAAAGTGACGGCTTTTTCGGTATTGGCCGCAGGCGCGCTAAACGCGGCGGCTAAACCGTACAAAGGCGCCGAAATATTCACCACAGATGAAGGGCTTTACGGCAAGTTTGTCATTCGCATGCAAGCCGCTAAAGCGAGCGGCGTGATCTCAAACTTTTTCTTATGGAAAGATGGCTCGGAGCTCGATGGCGTGCCATGGGAGGAAGTTGATATTGAGGTATTCGGTAAAAATAATGCAAACTCTTGGCAAAGCAATATTATTTCTGGGCTGGATACCAAGCAGTATTCAGAGCAAGTTCACACCATTAATTCGTCATTTGCAGACGCCTATCACACCTTCGCCATGGAGTGGACGCCGGATCAAGTTCGCTGGTTAGTGGACGGCGAGGTCATTCGCACCACCAATGGCGGTCAAGCCCGCGATTTAATCAGTCCCGCGCAAGCGCGCATTAACTTTTGGCCACCGGAGAACCCCGCCTGGGTAGGCGACTGGAACGATAGTGTTTTACCGCTCTACATGTTTGTGAACTGGGTAGAATTTTATTCGTGGAATGGCAGCGGCTTCGACCTAAAGTGGCGCGATGACTTTGATAGTTTTAACACTAGCCGTTGGGGAACGGCGGATTGGACCTTTGCCGAAAACCGCGCCGACTTCTCGCCAGCCAACGTGGTAGTAAAAAATGGCTACCTCGTTTTGGCGCTAACGCGTGAAGGACAAGAAGGCTTCACCGGTAATCCGCCGGTAGATCAGCCTGCGCCATCAAGCAGCAGCCAGTCGTCTAGCATCGCATCATCCAGCTCTTCGTCAACGGTAAGCTCAAGCGCTTCTAGCGAAAGCTCCTCGAGCCCGCCATCATCGTCGGCGACGGTATCTTCGGTTGCATCTAGCGCCGCTCAATCCTCGAGCTCCAGCAGCCAACCTTCGACGATTACCGGCGGGGCCTTCGGCTTCACTGCATGGGGCTTTGCCGGCTTGCTACTTTTATTCGTCGGCAAACTGTGTGCTGTACGCTTACCTGCAACGCGCAGCACTTAACCGGCAGCCGCTGGCGATTCAATAACCGGTCAACTGGCGGGCCTTGTTCCAAGGGCCTGCCAGCATTGTTTTTGTTTAGCGTCTGTGCTGCACTTGCGCACGCGTCAACCCTGCCCAAAACACAACCTCTTTCCTATCGAGCGATCCGCCACCGGCGGCCTCATCGTGCCTTTTCACCCAGTTTAGAGTTTTGCTTGCTTCTTTTAGCTAGCGGTGCCCTTGGTCGCGCTTGGCGAAATTTTAAGGTTTCAGCGCCCATCGGAATGTAAACGGTTACTCCTCAACCGTCGTTTCTGAATGGGCACCAACTCGACTTTTAATTCAAGTTTAACGCCAATGTGGCGAGAAACGAAAAGTTCAACACGCACAATGCAGAGTGTGTGATAGGGGTATCAAATTTATACACGAAAATAAAATCGGCGAATGTAATCGGTTACACTTTTTTGGCGCCCAAAGCGCTATCTGTAGTGTGACCGTTGGGTACAAGCAAGCTTTCCAAATAATAAAAACAGCAACCGCCCGAGGAACGAGATGACCATGCGCAACAACCTAATAATAACGCTAAGTGCGCTAGCACTGGCCGCCTGCACGGGGGGCAATAACGGCCCAACCCAAAGCAGCGCCACCGCATCAACGCCCTCTGAAGCAAGCAGCACAATGGCAACAAGCAGTTCCGCCGCCAGCGATTCGAGCAGCGTCCCTGCCAGCAGTAGCGCCATGTCTGGCGCGACATCGTCACAAAGCGACGAGCAACTCAGCGCGGCATGTCACGATCTATTAACCAATAGCGAAACCAACTGGCGTGAATCCTCCCTGACGAGCGATCAAGAGATTGTTGCCTGCTTATCTGAATCGCTAGGTCGACCGGTAGGCTTCGGCGAGAAGGCTCTGGGCGGCTTCGACCCAGACGGCAGCAGCAACCTCATTGTCATCCAAAAAGGTACAGGCGTTATGCCGGAGCAACAACTGCTAGAGGCCATAAGCTCTGATGCCTCTAACTGGATTGTCTTTGATAAACGCGATTTTAATGGCAGTAACGGCACCCGCGACGGCATTGCGATGTACCGCTTGCATTGTACCGATTCCGCCGTATTAGCCGCGTTGGATAACGCCACCGTAGAAGAGTGCTTAGATCACACCTTATGGTGCGAAAATAACGGCGTATCCGAAGACAGTTGCACCGATACCTTTTTTAACCAGCGCTTAAACGACAGCGACCTACCCATCCGCAACGAAATGGTCATGTCCAACACCACAATCGACGGGCGCGGTAGCTCGGCCACCTTTTTGTTTAACGGCCTAAAAATTGGTGCCGACAGTAGTGGCGTTTCTACCCATATCTCACAAAACGTCATTGTAACCAACCTTTATTTCACCGGCGCAGGTCATACCGAAGACCATGATTTGGACCCCGACATGCTGCGCATGACCGGTGAATCCCACGATATATGGGTGCATCAAAATACCTTTAGCAACACCGGCGATTCAGCGTTTGACGTTAAGGTGGGTGCCTACGACATCAGCATTTCATTTAACCGCTTGATCAACGTTAAGCGTGCCGCATTACACGGAGCTAACAATAGCCGAGAAATCAATGCACAAATTACCACCACCATGCATAACAACCTTTTTGTGACCGAGGATAATTACTACGCTTCAAGTGCTTTCGAAACATCACGCCGCGTGCCTTTGATGCGTCGAGGCCAATCGCACCTGTTTAATAACGTCTTTTATAATTACCGCAAAGATATCCTCAGTGTGCGTCTCGGCGGCAGAATATTATTTGAAGATAATATGGTGATTAATAATAAACAGGCTGCCGAAAACAATCGCGACGACATGGACTACTACGTCGAAAGCTTATTGCGCGACTTTCGTGAGGGCGGACTCGAGATTCGCGGTAGCACCGTGTGGTTTGGCAACGAGCACTGCTTGCCCGACACTGACGGAGAAACGGGCGACTTAACGGCATCCCATGGCAGCACACCAGATATGCCCGCCAACTACAACGCGCGCTCCCAGCTGGCCATTAGCGCTAACCGCCTACCGGTAGGCACGGATCTCGCGCAGTACGTTATTGCGACCGCCGGTAAAGACATGGCGACACCTTGGGTCTCACAGGATCAATTACCCCTAGCAACGGTGCTTGCACAACCTTGGGCTAGCTGCCAATAACACAATGCCCCTCGATGAGCACCACGACAACAATTGCAGCTCATCGAGAGGGCGAGCAAAACGCAGATTTGTGAACTCGCCGCACATTTTGGTCTGGCCAATATCGAAAACCGTGATGGCTGCCTTTATGATGGGCACAAGGCTTTACCCACCATCGAAAACATTATTTGCTCACTCGCTCACCATAATTAAGCACGACTCAAATACACCCTAAGCCATAAATACAATTAACAAATAGGTGAAACCATGAAAGCTCCGATCAAGCCGCTCGCACTATTCATATCGGCCGTACTGGCAGGCTGTAACGGCACT
>DATBNJ010000139.1:0-17600 GCA_036554385.1 Marinagarivorans sp. | reverse complement strand
CATGGGCTTATTGTCGCGATTTAAAAACAAACTGTAACCGAGCTCTGCGCTAAGCCATTGCGCGGTAAACTTCAAGTACCGCAACCGCAAAGGCAGCGACCACTCAATCGTCACGCTCGCCGGTGAAGTTGCGTCACCTTCTGCTGCCTGCCAGTAAGCGCGGCTATCAAAACTGCGTTCCCATTTGTTAATGTGCCAACGCTCGACAATAGCCGCGCCCGATGCGGCGCTGGTGAGTCGTAGCGCTTCGTTATTTTCAAATCGCAGAATAAGCGCATCAAAATCGTCGCGCTGCGGCGAGTAAAACCGCGGTTTAACACCCGATACTATAACGCCAGCCCACATTGCCTGACGGCGCTCGGATCGTCGCTCGCTGTACGAAAAGGCAAAACGAATTGCCGCCGTCACCCGCTGCGGAGCACCCACAAATGGCTGCCAGCCATTTTCTAGGCTAAAGCGTTGCGCGAGCCCAAGAGTACTTTGCGCTTCACTATGCCAATCACTTAAGTAGCCGTCTAACAGGCTACCTTGCGGTAAATCGTCGACAAACAGCGCACTGCCGGCTTCAGCTCTTTGGGCTAGGCGCGCCACTAAAGCCGACTCTTTCGATATTTCGCGCGCAGCACTCGCCGCGAGCTCTTCCACGCCAGCCAACCGCGTTTGCCTTAGGGTTGAATCTAAGCGCTGGATATAATCAACCGCAAGCCAAGGCAGTGCGAGCGTAAGCAAGCCCAATAGCAAGAGCTGCGTTTTAAGCGTCATTCTAGCTCTGTGCCTTTGGGGGATACCCAGCGGTAACCCATGCCATACGCCGTTTGTATCGCATCAAAGGCGTGATCGACCACTTTGAATTTTTTCCGAATACGCTTGATATGCGAAGTAATGGTGTTGTCATCAAGCACAACATTGGCGGCATCCATCAATTGCTGTCGGTTTTTTACATGCCCCGGGCGACTGGCAAGACACTGCACAATCCAGTATTCGGTAATGGTCAGTTCAATCGCGTTACCGTGCCATGTCACCTGCAGCGTTTGACAATCAATACGCAAGGGGCCAGCGGTAAAGTGCTCTTTTACAGCAGCTGGCGCCGCTAGCGCATCGACCCGACGAAACAATGCGGTAATGCGCGCAAGCATATGGGGCTGACTGATATCTTTGGTAAGGTAGTCATCAGCGCCAAGACGCAAACCCAGAACGCGATCGAGCTCAGAATCTCGGGCGGTTAAAAAAATAATCGGCAGCTGCGGTGCACGAGCGCGTAAATCGCGGCATAAGTCAAAACCACCTTCGGCTTCGTCACCAAGGCCAATATCAATAATCGCAAGATCCGGCAGGCGCGCATCAAAGGCACGCATCGCCGCCTGTCGATCAATGTGGTGGCTAACGCCGTAGCCTTGGCGGGCCAAGGCATCGCGGTAGTTATCAGCAATGGCAATTTCGTCTTCAACGATAGCGATATGTTTGGGCATGTTATTTTGTACTATCCTGAAACCTGTTGCTTACAACGCTTTTTGTCTTTTATGACGACACCGCGAAGCACCACCGATGGTGTTTCGCGAAATTTGTGGCAATCCTACCATGCTCGATAAACAATCTGCAGCGCACGTAGCCGTGTACTGCACCTTCAACAGTGGCATCGGCTAATGACAACCCGTAAAACTCAAACGACGCGTGGAAAAAAGTCAATTTATACTGCCCTTTTTGGCATTCCATTCGCCGCTATAGGTCTGGGCTTTTTGTTTTTCAGCGTCTTACCCTCGCTTTACGAATGGCACACCATGAAACACTGGCCGGCGGTGCCGGCGCAGGTGTTAAGCGCGGAACTTAAGAGTCATCAAAGCGACGATGGCACGAGCTGGGAAGCAAAGGCCAGATACCAATATCGCTATAATCACCTTCGCTATACGAGCTCGCGCATAGGCATTATGACCGGCGCCGACAATATTGGTGACTGGCAACAAACCATGGCCCAGCGCTTAAAGGCGCACCTTCGCGATAAAAAACCGCTTACCGTCTACGTCAACCCACAGGCTCCGGAACAAGCCATCGTCGACCGGCAATTGCGCTGGGGCCTAGTGCTATTTAAGTTATTATTCGCGGTAGTGTTCAGCGGTTTTGGATTAACCATCCTAGTGCTCGGATTTATGTCACAAAAAAACGCCTCCACGGCGGCATCAACGGGCGATGCCCCTTGGCTAGCGAATGCCAAATGGCGCAATCCCATAAGCTCAAGTGCAAAAACAGCCGTTTGGGCGCTTTGGGGCTTTTGTATTTTCTGGAACTTGCTGTCGCTACCGGTTACCGCCGTTGTCCCCAGCGAGCTAAAAGCACAAAACTATATCATTCTAGTGGCATTGTTGTTTCCCGCAGCCGGCGTTGGTATGGTCGTTTGGGCGCTAGTGCTCACCGCGAGGTGGCGTCGATTTGGGCCGGCGCCACTAACCCTGTCACCCTACCCAGCGCCAATTGGCGGCACCATGGCGGGCAAAATAGATCTTGCGCAAAGGCTTCCCCAAAACGCCTTTGTCGAAGTCACCTTAAGCTGTGTGCGCAGTTACTACCGCGGAACAGGCAAAAACCGCCGGCGCAGTGAACAGTTAATATGGAGCAAAACGGGCGCTGCGCAGGTTGCCATAGCGAGCGGTGGCAGCGTGCTGACATTTCGTTTTAATACCCCATCCGATTTACCCGAATCGGAGTTAGCTTGCGACGATTATCACTTTTGGCGGCTGCGCGTTTACACCAAGTTACCGGGCGCAGACCTAGACAGAAGCTACGAAATCCCAGCCTTCAACGGCGACACACTGGGCAAGTACAACGCATCGACGCAAAACGCATTTAACGAAGCGCACGGACATCAAAACGTAAGCAGCGCTGGCGCCGATAGCACGCAGCACCCAACGCTTAAACAAGCCAGGGCCGATGCCCTTGAGGCGCTTCTCAACGTGCGCACGATCAACGGAGGTATAGAAATTAACCTCAAAGCCCTTAGACACGCCAAAACCAGCAGTTTTATTATTGCCCTTGGATTAGTTTGCACCGGCGTAGGCGTGGCGATTAGACATCATGATGCGCCGATTTTAGGGCCCCTTATTGCGCTTGTCGGGGCCGCTGTTTTGTTAGGCGGCCTGTATTCACTACTTAATAGTTATCGTGTTCAAATAACGCGTACCGGCATTAACACCGAGCGTAAACTGCTGGGTATCACGCTCAAACAAACTGCAACACCGCGCAGCGATATCTCTCACCTATGCCTTCGAAGCACAGGGACACTCCAAAGCGGGCAGCACCATGTAGCCTATTTTGCGGTCGATGCACAACGTAACGCGGGCAAAGCAATCACGTTAGCTGAGTCGCTCGCTGGCCAGACGCTGGCCGAAGATGCCCTCGAGTCAATTGCACTGCTGACCGGCTACCCGACCCAATAATGCGCATTGAAACTTGCGCGCTCATCGCGCTTTGACTAGAGTGTCAAAGTTTTGAATTTTGCCCACACAGAGACCTCACTATGTTTCCCTATGTTGTTGCCGATATCGGCGGAACCAATGCGCGCTTTGCCCTCGTAACAGGTAAAGAAGGCAGCCTGTATACCTTAGAGCATCTTCATATTCTTAAAGGTAAAGACTACCCCACCCTGGAAGATGCTATCAGCACTTACTTGGCCATGCTCGATAACGTTCAGCCCACAGCCATGTGCGCAGCGATCGCCGGCCCCGTTTTAGGCGACCGTGTGCAAATGACCAACCTCTCGTGGGGGTTTTCTTGCTCTGAAGTTGCCGCTAAATTTGGTTTGTCCGCTTTTGTCGCCATGAATGATTTTGCTGCGGTTGCCGCTGGCATTCCACTTATGGGGCGAGACCACTTAGTCACCCTAAAAGAAGGCACACCACAACTTAACTGTAACAAAGCAGTTTTTGGGCCGGGCACCGGCTTGGGCGTTGCTGGCGCGATTCGTCACAAGTCCCTTTGGTTGCCCAACCCCTGTGAAGGCGGGCATATCAATATTGCACCAAGCTCGGCCTTCGAAGCCGACATCATCAAAGCGGCCATTGCGCATCACGGCCATGTATCTGCAGAAACTTTTATTTCGGGCCCTGGGCTTGTCAATCTTTACAAAGCCATTTGCGAAGTTGAAGGCAATACAGCCGCCCACTACGAGCCAGCCGATGTCACTACCAAAGCGCTGGACGGTTCAGACCCAGCCTGTGTGACAACGCTCAATACGTTTTGCAGCTTGCTCGGCAGCTTTGCCGGCAATCTCGCCTTAACCTATGGCGCAACCGGTGGCATCTATTTGGCCGGCGGCATTCTACCGCGCTTCCAAGATTTCGTAATCAAAAGCGATTTCGCCGCCAAATTTGCCCACAAAGGGCCCATGAGCCGCTACGTCGAAAACATTCCCGCCTATTTGGTTACCCACAAAGAGCTAGCCTTTAACGGTGCGGCCGCGTGGCTAGAACAAAGCCTGGCCAACCCTGCGAGCTAAGCACTTGACCGCAAAACACCAGTTGCGGTGTTTTGCGGTATTGCACGGTTGCCTATAAACGCGTTGTTTAAGCGCCGTGTTTTTCGGCTTACCGCTACCTAAACACGTACATATGCCGACTTAACTTCCCCAGCAATAATGGCAACCGCTTTGGCCATATCGCCATCCGACTGGCAAATATTTAATCGCAGGCATTGTTTGGCATGCTGCCAGCGGTCTTCCTCGCCGAAAAAAAAGTCATCGCCGGCCATCACCAATACGCCTTTTACCTTAAGGCGTTGGTACAAGGTTTTAGCGCCAATAGGCAGGTCCGGCAGCCACAGCCAAACAAAAAATGCGCCGTCGGGAATGTGTATTTTGTAAGGGGTACCTGCCAAATGTTCATCCAATAGTGCCAACATCAATTGGCGTTTTTGCTGATAAAAAGCGGGCACCAGCTCGGTTAGCCGCGCGATATCACCTGAGGTAATCAAACGCTCCAGTAACATGGGGCCAGTATTTCCCGCGGCAAGCGATTCAATCGCGCCAATGCGCGTAAGCAGTGCAACCACTGACGCATCGGCCACCACGACGGCGGTGCGTAGCCCCGGCAACCCTAGTTTCGATGCGCTTATAACGGCGATCGTGCCCGGCGCCCAGCGATGACATTGAGACGGCGGCATAATATTGGGGATAGGACTACCGTAAGCACAGTCGACAATCATCGGAATTTCCCATGCCTTAGCTTGTTCGGCCAACCACGTCAGGTCATCTAAGTCCAGCACATTGGCAGAAGGGTTTGCGGGACGCGACAAACACAGTGCGCCGGAGTCTGGCGTTAACTGAACCGCATTGCGATCGAGGGTATAGCGAAAACGATTTTCGCCTTGCTCGACAATTAACGGACGCGACACCACAAAGGCGTCGCCACCGATCATCTGGCCGCGATAGCCGACATATTCCGGAACCACCGGCAGGTGGATTTGCCGAACATTTTTCACACAACCTGCCGGATCGTAAACCGGGCCGCCAAACGCGTTAAATAACCGGTAAAAGGCACTCTGGCCTCCGTTTAGCACCATTAAGTTTTGTTCTGATACCGGCCAGCCTTGTTCCTGCAAATAACCCGATAGTGCCGTTAAAAGGGGCTCGTACCCCTGAGGCGATTGATAGACACCGAGCCAACGCTCCGCGGAGGCTTGCTCAGCTAGCAGTGCTTGTAAATGATTGCGAAAAATTTCACTCGCAGCGGGGATTAACGCGGGATTGCCGCCACCCAAAAACAACACATCGGGATTATTATTCAACGCATCGCCTAAGTCTTGCATCAATTCAGCAATAGGCGATGGGCCCGCCATTTGCTGGCCGTAGGACGATAACTTCAAAAATATGCCTCCCCAAAACGCGCACTATATTTAAGCGCGTCAACTCAGTTAAGATAACAGCCCTTCACCTAGCCGCGGCAAATGCCCGCTTTTAATGGCCCGTGTTTATCACGGCGTTTGAGCCAACAAAAGACGTTGAATCATGAACGACGACACCCGACTCGATAAATTTGACACCCTCATTCTAAAAACACTGCAAGAAAATGCAGATTTTTCAATGAACGAAATCGGCGAGCGGGTCGGCCTATCGCATACCCCTTGCTGGCGAAGGGTAAAACGCTTAGAGCAAGACGGCTATATAAAAAAGCGCGTCACCTTATTGGACGCCAAATCGCTCAACCTTGGCGTTAGTGTTCATGCCTACCTAACAATTAAAAGCCACGACGAGCAATCGTTAAATGCCTTTGAAGCTGCCGTGCAACAAATTCCAGAAATCGTCGAATGTTACTCGACAACCGGCAATAAGGATTACCTTCTACGTATTATCGTGTCTAATGTTGACAGCTACGAAAGACTATTAAAAAAAACGCTGGTTCACCTGCCCAACGTCGCGTCGATCAACTCGACTTTTGCACTCAAACAAGTTAAATACACGACAGAGCTACCCCTTTAAGGCTCGGCTGAGTTCTGCGGCGAGCAAAGGTGAGCAATCATCTTCGCTACCGCGCTTTCAATGCGTTCGATGGGAATGTCTTTAACCTGATCTTCATCTTTGATATAGCGCCAGCGACTCGATGCCACCCACGCATACGGACTTTTGGGCTGAATGCTGCTAAATGCACTAAAGCCCTGAGACTCTAATACCACTAACGGTTTTTTCAGCGCCGAGGCGATGTGCAATGGCGCCGAATCAATAGTTATTAATCCGTCGCAAGCGGCAATAACATCAATCATCTGCACAAGGCTCGTTTTACCGCAAAGATTGTCGAATGCGACGGCATCACCAAGCGACAAACTCAGTTGCTCTGCAGAATCAAACTCAAAGTTAGCGCCAATCGCCACGAATCGTACACTATGGTGCTTGGCTAAGCGCTTTAGCAGCTCAGCGGTATCGGCCATAGGGTAATAGCGTGGGCCTTTAATCTCGCAACCAAAATAAACCGCCAAGGTCACCGTCTTTGGTGATGCAGGTAAAGAAAAAGGCTCGGTTTTAAGGCCTGAATCAGGCAATAACTCTAATGGAGTTTCACACAGAGCATTGGCAATATAAGCGTAACGGTTAATGTAATGCCGGTGCGGGTTATGTTTTAACGGGTGCGTTAATAGGGGCCCTCGTGCTTCCGTGGCATAGCCCGCCCTAACAGGAATGCCCGCCATGCGCGCTATGGCGGCATCGGCAAAGGTATTGGTAAACAGTACGGCAATATCAAACTGGCCAGCTTTTAAGTCGCGAATTAGCGATTTAATGCCCACAAAAAGGCCAAGAGTTTTGCGCGGATCGACAATAAAACCACTGCAGCCCAAGCGAGGCGCAATAGCGCCGAAAGGTTCACGCGCAAGCAAGGTCATAGTTGCATCGGGGTAGGCCGCAAGCAGTATCTGCAAGGCGTAGCTGGTATTAACCGCGTCACCAATAAAACGAGGCGCAAAAACCACAATCTTTTTGCTTTTAACCTTGGTAAAGGTGACTTCTTTCATTGGACACTACAACGCAACTTTGGCGGATCTCTCACTCAAAAAAATGCAAGACTGAGGCATTAATAAACTAAGAAACCGAGGGGCTTTGAGCAGTGGCAAGCGCTTTTTTACGACGTTTGCAATATCGCTATGCTCGCTAGCGCGGTAATGGGGGTTTACGGCCAACAACAATAAACGGAGGTTGCCAGAGTTAGCGTCAAGCGATCTTTCTGCATGATTTCCTTTAGCTGCTCTTTATCCTGAAATGCCACTCGTGGTATTTCAGGATAAAAACTCGTTAGCAATCTAACACCCGCGACAAGCCTCCCCCAGATACTACACACGCGCGGCAATCAAGGCACCGGCGTGTAACAAATTAAGGAAGCTCCTCGAACTCCTCGCCTTCGACCTCGACCTTGGGTGGCATCAAGTCTTCTTGGGTTACCTTCATGGCTAACAAAATAGTCGATGCCACATAAACCGAAGAATAAGTACCCACGCCCACGCCAATTAATAGCGCTGTCGCAAAATTGTGAATCATTTCGCCACCCACAAAAAAGAGTGCCAATAACACCACTATCGTCGTGCCCGACGTCATTAAGGTGCGGCCGAGTGTTTGCGTTAATGAATAATTGACGATGCCTTGCACGGACATATCGCGAACAATGCGAAAATTCTCTCGTATTCGATCATAGACCACGATGGTATCATTCAACGAATAGCCGATAACGGCCAAAATTGCTGCCAGCACGGTCAGGTCAAAGTCCCACTGGAATAGGGAAAACAGCCCAATTACGATAATAACGTCGTGTACCAAAGCCGCCACGGCGCCCACAGAGAATTTAAACTGAAAGCGCAAAGCAACGTACACCATCACCACCGCTAGGGCAAACAGCATGCCTAAGCCGCCATCATCGCGTAGCTCTTCACCAATTTGAGGGCCGATAAACGAAGCTTGCTTCACCGTAACATCGTGCTCACCAATATTTAGCGCAGCGGTGACTTCGTCGGCAAGGTTTTCCGAATTACCTTGGATTCTCACCATAATATCGGTGTCGGCGCCATAGGCCACAACAACCGCATTAGGGTAACCCGAGTCCACCAGCTGGGCGCGCACCTCTTCTAAGTTGGGAGCCTTGGCATATTCCAATTCGATGGATGTACCACCAGTGAAATCTAGCCCCAAGTTTAAACCGTTAACAAATAGAGACCCAATCGATACAGCAAGCATCAAAAACGATGCAATTGTCGCCATCCGACTGTAGCTCATGAAATTCAAAACTTTAATGTCGCTCATCTGTAACTCCGAATCCTGAGGCGTTATATCGATACTTTAGTGATTTGACGGCCGCCGTAAATCAAATTGACGACAGCCCGCGTTACAACGATGGCGGTAAACATCGACGTTAGAATACCGATAGACAAAGTCACCGCAAAACCTTTAACGGGCCCCGAACCGATACCAAATAAAATCAGTGCAACAATCAGCGTTGTAATATTGGCATCTAAAATCGTCGTAAAAGCTCGATCAAACCCTGAGTTAATTGCGCTTTGCGGCGGCATGCCAGCCTTAAGCTCTTCTTTAATTCGCGAGAAAATCAACACATTGGCATCAACCGCCATACCCACGGTTAACACGATGCCCGCCAAGCCGGGTAAGGTTAAGGTGGCGAAAGGGCTCATAATGGCTGCTATCAGTGCGACGTTAAAGGCCAAGGCCACATTCGCGGCAATACCAAAGATACGGTAGTAAAGCAGCATAATCACCACGACGAGCAGCATGCCCAATTTTATGGATTTAATGCCCATTTCGATATTCTCGGCACCGAGCGATGGCCCAATAGTGCGCTCCTCCACAAACACCATTGGCGCCGCCAAGGCCCCAGCACGCAATAAAAGCGCAAGCTCGCCCGCTTCCGCGTCACTCAAGCCGGTGGTTCTAAATTCACGGCCCAAGGCACTTTGCACAGTAGCCAAACTAATGATTTGTTTGACTGGAATTTGCTCCACAACTTGCCGCTCTGTACCGTCTTCATCGGTAACAATACGCGAACTGGGACGATACTCGATAAACAGCACTCCCAATCGGCGACCAACATTATTACGGGTCGCGCGGTGCATAGCTGCGCCGCCTTCAGCATCGAGCGAAATATTCACTTGCGGCTGACTGGTTTCGGGGTCAAAGCCGCGCGTTGCATTGGTCACGCGCTCGCCGGTAATAATGGGCCGTCGCTCTAGGTAAGAGCCCCCGGTGCGCGCTTGCATATCCTCTTGCCGGTGGTCAAATTTTTGCCGCTGACTAAAGCCCACATCAGGGCGAGCCTCTAATCGGAACTCTAAGTTCGCGGTTTTACCAATCACCTTTTTTGCACGGGCGGTATCTTGTACTCCAGGTAGCTCAACAATAATGCGATTGCGGCCTAAACGCTGCACTAGTGGTTCAGCAACACCTAACTCGTTAACGCGATTGCGCAATGTCGTTAAGTTTTGCGTGACCGCGTGGTCCTCAATATCTTTAATCGCTTGCTCGGTTAAATTGGCTGTCACCGTATACTTGCCATTAGCTGAATCAGACTTTCGCTGCATTTGCGGCAGCTCTTCTTTAACAATTTCAGACAACTGTAGCTGCGTGGCCTCGTCCGGCGCAGTGATAACCAGAGTGGTTCCATTGATTTCGGTCTGCACATTGAAAATGCGCGCCTTACGAACCGCTTTTTTGACGACTTCTTCGCTGTCTGCCAAGCGATCATTGACGGCTTTGGGGGTATCGACCTCCAACACAAAGTGGACGCCACCGGCAAGGTCGAGTCCCAGATTCATTGGGCTTGCGCCCAAATCACGCAGCCATTGCGGAGTCGTTTGTGCACTATTGAGTGCCACAATGTATTTATCGCCCTCGCCTTTGCGGGCATTTTTGCGATTGATGGCATCCTCAATGGCGCGCTGCGCTTTAAGTTGATCCTCAAGCGCTGTCAATCGAATCAACGCCGAACCACCCTCCTCTAAAACAGCACTTTTATAGGCGATGCCTGCGTCGTTTAGCCCCTGTTCAATCTGCGCTAGGGCGTTTTCATCGACTTTAAGGTCAGCCGAGTAGCCGCTGACTTGCACCGCCGGATCAGGCGCATAGATGTTAGGGAGTGCGTAAATAATGCCAAGCCCCAGAACGACGAGGATAAGCAAATACTTCCATAAAGGATAACGGTTCATGTGATAGTCCAAAGTGTTTTAATTCTTAAGCTGGCGGCTTCGATCAAACGGTCGACAATTGGGCGCGTGATTATACCGGCTTGGCGCAAGGAGTGTTGTTTATGGGGGGCAAAGCACAGACTTCAAGCTTAACACGGTGCGCCCCTTCACGCTTACGGGCGTCTGGGCCCTGTATTTTCACAACATACAAGATTCCTAGCCGAGGCTCAAAGCTGGTGCATCGCGAAGCACGGGCACCTCTCGCCCCTGTCGCGCGTAAAATTCGGCAACAAAAGCCTCAAGCGCATTATTGCCAATGGCCTCTCGCAGATCACTCATAAGCTTTTGGTAAAAGCGCAGGTTGTGCACGGTATTCAGCTGTGCACCTAATATCTCGCCGCATTTGTCTAAGTGATGTAGGTAAGCGCGGCTAAAATTTTTGCAGGTGTAACAATCACAGCGGCTATCGAGCGGCCCAGCATCATGGCGATGTTTAGCGTTGCGAATTTTGACCACTCCCTCTTGGGTAAATAAATGGCCATTGCGAGCATTGCGCGTTGGCATAACGCAATCAAACATATCGATACCACGACGCACCGCCTCTACGATGTCTTCAGGCTTGCCAACACCCATCAAATAACGCGGCTTATCCTTGGGCATGATGGGACCGAGATGATCAAGTATGCGCACCATATCCTCTTTGGGCTCTCCGACACTCAATCCGCCGATCGCGTAGCCGTCGAAACCAATGGCGGCCAAGCCACTTAAAGATTCTGCCCGAAGGTGTTCATACATTCCGCCTTGTACAATACCAAATAACGCGCTGGGGTTGTCACCGTGTGCCTCTTTACTGCGCTTGGCCCAGCGAAGTGACAGGGCCATTGAATCACGCGCTTCTTTTTCAGTGGCCGGATAAGGCGTGCATTCATCAAAAATCATCACAATATCACTGCCTAAATCGCGCTGCACCTGCATAGCAATTTCGGGGTTGAGCTCTACCTTGCTGCCGTCGATAGGCGACCTAAACACAACGCCAGCCTCGGTAATTTTGCGCATGGCGCCAAGACTGAAGACTTGAAAACCGCCAGAGTCCGTCAAAATCGGTTTTTGCCATTGCATAAAATCGTGCAAATCGCCATGCGCCTTAACAACCTCGGTGCCCGGACGAAGCATTAGGTGAAAGGTATTGCCCAGCAAAATATGCGCGCCTGTGGCCTCAATATCGGCCGGTGTCATGCCTTTTACAGTACCGTAAGTGCCCACTGGCATAAACGCGGGCGTTTCGACGACGCCACGCGGGAACTTTAACCGCCCGCGGCGCGCGCGCGCATTTAGCTCGGGTGCGCTGCTGGTGTCGTCGAGTTCAAATTGCATAAATGACATTAACGAGGCCCCTGTTCGTTAGCGTTGGGGTTTTTAGTGATGAACATCGCATCACCGTAACTAAAAAACCGGTAACTTTGCGCTACCGCATGTGCATAAGCTTGCATAACGTGATGGTAGCCCGCAAAAGCCGAAATCAGCATCAGCAGGGTCGATTCGGGCAAATGGAAGTTGGTCACCAGCGCATCGACCGCTCTAAAGTGATACCCCGGATAAATAAATATTTGTGTGTCCCCGGTGTAGGGCTGAATCTCGCCGTGCTGAGATGCTGTCTCTAGGCAGCGCACACTGGTCGTACCAACCGCAACAATACGGCCGCCATTCGCCTTTGCACGCTTTACCGCATCACAGGTATCTTGATTCACCACCATATATTCCGCGTGCATATGGTGCTCTTTAATATTGCTCACTCTGACAGGCTGAAACGTGCCCGCTCCGACGTGCAGTGTTACAAAGGCCAACGCAACTCCTTTTGCTTTAATCGCTGCCATCATGGCATCGTCAAAGTGCAACCCAGCAGTCGGCGCCGCTACCGCGCCTTTATGTTCGTTGTACACCGTTTGGTAGCGCTCTTTATCGTCAGCGTCATCCGCTCGGTCAATGTAAGGGGGCAGCGGCATGTGGCCTATGCGCTCTAAAACGGGAATCACAGGGTCTGAATCGGGGAAGTCAACAATAAACAAATCGCCATCGCGCCCCGCGACTTCGACTTGCACCTTGGCACCGTCGTCGCCCAGTAAGATTAGCGCTGCACCCGCCTTGGGTGACTTACTGGCACGAATATGGGCGCTTACACGGGTGGCACTTAACACCCGCTCAACGAGCATTTCGATTTTGCCGCCGGTAACTTTGGCGCCGAATACCCGTGCAGGTATCACCCGAGTGTTATTAAAGACCATTAAGTCACCGGGCTTTAAAACCGACAGCAAGTCGGTAAACTGCGTATCCGCGAGTGCGCCGGTTGGGCCATCTAGGGTCAGCAAACGGCTGCCCGTGCGCTCTGGCGCAGGGGCTTTGGCAATCAGGTGCTCAGGTAAGTGGTAGTCAAAATCAGAAAGTTGCATAAAACCGTCGTCAAAATCACGCGCTTTTCGATATCGTGGCAAGCGCTCTTTATAAAAGGAGCGCAAGGGTATCCGAAAACACCGATACTCGCCAGCAACATAGGCCGCGTTGCCAACTAAGGCACCCACAGGCACCTCTTAAGCGTGCTTAAGCACATTCACGCTCAGCCCAATTAGCGCACGCCACCAAGGCAGTCCCTCAGGCGGCGAAACTTGGACTATAATCTCACGCCTTGTGGGCTCTGTCCGTTCAGTATGTACACGCACTTATTAATCAATTCACGCATCTCACGCCTTGCATTGCCACCCTTGTAAGTCACCGCTGATCAGTTTTCTTGGCCGTGGAATGTGCGCTTTAAGGCTCAGTCATGGATAAACGCTTTTTAATTATCGCTCGTGTTGGCGATGAGTCGTGCCACCCCAGTTGGTTGAGCCAGGCACATCCCGAGTTCGACTTATTTTTGAACTACTACGGCGATGTGCCCGAAAAGTTTAAAAACCAGGCAACGTTTTACGAGCAGCAAAAAGGCGGTAAATGGGCCATTACCGGCGAACTCGTCGAGCAATACTGGGAGCTAATTCATACCTATGATGCCGTGTGGTTTCCCGATGACACGGTATTAACGAATGCTCAGGTTATCAACCGCATGTTTGCGTTATTTCAGGGCCACCAGTTGTTGCTCGCTCAACCGGCGCTCACTCTCGAGTCCTATCTTACGCAGCCCGCGCAACTCCAGCAGAGCGCTTACCACCTGCGCTACGTAAACCGTATTGATCTTGTCGCACCACTAATGAGCCGAGAGGCTTTGATGACACTGACACCCACATTCTCACAAACAGCAAATGGCTTGGGCTTAGATAGATGCTGGCCTGAACTGATTAACAACAGAAGTCATGATAAAATCGCAATTATTGACGATACCCCCGTTACGGTAACGCGGCCCACACAAAACCAAGGCTACAACTCAAGCGCGAAGCAATCGAGCCCGTGCGATGTCGCGCGCGAGCCAATAAGCGATAGCAAATGTGATAATAATGGCGAAGCCTGCAATGCACACTTTAGAGTCTACCGTTGCCTTGTCAAAAAAGGCAGCAACGGAAAACTAGCCTCTTTGTTACGCGCCAAGTGGCAACAATTGCGCTCGAAGCTACGCGCAATATTCAGCAAGCGCTACCCTAGTTAACGCGCTTGCCTACAGGACAACACGAGCACTTTATGTCTTTTCACGATCATTACTTGGCGAGTTTACAGCGCCACCAAGCAGTATTTACCTCCCTCGAGCAGCACGCAGAGCAACTTACAGCGCTATTCGAGCTTTGTCACAACGCCGTTCAATCGGGGCGAAAATTAATCTTTTGTGGCAATGGCGGAAGCGCCGCCGACAGCCAACACCTAGCCGCCGAATTTATGGTGCGTTATAAGCGCAGCCGCGCGCCGATCCGAGCCATCGCCCTAACGACCGATAGCTCGATATTAACGGCACAAAGTAACGACTACAGCTTTGACCAAGTTTTCGAGCGCCAGGTGCAGGGCCTTGTTGACCCTGGCGATATCGTATTTGGCTTAACAACATCGGGCGACAGCGCCAATGTGAACCGCGCCTTGCTCGCCGCTAACGACATTGGCGCCTACAGTATTGCATTTACGGGGCGCAGCGGTGGGCAAGTGAAAAATATTGCCAATTATTGTATTACCATAAACAGCGACGAAACCGCTCGCATCCAAGAAGCGCATTTATTTATTGGCCACTGGCTGTGCGAAGCCTTTGATTACGCGCTGACAACTTAAAGTTCGCAAAAATCGCACTAGAACCAATAAACGCCTCCGTTACTATGATTACGCTGGAAGATCCCATGGACATCGCTGTATTTAACCGCTTTAAGCAAGCTCGGATTTTAGTCGTCGGAGACATTATGCTCGACCGCTATTTGTTCGGCGATTCTCAGCGCATTTCCCCAGAAGCCCCGGTACCGGTCGTTAAAATTAATGCTCAACAAGATAAACTGGGCGGAGCGGCCAATGTCGCTCGCAATATTCGAAGCCTAGATGCTAACGTTGGCCTGCTTGGCGTGGTGGGCAATGACGACAACGGAAGCCGAATCGAAGAGCGCCTGAATGAAGAAGGCATCGCCGCTTACCTGTTAAAATGCCACAAACCCACGATTACCAAATTACGCGTGATTAGCCGCAAGCAACAAGTGGTGCGCTTAGATTTCGAAACCCCTTTTTCACCCAACGACACCCACCGGTTGGCAGAAGATTTAACCGCCCTATTGCCCAGCTACGACTTAGTTGTTTTTTCTGATTACAATAAAGGCTCACTCAATAATATTAAATGCCTTATTGAACTCGCCAAAGCCGCGGGAAAGACCGTGCTAGTCGACCCAAAGCAAGCCGATTTATCCGTCTACGCGGGCGCCGATATGGTGACGCCAAACCTAAGCGAATTCCTACTGGCCGGTGGTGATGACACAAGCGAAACCACAATTGCCGACAGCGCAAGGCTCTTGTTACACAAGGCCAACATAACCAGCATGCTACTCACGCGTAGTGAGCGCGGCATGTCGATTATTAACGCCACCGAAAAATTCGACTTCTGCGCAAAGGTTCGCGAAATTAGCGATGTCACCGGCGCCGGCGACACGGTAATTGCCACTATGGCGGTTATGAAAGCCCTTGGCGAAAGCGACGAAAAAGCCGCCGAACTCGCCAACCTAGCCGCTGGCATTGTCGTCAGCAAGCTTGGCGCTGATGTCGTCTCACCGGAAGAGCTGGCATCCGCCGCGAGCGAACAACTGCAATCCGCAAGCGCGCACTACCAATGCCCAGAAGACCAGGTTTTTCGGCATATTGCGCTGGCTCGGCAAGCCGGTGAGAAAATTGTATTTACTAACGGTTGCTTCGACATACTCCATGCGGGACACATCAGCTACCTAGAACAAGCCAAGGCTTTAGGTCACCGCTTAGTGATTGGGCTGAATACCGATGCCAGTATAAAGCGCTTGAAAGGCGCCACACGGCCCATCAACCCCCTTAATCACCGCGCGACTTTACTAACAGCACTAAAAGCAGTCGATTGGGTTATTCCCTTTGGCGACGACAACGATGACACGCCCCTGCAGCTCATCAATGCATTAAAGCCTGACGTGCTGGTTAAAGGCGGCGACTACACGCTAGAAACTATCGTCGGTGCGCAAGAAACCGTGCAAAATGGCGGCACCGTTAAAATTATTGACTTTGTAGACGGCTGCTCGACAAGCAAAACCATCGAAAAAATTCGCAATAGCTAAAGCAGTGCATGCACTGCACTGCACTGATAGTTGCGTGAAATTCTGAGGCACTTTAAACGGCCACAAGGGTGCATTCAGCGCGCGTGCAATCTTACCCTCTGCTAACGGTTTGCGCTTTACCGCTTCGCGGGCAGGCAACACAACAAAAAGGCCCCTCAGTTAACCACTGATAGGCCTTTTTATTGTGCGGGGGTATTTTTTGCCTACAGCTAGGCGAACCAAGGCGATTAGTCTAAAACCTCGCGAATATACACCGTAACATCTTCGGCGCATTGGCCATCACAAACACTCGGGTTCGTCGGAGGCATAGCATCGCGGGTATTGCGGTAGAGCACGTCGCTATTATCTAAACCGGTATTATTTTTTTGCAAATCGCTCAAGGGGATAAGACCGCGCTGGCTGCCATCTTCACCATGACACCCAGCGCAGTAGTTAATGTAGTAATTCTCGCCCGACGCAATCTGCAGAGTCTTCAACTCACTCGCGGTTAAAGATGCTTCCAGCTCGGGCAGGTAAGCGACAATATCGGCAGCACACTGGCCCGCACAATAATCTGCATAACCCTCGGGATAACCGCGAGGGCCAACGGGCATACCTATATCAATCATGCCGAATAAATCAATCGCCGAATACGCATAGTAGGTCTTCAGCATGTAGCCGTTACTTGCTCTAAGGGGAAACAGGGGCACGTCTTCGGCGCCACCGGTGCCGCGCTCACCGTGACAGTCCGCGCAGTGAAGTGCGTATTCTACTTTGCCCGTTACCGCGTCTCCTTCAAGTGCTATATAGGCTTGATACCTTTCGGTTAAAGCAGATTTTATGTAGGTTGCAATATTGCGTGCGCACTGATCAACACAACCCGCCTCATAGCCGACGGGCATTGCCTCGTCGATAAACTTATACAACGAATAGCTTTGGCCGTTGTGGTTATAACTCTCTTTTGCGGGAACGATCTTAGGGCCGTCCACAGTCCCTTCACCAAAGGAGCCGTGACAAGCAACGCATGAGCGTTGATAAAAATGTTCGCCGCGAACCGGGTCCCCTGCGCTTAGCGAAGCACTGTTGGATATTTCAACGGTTCGCGAAGCCTTCGCGCGGCCACCCTTGTCATCAAATGCGGTTAGCTCGAGCACATAAGTACCAGCGGAAAGATTTTGAAGCTGCGTGGTATTGACGACGTTAAACCACTCAAACGGCGGGTTGTAA
>DATBNJ010000120.1:0-15677 GCA_036554385.1 Marinagarivorans sp. | reverse complement strand
TAATTTGGTGTCACTCAGCAAAATTCTCTTCCTTACCCGATTAGCACTTAGATATCCATCCACATGGACGCTCCTTGAGCCCATACTTGAGGGTTTCCATTTTGGCAGCGCAATTTCCAATAATTACCGTAAGTGGGCGTGGTGTAATCGATAATAATCGCTCCAGACTCCGTGCCGGCGTATCTCATTCGGGATGGCTCATAACGGTTATGCTGCCATATCAGATTTTTGCAAGCTGATATTTCCGCTTCGGAGGGCTTGCCACTACCGCTTCCATTTACAATGCTAATAAGAACAAGCATACCTAATCCGATCCAGAGCCAAACCCAACCTGTTTGATACCATTCTCTACGCTCACCTTCTGTAGCTGAAGGCCTTGAGGTTATGCGTCTTGGTGGTGCAGATGAAGCTGGCATTGCTTTTAAACCAGATTCACTGAAACTAGAAACGATAGTCTGCACTCTATCGCCAGTCCAAGATTTATGGGAGTCTAGTGTTAGCTCACCGGATTCATTCATTTTTACTGCTATGGCTTCGCTATCAGTCCCCTCCTCATACCAAGCCATAATTTTGCATATCTGCTTATTTGCCGCTGGGTTTTCAACATACAAAGGATCTATTTTTGTACTACAAAATCGGCAAACCCTTGCTCTTCTTTGGATTTTTTCCGCACAATAAGGGCATTCTCTTTGCATTATAAGTTTGGAGAATATTTAACTAAAAAACCCAAACTGCTCAGCATTATTCAACGGAAAAGCATCGTCTAACGCACCGCCACTAATCCCTAAGTACTGGCGCATCGCATTATGAATATGCTTAGGGTAAATCACAGTGCCGCTATCACTTAACGCCAGCGTACTGGGGCTAACTTTTAGCGCATTTTGGGTGGCATCGGTCGCCTGTACAACACGGTTGCCCCAAGGGGCATTTTTTTCCATCACGATGGCACTACCGACCGACCAGTGGTCTTTGCCTTCGCTGCTGTTATACCAAGGCGTGCGGGCAAAATCGGAGGCGACTAACACCGTGAGTCGGTCTGCGATGCCTTGTTCTTCTGCGTAGTCCCAAAGGTAATCAAGCCCTGCTGTTAGCTCCGCTAAACGCGGCATTTGTTCGGCATCGTGATCGGCGTGGGTATCAAAGCCACCGAGAACCACATCGGCGCTACAGGCCACCCCCGCTTTGAACGCTAGGGCGGTAATTTGCATTTGTTGCAAAAAACGATTGTCTTGTAAGTCGTTATCGGCTGGGATGACGGCGGCAAAATCCTCTAGCCCTGCGGCATTTTCACGGGCGCTGTAATAGGCATCCATGGTGTATTGCGTTCGAGGAATATTCTGCGGGTTATTGCGCAAGCGATTTAATCGGGCTTGTTGATGGGCTTTAATCGTTTCGAGCATCTCGGGGTTTTGAAACGTCGATGCTCTGTCCCACGGTAATACATTGGGGGTTAATACGGTTAGCAGGGCGCGTACATCATTTAGCCGGGTGTAGCGGATAAGGCGCGCGGTTTCGGCATAGCCGCCATAATTTAAATAGGATAATGGCAGGTTGGGTGCGTGAGTGGCGGCAAATAATGCCGTTAGCGATGGAAAGCCTGCCGAGTTCCTTCCGCTCCAATTGTGCAGCACGCCCGTGGTGTGTGAGTTGGTTTGCGAGTCTACCCCGTTGATGACGAGCATTTTGGGGTAGTGTTTTTGAAAAAATGCGGCGTTGTTGGCGACCGGCGCGTAGCTTAAATTGCCCGCGGTTTGTATCTCGGCGGATTGTGCCCAGCTATTAATAATGCGCTCGCCCGCGACATTCGCTTTGGGGTCGCAGAAGCTGGCGGTATCCCAGGCGCCCTCGGCCTGTACGGTAATAAAAAAGCGGCCGCTGTAATCTTCCGGTGCGGCGAATAGCCGCCCCGTTGGCATTGCACCCAAAGCACTGGTGGCGGCGATTTTTTTGATGCTTGCCAGTAAATCTCGGCGGCTGATTGTGCGTGTCATGGCCATCCCCTATTACTCGTGTAAGTAGTGATAATCTGTCATTAAATAGATCAGCACACTAATCCATGAGCCTTGCATGTAACTTGAGTCGGCTAGCTCATTCGTCCAGTCTTGCTGCCACCAATTGGGCACCGGAATATCACAGCCTTCGCTTTCCCAGTCGTAGGCCCGCTGCGGCATATTGGCTTGCCGCCACTGCCATGTATCGACCAGTAAATTTAAGCTTGCGTCGATTTCTGGGCTATCGGTGGCAAGTACTTGACCTAAAAACCGCTGATGTAAGTGCACCAGTTGCTGCCTTATACGCTGCTCGCCCAGCGTATTGCTGTAGGGCGCAAGTGCATTGATGGCCATAACCGCGTTAACGGGGTAGCCCGGCACGTTGCGCCGCCAAGCCGATACTTCCAACGTATACTGCCCTTGGCTCGCCACGTTAACAGGTAGGTTAAGGCCGCCACCCCACAGGATATAGCCATCATGCGTGCCCGCAGCAGTGTCGTAAAAACGGTTGCCGGTATTGTTGCCGCTAGCGTTTTGGCTGACGACAAAACCCGCTTGCTGGGGAAAATCTTCACCATCAAGTGTTAGCACTGGTGATCCCGCAGCATCTAGCAGGCGCAGCTGGGTGATAATCAAGTTGGTGCCTTCCTCAAGGTCACCATCCCAGTGGGGGTTGGCAAATTGCAGGCTGACTTGCTGTTCGCCAGCCGGTAGATTTACCGCCATTTGTGCCACCGTTGCCGTGGCGCTATCGGTGGCGGTAATGCTAACAAGCTCGGCCTCGAAGCTGACTGGGGTGTCGTAGCGGTCCACTTCAGTGAAGATAGCGGGGGCGGGGGCTCGGTTGATATCCATAACGACCGCGCCACAGGCTACGGATACCGCTTGCGTTAAGGCAACGTTGGCCATGAGTGTATTGAGCTCACGGGCCCGCGATGTAATGCCGACAGAATCCATGCCGCCGTAATAAATAAGGTAGCGGTTTATCAGGTTGGTATAGCGGTTATCTAAGCGCCAAGGTGCATCGGTTTCGCCCCACGCGTAGCCGATTAACGCCGTGGTTTTAGCCTCTAATTCCTCGGGTGTGAGCAAGCGCCCAGCGCCGATGCCCGTAAGCTGCGCCACCTGCGATTGCGCAAGCGAAGCCTCGGCGCGGCTGGCGCGAAACCATGGGCTCGCCAGTAGCTCGACCAATAGATCTTTTACATTGTAGGCCGCAGAGCCATTAATGCCGCTGCGAAAATCGTCGGCCAAGGTCGTTACAAAGCTATTTTGCGCATCAAATGCAGCGAGCTGGTCTTGGTAATTAGCATCTTCCAACGCCTCTGGCGCTTCGAGCAGCTCCTCAGCCATCACCGCTGGCCACCAAAACTTAACGGCGGCTTGAGCAAAGCGCGGGTCATCAATAATATGTTGCGCCAACCACTGCAGGCTGTTGCTATTGCTGGGGGCAAGTAGGCCATTAAAGCCTGGGCTGCGCATATCGCGATACCAGGTATCGCTTTGCACATAAAGGCCGCTTTCTTGCTTATACGGGCGCGGCAGGGAATCCCGCCCGCCCCACGCATCGCGGTATAGCCCCGCATCACCGTAGTTTTGGAACGCACCTGCTACGGGGTCCATCGCAATGTGGCAAACGGTGCAATTCGGGTTGTTCATGGTGGGGTTGTTAGTATCGGCAAGCGCTTCTGGGTCGCTGGTGCGGGCGGCAGACTTTTCAATATCAACCCCCAAAAAGTGGAAGTAGGCCCAGCGTGCTCGCGCGCGGTTGCGGTTGGTATCTGTGCTGGGGTAGCGGTTTAAAAAGGCAGGTTCATTTAACACGCCGGCGTGAGGGTAAGGCACATAGTGCCCAAAGCTGGCAATAATGGAACCCATACCTTCGATAAATTCGGACTGGAACTGGCTGTCGTGCACAATCTGGCCGCGGTTTTGTACCGGCTTAAATTCGCGATAGTCGGCACTGCTAAATACCGACAGTTCCGCGTTATACACTTGAGCCAATTGCGGATTGGCCAAGGTGTAATCGGCCGTTAAGATTTCGGTATAGGGCAGGTCGTTTTCGACGACGTAAGCAATAAGCTCTAAGGGAGCATGCGCAACACCGTGGCGCAGCTTGGCGTAAAAGTCGTTATAAAAATCACCGCGCGCATCGTTTTGATTGGCCTCAACAAATAAATTGGCAAGCGTGGGGTAAAAGCTGGCGTTGGGTTCTAGCACATCTAAATTCAAGCCTTGATTAAAGGCGTCTGTTAATAGGCGATCGTTGGCTGCGCGCACTAAAAACTGATGGAACCCTTCACCCGTCATTACGTTTTTAAGCGCAGCCTTAAAGCTGGCTTCGTCAACAACGCTGTTTAGCTCGTCGTCGGTGGGCAACCGCCCCGCGAGTAAAAGAGAGGCGCGCCTGAGGGTTTGTGAATAGCTTTGCAAACCGATATTTTCAAAAAATTCAACTTTTTGCTGCGCGCTGCTAGCGCTGCCACCTTGTAACTTTTGCACCACGGCGGCCAAAGCTAAATAATTTTCGGACGAGCCCGGTAATACCGCACCGCCTTGGTGGCCTGATCCGCCTTTAACTTTACTTAACAGTAAATCCCCGCCAGCTTGTTCATTTAAAACATAGCTTTGCAGCTCGGCAAAATTACTATCGCCTAAATTGCTGCCCACGCTAAACACTAACCGCGTTTGCCCCGACACACCGCCCACGCGGTGACAGGTAACACAAATACTCTGGCTAACCGGTTGCTCTACGGTTGTTTTGTATAGCTCTAGCGCACTGAGGCTTGCTGGCTCGCTTGAAGCTTGGCTAGATACATGAACAGTGGCACTGCTAGAGGCACCCTGATTAGCGCTGGCGTTTGCGTCACTGGAATTTGAAACGGATTGGCTGGCCGCGCTTGAATTAACAGGCGCACTTGTGCTCGGTAGAGGCTGTGATGATGAGGACGCCAAAGCGACAGAAGAATTGACGCTTTGCATAGAACTGGCGCTAGAGTTATCGCTTGCCACCTGCGAAGCATTTTGACCCGAATTGCCTGACGGTTCTGAGTCACCAGCCCCGCAACCGGAAAACGCCAAGGCGAGCAAAGTCATTATTACCGGTAGACCAAGGTATTGAACGTTGATGTGCATAAGTTTTACAGCCAAGTGCTAGTCGATTTGAGTTTACTCGACTGTTGGCCGAATTGCCGCTTCTACATCATAAGCAATTATTCTTAGCTTTTATAAAGTGCTATTAAATACGTCTTAAAAACGGTGAGTATTCAAAACACTAGAGTTTTTATGACGTATTGATAGGCTTTTTGTTAAATCAATAATTAATTGGTCTAGAGCCCTGCGGAGCGTTTCTGGATGGGCAAAAACTAAAGCAACGCGCTTTCTGCCTCAATCCACTGCTCTACCTGTTGCTCAAGCACATTGAGCGGTAACGCACCGTTTTTGAGGATAATGTCGTGCAAATCGCGAATATCAAATTTATCACCCAGTTGTGTTTCAGCGCGGTTACGCAGCTCTAATATTTTGAGCATACCCACCATGTAGGCCGTTGCTTGACCGGGCATAACGGCGTAGCGCTCGACGGCGCGCTCGATATCGGTACGCGCATTGGGCGTATTGTTGACAAGGTAATCCACCGCCTGTTGTTTGGTCCAGCGCTTGTGGTGAATGCCCGTATCCACGACCAATCGGGTCGCGCGCCAAAGCTCCATGGCTAAGCGGCCAAAGTCGGAATACGGGTTTTGATAAAAACCCATTTCTTTCGGTAAATATTCCGCGTATAAACCCCAGCCTTCGGAATAGGCGGTGTAGTGGCCATATAAACGGAATTTTGGCAGGCCTTTTAACTCCTGTGCGATCGACAGTTGCAAATGGTGCCCCGGCAATGCTTCGTGGTAGGCGAGGGCTTCCATTTGGTACCAGGGCATATTCTGCATGTCGTGCAAATTTACGTAATAAATGCCGGGGCGGGAACCATCAGCAGACGGTTGTTGGTAAAAAGCCTTGCCCGCCGATTGCTCGCGGAAGGGCTCCACGGCTTTGACCCTAAGCTCAGCTTTAGGCAGTACATTAAATACCGTGGCGAGCTTGTTTTGCATGCCATTGATATAGGCCTGGGTTTCCGCCAAGTATTGTTGTTTGCCGGCTGTTGTATTGGCATAGGTAAATTGTGGATCGCTGCGCATAAAGTCAAAAAAGGCGGCAAGGTCACCGTCGAATTCAACCTGCTGCATAATATGTTGCATCGCGGTGTGAATGCGCTCGACTTCGCGTAGGCCAATTGCATGGATCTCATTGGCGGTTAAATCGGTGGTGGTGATCCTCGCGAGTTGATGGTTGTAATAGTTATCGCCATTGGGCAACTGCCATACACCAATGCGGGTAGGCGCGCTTTCTCGAAGCTGGCTAAGGTAGCCAACTAAATGATGATAGGCTGGGCCAACCTTGCTGCGAAGCGCCGCCTCAGCCTGCTCGATTAACGCCTGCTTTTTGTCACTGCCAATCTCAAGCGCAGTAACTTTTTGGGTGAAGTCGGCCAGCAGTGTACTGGGCTGCTCTCTGTCCTCATCGAATGGATAACCCGCCAATAAATTACCACAATCTCGCAATACATGGCTGAAGGCAAAGCGTGGCACTACAACGCCTATTTCTCGGCGCCGCTCTAGGTCTGCAACCACTTGCTCGAATAACGCAGGAATAGCCGCAAGGCGCGCAATGTAATTCTTGGCGTCTTGCTCGGTCTGCATTCGATGTTGGTTAATCAGCAGCGAGGGCACCATACTGTGTTTACCGAACATCTGGTTAACCGGGTAGCCGTAATGCCGCCATTGGTAATCGGCAATGGCGTTTTGTAATTCTGCACTTAGCAGCTGGTAACTCAGTAAGGTTTGGCCACTGAGTTCGCTGACATTCAGCTGCGCCAGTTTATTCAGCTGCTGCTCTCGCGTGTGCTTCCACAGTCGTGCGTTTTCTTCGGTTACTGGGTCCCAACGGTCTTGGTCCGTTTTGCGACCCAAATAGGCTTGCCACTGCGGGCTCAGGCTCACCCGTTCTTCAAATTGCGCATCATAAAGCGCATTGGCTTTGGCATTTGGCGAACTGGGGGTTTTAAGGGTTTGGCTGCCACACGCTATAAGACCGCTTGCAAAAAAGCTTAAAGCGAGCAAAGGTAGGGGTTTAAAAGCGAACATGCGTTATTCCCTGTGCAAATAGGCCCACTTTAGCAGGTGTTGCATAGCGCGTTAACCGCCGGTTTTAGTTTTTTGGGTTGGTGTTAAAGAAGCACGACACGGCTTACAGCAATACGTTTAAGCTAATGGGCACCTCTAAAAATGCACTTTTTACGCGATAGCGGCGTCAGTTCCGTCCTCGAATCCTCATTTACCCCGCGTAAACTGCGGTTCTCCGGGCGGTACTTCCTTGCTCTCACAAAAAAATTACTATTTTTAGAAGCGCCCTAATGCTAGTTGTCGGCCTAGAAAAGCGTTGTACTCATTACCCGCGTCAAAAGAGATCACAGCAGCTGCGCCGGACGCGCCGCTGCTGTAGGGTGGCCCTTTTTATTTATGCAAAGGTTTGCAAGCTAGTTTTTCTAACAGTAATGACTGTTCGGTTTTTTCGTTAACAAGAAAGCAATTTTCACCGTCGGTTTTCAGTAAAAATACACTTTCAAGATGACGGGTAACCGCACCGGCTGGCAACTTTGCCGGGCCAATGGTAAGACGATTTGTCACAGTAAAGGCACGATTGCCCAGTGGTGGCGCTGGCGTGTTGTCGGTTAGGGCCGATATGGCGTTTTGCAGGTCATTAATTTGCTCGTTATCCAGCGTATTATTGTTTGTGCTGACGAGCGCGGGAGATAATGCCGAGTTTGAGGAGGCCGTAGGTAAGGCGTTAGCGCACGCGTATAAGCTACCCACCAACGCGAGAATAGCAAGAGACCTAGTCATTATTTAATACCCCAAACAGTTATTGCGTCCCAGGGCTTATGATAAAGCGTGTAGGTTGAGTGTTCAGCGCTTCCGGTTTTATTTAATATATTAATCGCAGAGCTAGGTGCCGGGCATTCGCCGTTTGCAGCGTAATACATTGCCGTCGCTAAAAGTGTTTCATCGGTGCTACCCAATGCCTTGGTTAGATCATCGTCAACCGTGCAACCCGGTAACTGGGTATTTGAGAGCGCGAGCCCATTGGCCGCGGAAAAACCATCGGCATAGTCGCCAAAACCTTTTGCGTTGACAGATTGCATTTGCACAGGAAAGTAAACGAGCTCACAGTTTTGAATACCATAAAAGGAATAGGGCTTGCCGCACGTAGTGTTACCGATTTGTACAACTTCAATATCAATACCTCGCAAAGCATTCATCACTAATTCACTGGCGGAGCAGGTCGCAGCGGTTGTCAATACGATAACGCGGCTTAAATTTAAACTCGCGAGCGGGGTAGCATTATCTGGCTCGGTTCCGATAAAGGGTTCGTCTACCAATAACTCGCCAGTAACAGGGTCAAAGTTAGGGTGCAGACTATTCCATTCGCTGCGCGAAAATGTTTTATTTGTAGTGTTTTGTTCGCCGGCAATCATGTAAGCGAGGCGCTGCGCATTGTCTTGCTGCCCTCCGCCGTTGTAACGCAAGTCCAGTATTAGCTCGTTTACACCAGCGGTGCTAAATGCACTAAACGCATCCTGTAGCTGGGGAGTTACTAAGTCAGACGTGAAAGTATTAAACACCAGATAACCAAGTTTATCGCTGCCTTGATCAATAATTTCGCTATGAATTACGGGGTTTATTGTAACTTCTGTTGGCGCCAGTGTGATTTCGGCAGGTGCACTGGCATCCAAAGCTTGCACCGTTAAACGAATATTACTGGTATCGGCAGGGCTTACAAAAGAACGGTAGACTTCGCTTTTAACCGAATACGTTAACGCGTCTTCTGTACGCTGGCCATTAATTTCAATAATTTTATCGCCGCGAGCGAGGCCCGCTAGCGCCGCTGGAGAATCTGGCTCCACGTAAGCGATAGTGATGTTTAGCGGCTTACCCTCGTCAGCTTCGGCAAAGTTGGCGGCACTTATATACGCGCCCGTGCCGAGCTCGACACCGTCAACAAACCGTTGAGTGTAATCGTCATACCACATGGCAAAAGAAAACAGATCTTTCGGCTTGCCTGATGGCGTCTGCTCTTGCGACATCAATCCGTAAAAGGCGGTAATTGGATCACTAAAGGTATTCGGGTTTACATCGCCAACATCTGTCCGCCACAAATATAGGTCGTTCATAAGCTCGCGAATAAAATGGTTTTCGTGAAGCACAGTGCCTTGCTTTTGTGCACGCGTATCATCCGGCCTTAAACAATAGCCAAAAAACTCATCAGCGCCTTTGTAAACGCCTTGGGTCCATGTGACGCTGGGCGTGGAGCTAGTACTGGTCGAGCTGCTGCCTGAGCCACCGCTGCCACAACCTTGTAATAACAGGCTCGCGCTAAACAGTACAAAACCGAGCGGTATTGTTGTTGATAAATAATGTTTTATCATTGATTACACTCCCTTGATGAGATTGACAAGTAAAAAAACGCTCGGCCTTCTATCCAAGCACTGAAAATTAAGTATAAAAACGCGTTACATTTATGTGAGTAACGCTGCTGAATTACTCCGTAGCCAACATTAAGTCGACCTCAAGCTGAACCCCAGCGAAGTTACTCAACCCGCTCCGAATTCACATGCGGCTCTACCGCTTTGTAGCCTAAGCTCGAGTAGTGCTGGCCGTCTTTTACCTCGCCGGCTAATACGGCTCCCCAAGCGCGGAGCTTTTCGAAGAACAGCAGCATTACACCCACCCCCGCAAAAGCGATAAACAAACCTACTACTTGAAGGCGGTGGTACTCGTTAATGCACGTCCATACAAATTGGCCCACACAGAGCACTGCAACAAACAACAGCGTGGGTTTGCGGCCTATTAGACCGACGATAAAGACACCCAAAGGCGCACCCAACGCAACAACGGGGGCGGCGGCAAGCCAGTTTTCGAATACGCCCGGTTGAACCCCGCCGGTTAGCGCTTTGATGGCTATACCGTAAACCGAGGCGAAGGCCATAATGATCACGGAGGTGGGAATGGCAATTTTTAAATCCGCGCGGCATAGCAGAACCAAAGCGGCGTACACCACCATATCGATACCCACACCGGTAACCGACACCATAGTCGCACTCGATACCAAGCCAATCACAATACCTAGGCGTAAGTCCCAACCTTCGTTAAAGTCGATCATGCCGCTATGGCCGGCGATTTCGCGAATGCGATAAAGGTGCAACAAACCAAAGCTGGCCCAAATCACGGCAAAAACGATTTTGATCCATAGCTCGGGGATGTAAGGTGCAATAAACAATATGCCGATCGGGCAGCCCACAAGCGTGCCCAGCATTGCGCCTTTAAGCATGGCCTGCGCAAGGGGCTGGCGGCGCGCCAATATAAAAATGCTGGCACTTGTCATGCCAATCGATTGCACCGCAAAGCTGAAGTCACGCCCTAAACTGGCCGGCATATCAAACAACAAGACCAATACTGGAAAACCAACGGTGCCACCACCCATCGGGGTCGAGCCGGCTGCATAGCTGCCAATTGCCATTGCCAAGGCCATCGGCCAATGGGCTTTCGCATCGGCCCAATAATCTAAACCAATAACTAACCACAGCCAGACGGCATAAAACGCCAATAACCATAATAACCATGCCCAAAGGTAGGTTTTGACGGGTTTTACAAGGGACATAGCTTACTCACTCAACAACTGCTCGGGCAGGCATATTAAGGCAAAACGGATTACTGTGCAGAAGGTTGCTATGCGCCAGCGCTGAACCATCACTCATTTAGGTTTGTTTGGTACGACGCTGATAAACGCCAAGATTGGCGCTTTGAGGCAATTGCTCGCAGGCAGGCGGGAAAACTGGGACAAAAAAAGACCCTTAAAGCGCCATGAGCTTTAAGGGCCAAGACTGAATGAATTTGTCGTTGCCCTGAAATGCCACGAATGATGTTTCAGGACAGGAGCTAAAGCACTAGTCGCGGGCAGCCGGCACCCGAAACTTCGGGCAAAAGGTTGCAAAAAGGCCCATTGCTAGCAAAAAGAACCAGTTGGTGCTGCCTATTTTTACGGGCTCACTGGCGGTTGACGAGCTGGTTGCGCTCGATGAGGAAACCGACTCTGAGCTGACCGTTGCAGCCGATGAAGAGACCGAAGCACTAGAGCTTACCACCGCCATTGACGAGCTTGACGGTGGTGCTGTTGACGAGGAAGACGCTGCCGATGAGCTCGATGCGACGGTACCCGTGCGAACAAGAATGCCGCTGAGCGTGCCGTTATCGGTGCTGCCCGAAACTTCGATGGTTAAACTGCCATCGTTAACTTGCGTCGCAAAAGGGCCGGCCTGCCAAGCAACGTCGTGACCGACCTCGCTTACTAGGTCGATATTTTCAATCACGGTAGTGCCTTCTATAGCAATGCTAAATACTCGGCTAGCGGTAACATCCCAATACAATTCAACCAAATCGAGCGTGACATCATAGGGGCCATTAGGCATGTCTATTTCGTAGCTAAAGTCGCCATAACGCTCGGATTGGAAAAGCGCGCTGCCATCGCTGCCGGCAACCGCGTCGCTCGTTGAGTTGGGCATGCCCCCGGCAAAGTCGGTATCGGCTTGGTAATATACGCCATCAAACGATACGCCTTGGCCGCCCACGTTAATGGCGGCGATAACGTCGTCAGGGTTGGGGGGAATGTAACCGTCGGTTTCGGGCGTGACTAAACACATTTGATTGTCGTTTTGTGTACCCCAGCCGTCACCATCGGGGTCGGCGCTGATGTTGCAGCAAATTGGGCTACCATCTTGTGTGCCACAATCCACGGGGCCGCTATTGGTGTCCACAAGGGTTAGCATCTTCGCGGCGTAGCGGCGGCCCATTTCGCGCACCGCAGCCGAGTTCCAGTGCAAACCATCGCCTTTATCGTTCAAACCACCCTCGGCAGTCACAACATGGCCGTTTTCAACCACGTTAGTAAGTTGGCGAACTAAGCTGTTGTGGCCACTGCAGCAACCCGTGTAGGGCAACTCACCAGCAATAAAGGGCAAGTCGGCCGCGCTGATGCCCAAATCGCGTCGCAAGGCTGTAATGTATTGATTGACCAGACTTGGCCAGTTTTGTTGGCCGGAGTTGCTTTCACCTTGATGAAAAATAATGCCTTTGATAACACCGGCTTCTTGCGCTTTTTTGGCAAGATCTAACACCCATTGGTAACCGCCCGTGCCATTATTGGGCGCGCCGCTAATGCCGCCAAAAGGTGGCGCGCAATCGCTGCCGCACTCTGGCAAAAAGTATTCGATTTTAGCGCCGCCGTAGGCACCACCCACAATGCCGATGGTAATGTCGTCGCCGGTATTGGCGGCCATGGTATGGGCAAAGGTATCGGCGGGGCCGAGACCACCTTCTTGGTTACAGCGAATTTGCGGAGGCTCGGCAGTGCGCCATTGGCCGTAGGTCCAGCTCTGGCCGGCACAGCCATTTTCGCTCTGCAAGGTTTGCACACGCGGGTTATTAATACCCCGGTCTTGCGCCTCAATAGAGGCAGTACCCTGCATATTGGACTGGCCCAATGCCAAGTAGATGTGAAAGTTAGGGTCTGGGGCTGCCTGCGCAACAAAGGGCAAGGCAGCAAGGCCTGCCATACAAAAAAGTTTGCTAATTATCGAATTCGCCATGGCTCTCGCACTCACATTATTGTTATAGGCGGGTTACCCTATCGGTGAATACCCACAATTTTTGACGTGTTGCGACTTATGGCGGGCAAAGCTGCAAAATCCAATCTGATTTCACAAAACCCAGAAAATAGCCGAAGCCGCTATACGCTTGTCTCGATAGTAAGCGCTGCGGGTGGCCGAGTGCACTGCAAATTTAAACCGCTTGCTGATCCTTTTATGCCGCTTAGGGTCGGGCTTTTTAAGCTTCTGGCAAAGCCACTCGTTAAACTAGGAAACCCCTGTTACAGGTAAGCCTAGCAGGGGCCTGTAGGGCAAAGATAATGATTGGCGCGTCACAGGTTTCTGGAAATGACCACTTCTCAAACTTGGCGAGAATTGATAGGCGAATAGCCCTACCCCAAGTGTGACAGAGTCTACTAATCGAACAATTGGCGAGCCTTTGACCAACAAGCGCGCTGCGGTACCGGCTTAGGTCGCCAAACATGTTGCATTTTGCGCCAAAAAGTGATGATAAATAACCATTAGTTATTGGGCATAATCCGTATAGTGAGAAAAAAACGTACAGTGGTAACCTGCCGGATGATCAAGCTATCCCGTATCAGTGCTACGGGTTAACGCCACAAGTGAAAGCACTGCGTTTTCGATGTGTGTAAGCTGGAATCTGCCAAAAAATATCTAATAAGATGGGTGGGTACAACAACGATGCAGCAACCAACAGAAAAACTCTCTATTGTTGAAAAAGTCGGTTATAGCTTGGGGGACCTCGCTGCCAACCTTATTTTTCAAACCTTGATGACCTTCATCACCTTTTTCTATACCGACATTTACAACATTCCTCCCGCTAAAGCCGCTGTGATTATTTTTATCGGTGGCATGATCGGCGCGTTTTTCAATCCGTTAATCGGCATTTTGGCCGATAGAACAAACACCCGTTGGGGTAAATTCCGGCCATGGATCTTATTCACCTCGGTTCCATTCGGCGCAATCGCCTTATTGGCTTTTAGTACTCCCGATTTTGACGAGCAAGGCCGAATCATCTATGCCTTCGTCACCTACATTCTTTTGCTCTTTATATACTCAGCCAACAACCTGCCTTACGCAGCCCTTAGCGGCGTACTAACCGGCAGCATGAGCGAGCGCAACAGCGTGTCCTCTTACCGCTTTGTGGCCGTGATGGTTGCACAATTTATTATTCAAGCACTATTGTTGCCAATCGTGTTGATTATGGGTGACGGCGATAAGGCGGTGGGCTTTGTTAGAGCGATGACAATGTTCTCCATCGTGGGCTCGGTATTGTTCATCATTACCTTTATTACCACCAAAGAGCGCATTACAACGCAAGCCGTACAGCAATCCAAAATCTCGCAAGACCTAAAAGACCTGTTCACCAACGTGCCTTGGTTGATCATCTTGCTTGTTACGACGGCGGTTTTCACCGGCTTAGCGCTAAAGAGTGGCCTGTACATTTACTACTTCGAGAACTACCTCGATGCGCCGTCGATTGCTCGCTTTTTGAATGACTCTGGTTTTAACAGCTCTATGGCGGCACTTAATAGCGGTTTGCGCTCTATGGGGCTAACTGAATTTGCCTGGCCAGAAGATGCGCCAACGTCTGGGTTTAGTATTTTTAACGCCATTGGCATCATCTTTATGATCATTGGTATTTTATTCACTAAGCCGCTGGCCAACCGATTTGGTAAGCGCAACGTCTTCTTCGCCGGTTTGCTATCTTCCACCATTGCGCAATGTTTCTTTTACTTTATTCCCGGCACCAGCATTGCACCGGTGTACTTCACGCAAATTGCACATGGCTTTCTTTACGGTATTACCATCCCACTATTGTGGAGCATGATTGCCGATGTAGCAGATTATTCAGAATGGAAGACCTTCCGGCGAGCCACTGCCATTACCTTCGCCGCGATGATTTTTGGTTTGAAGGTTGGCCTAAGCTTGGGGGGTGCTCTGGTTGGCGCTTCGTTGTCGTTCTTCCACTACGATGCAACCCTCGCCACACAAGCGTTGGACACGCAATTAGGTATTAAGATCTCAATGAGTTTCTATGCTAGCGCACCGTTTTTCGTCGCTTGTGGGTTGATGCTTCTGTACAAGATCAACAAGAAGATGGAAACAACAATCGAGCTAGACCTTCTTCAGCGCCGCTTAGACGCACAAAAACCTTAATTTTTATCACTCAAAAAGATAGTCTGATTATGAGCCAAGATACACAGCCCGAATGCTGGCAAGTGCTGCCGGAAAACGCCGCCCCTGTTTCGCAGCCGTTAGTAAAGCACGTATACACCGCTGACCCATCAGCCCATGTGTTTAACGGTAAAATTTATATCTATCCGTCGCACGATATTGATGCCGGAATCGAATTCAACGATAACGGCGATCATTTCGCGATGTGTGACTACCACGTCTTTTCGATGGATGAGTCTGCACTTGAAAAACTAGGCACTACCGACGTGCAAAGCCAAGTGGTCGATCACGGCGTCGCCTTGCACGTAGACGACGTGCCCTGGGCTTCGCGACAAATGTGGGCACCCGATGCCGCGCACAAAGATGGCGTTTATTACTTTTACTTCCCAGCTCGCAACCACGAGGGTATGTTCCAAATCGGTGTCGCCAGTGCAAGCACGCCAGAGGGGCCTTTTACCGCTGAACCGCTGCCCATTGAAGGTTCTTACTCTATTGACCCAGCCGTGTTCCAAGATGGCGACGACTACTACCTGTACTTTGGTGGCCTTTGGGGCGGGCAATTGCAGTGCTATCGCAACAATACTTTTGGCGATAGCCACGCTGAGCCAGAAGCAGCGGAGCAATCGCTCAACCCTCTCGTCGCACGCTTATCAGACGATATGAAAAACTTCGCCGAAGCGCCCCGCGAGCTAGTTATCGTGGACGAAAATGGCGAGCCGTTATTGGCTGGCGACGAGCGA
>DATBNJ010000186.1:0-15077 GCA_036554385.1 Marinagarivorans sp. | reverse complement strand
GCCCTCCTTGGCTTCAATCCAACGGATTGCCCTGCGGCAACCCAAAACGCTCCTGGCGTTTTGGTCGAGGACGGAACTTATGTACAGGACGTTCGGTAATCCGGCTTTGCAGGAGCAAAAGCCGGTGACGCCGCTATCGCGGAAAGAGTGCATTTTTAGAGGTGCCCTTTACCTTATTTGGGCAATTTTTAAGGGAAATATAACTGGCGACACCATGGGAAGACGGCAAGAAAGCCCTCTGCTACCAAGCCTATGACTTAGAGGCCTCCAAAAATTGGATGTTTGAATTCGGTGGCGTGGAGCGCCAAGCGGGGTGTATTGGGGTGAAAGGGTTGACGGCTTACGTGCAGTTACCGGCTTAAATACATGACGGCAACTAAAATTAAAGCGAGCGCAGCGACGACGCCATTGACGATCATGCCCCATTTGGCGTTATAGCCAACAGGAGTGTCCACCGCGTTTGCACTTTTTAAGAACGCCCAGTATTGGCGAGTGGAGAAAGCCGCACAGAATACGCCCAGCAGGATAAAACCCACACCGCATATAAAGGTGTACGGCGCCGTCGAGTGCTTGGGCGAGAGCACGATAAGCAAAAGCCCAGAGCGTTCGATAAGAAAGCCGAATGCAATGAGTGCTAGGCTGGTTCTATTCCATGCGAGTAAGGTGCGCTCGGCGGCAAAAAGTATTCTGGGGTCTGCGGGATCAGTCATTGTGGGCTCCGGTGCACTATTCGTTATACTCACGCTATGATGGATTCTCAAGGTTTTAATCAACGCGTTTGGCTCGCCGTTGCCAGCATCCCGCCAGGCAACGTATTGTCCTATGGCCAAGTGGCCCGCTTGGCGGGCTATCCCGGCTACGCCCGCCACGTGGGCAAGGTTTTACACGCCTTGCCCAGCGATACCTCCTTGCCATGGCACCGCGTGGTGAATGCTCGCGGGCACTTGGCTTTACCCTCGGCAAGCAAAGCCTACCAGCGCCAGCGGACATTGTTAGAAAACGAGGGCATTGTATTTTGCGGGCGCAAACCCGATGCGGCCAAAATACCCGCTAAGTACTTTTGGTCGTGCTAGCGAGCGGTTGTAAGCAGGCTAAAAAATTATTTGAGCTTTGCCGTCTCCATCAGCGCCATAATAATGTTGTTAACCGCTTCGCCGTCACTGCAAAATACTAATGATCCAATCACCCAATAGGCCGCTTTTTTATTGCTGATAAGATGATAGATCAGCGTGGATGCTTCATCGCCTTCACCGGCGCGATAGCGTTTGAAGCTGACGGGCACATCGGACTCGGTGGTATAGCTATCGCTTTCGACGACAGTGATGTGGCCAAATTCGTTGGTGAGAGCGGCATCCAGTTCGGCCCAATGGGCGTCGTGGTTGCCGTGGGGAGGTTGCTCGTCAACGGCAATGGTGAAGCTGACTTGCTCGTCCTCCCAAAAGCAAATGACGTTCTCGTCGATGCCAAATTCGGGGAGTGGCTGGAACGAAAAATTATCGCTAAGGGATATATCCACTGTTAACCAGCGGGCAAAGGGGACTCGGCTCATAAATACTCTTTGGGGCTTGTAAGGGCGCTAGGTGAATGGTTATTCCGAGACGCAAGCGCCGGAATAAACGCGCTGGCCGTTTTTAGCGTGAGCGTAAAAACGTCGCGTTGTTGTTATACGCTTGGCATTTTAAGCGAGCTGTCTATCATTGGAAACCCAGCAGCTTAGGCATAATGGCCTGCGCAGCTCCGGTGCTGGGCTTTAGTATAAAAATGCATTGCAAGGTGAGAGTAATACCGTGTCAACACAAGCTTCGAGCGAGCGCGATACGCGCTTTATGGCTATTTTTGGGGTATTTTTACTATTGGGGTGCACGTCGTTTGGTGGCCCGGTGGCGCATTTGGGGTATTTTCGCGAGGCGTTTGTGCGGCGTCGGCAATGGTTGAATGAGCAAGCGTACGCGGACCTTGTGGCCTTATGCCAGTTTTTACCGGGGCCGGCGAGCAGCCAGGTGGGTTTTATGTTGGGCTACCAGCGCGGCGGTTTTGCGGGTGCTTTGGCGGCGTGGCTAGGCTTTACGTTGCCGTCGGCAGTGCTGCTGATGCTGTTCGCAATGGGGCTTGATAAGTGGGGGAGTGGGCCAGCCGCCGATGTTATCGCGGGCTTGGTACAGGGCTTAAAAGTCGTCGCCGTTGCGATTGTCGCTCAGGCCGTTTGGGGCATGGCTAAGGCCTTGTGCCCTGATCCGCCGCGCCAAGCGTTAATGATCACAGTGGCGGGCGTGTTGTTACTTGCGCCGCATGTGTGGATGCAGCTTATAGTGCTGGTGTTGGCGGCAATTCTCGGCGGATTTTTATTCGCCGCCCCCGATTTGCCGTCGCCGTTGGATCGAGCGCAAACGGTTAGCCGCCGTGTGGGCTACTGTGCGCTAAGTCTTTTCTTTACCCTGCTTGTCGTACTGCCGCTGTTGGCGTGGTTATCGCCCAGTGGCACGCTCTTGGTGATTGATGCATTTTACCGCGCCGGTGCCTTGGTGTTCGGCGGCGGTCATGTGGTATTGCCGTTATTGGAAGCTGAGGTAGTTGGCAATGGGTGGCTCGAACTAGACCGATTTATGGCGGGCTACGGCGCTGCGCAGGCCATACCCGGCCCGCTATTTACCTTTGCAGCCTTTCTTGGTGCCGCCATCGCGCCCAGTTCGTCCGTATGGCTGGGCGGCTTAATCGCCGTTGTGGCTATTTTTTTACCGGCATTTTTATTGCTGGTTGGCGTGTATCCATTTTGGGCCGAACTCAGCCAAAAACGCGGTGTTCGACGTGCGCTGGTTGGCGTGAACGCCGCTGTGGTAGGTATTCTATTGGCGGCCTTAATCCACCCGATTAGCACCAGTGCGTTGGTTGATTGGCGCACAGGCGTGCTGGCGGTGCTCGCCGTGATTGCGTTGATGCTGGCCCGCGTCGCGCCATGGCTGGTGGTAGTGGGTTGCGCGACGGTGGGTGCATTATTTTTATAAGCCGCACTAGTATCGGTACCTGTTAATTAACGGCATTGAACCACTGATGACCCATGCGCGCTTAACCATTATATGGGTAAATAAAAAAATAACATTTTTTCGGGAGACGCTGCGGGCCGAGAGCTCGGCTTGGTAAGTGGTTTAATTATCGCCGTTGTGAAGGGCGAGCTTTGAGCGCGATTTAAAGCGGGCAGTCTAGCGCGAGACCGCCCGCGTTTGGGCATCAGCAGTTATATTCGGCTGGCCACGACGCTGCCGTTTAGTTTGAGCTTGGTCTCCTCAATAGCACAAAACAGTATCGGCACCATAAAAATGGTCATCACAGCGAATAACATGCCGCCAAATATTGGCATCGCCATGGGGACCATAATATCCGCCCCGCGCCCTTGTGAGGTGAGTACCGGTAGCAACGCAATTAAGGTTGTTGCGGTCGTCATAATGGCTGGTCGCACGCGGCGATTGCCGGCTTGTATGGTGGTAGCGCGTATGCTTGCGATTGTTTTTGGTTTTTGTTCGGCAAAAAATTGCTTTAAGTAAGTACTGATTAAAACACCGTCGTCCGTGGCAATACCAAATAGTGCGAGAAAGCCCACCCATACGGCAACACTTAAATTCACACCGCCCAGTTGAAACAGCTCGCGCATATTTTTACCCAGCACCGCGCCATCTAAAAACCAAGGTTGGTTACATAGCCATATAAAAATAAAGCCCCCGCTCCAGGCGAATATAATACCGGTAAAAATAATAGCCGTGGTGAGCAGGCTTTTAAACTGCAGGTAAATGAGTAGCGCGATGGCGATAAGTGCGACGGGAATAATCAGCGACAAGCGTTTTTCGGCCCGCACTTGGTTTTCATAGCTTCCGGTAAATTGATAGCTTACGCCGCTGGGTAAACTTAGGTTGCCATTGCTAAGGCTTTGGGTGAGCTGGGTTTTGGCTTGTTCCACGGCGGTAACCTCCGCCACCTCTTGGTATTTATCAAACAGCACATAGCCGACTAAAAAACTCCCCTCGGTTTTGATCGTTTGCGGGCCGCGCAAATAGTTGATCGCGGCTAGCTCTTTGAGTGGTACCTGCGTGCCATCGGGGGCAGCGACTAAAATATTTTCGATGCTTTCGATAGAATCGCGTAGCTCGCGTTTATATCGTACCCGCACAGGGTAGCGCTCGCGCCCTTCCACGGTTTGGGTCACGGGCTTGCCGCCAATGGCGACCTCAATGACATCTTGCACGGTTTGAATTTTAATGCCGTAGCGAGCAATGGCATCGCGTTCAATCGCGATTTCTAAATAGGGTTTGCCAACAATGCGGTCTGCAAATACCGTTTCGGGCCGAATGCTAGGTACCTTTTTTAGCTCGGCTTCTATTTGCATTGCGGCCTGTTCGATGCTGGCTAAGTTTGGTCCAAAGACTTTAAGCCCCATAGGCGCACGCATGCCGCTTTGCAGCATGACCAAGCGCGCAGCAATAGGTTGTAGTTTAGGTGCAGACGTTGCGCCAGGTACACTACTGGCCTCGACAATAGCTTGCCAAATATCGTCGGGCTCTTTGATGTGGTCACGCCATTGGCGGAAGGGTTTTCCGTTGCTATCGGCAATTAACTCGCCTTGCTCATCTCGGATAAACGCGTTGTTTTTATCGTCGTATTTAAAACGCAAAATTCGGCCCTGTTCATCGCTGCGGTATTCACTTTTGTAGTTAATAATGGTTTCAATCATCGAAATGGGCGCAGGGTCGAGCGGGCTTTCTGCGCGCCCCAGCTTGCCGACTACCTGCGCAACTTCGGGGAGCTGGCTAATAGCGATATTTTGCTTTTGCAGGATATCCATCACCTCGCCAATACTGGCGTGCGGCATGGTGGTAGGCATAAACAAAAATGAGCCCTCATCGAGCGAGGGCATAAATTCCTTGCCAAGACCCGGTAATTTTTGAGCTAGCGCTTGCCACTGCGGGGTATCTTTGAGCGTCGTCGGTACAAAAGAAAACACGGTATTAAAACCAAGCCCTGTGCATAACCCAAAAATAATGACGCACGCCGAGATGCTTAAAAATACAGACTTGAATTGCAGCAGCTTCGCCAAAATCGATGGGTAAAAGCGAATAAATGTCATAAAAAAAGCGATGATTCCGCCGACGCTCAACAGGATGAAAACGGCATTGCTTAGTGGGCTGTCGATGCCCATAGGGTGCCAGCTTTTGGCTAATTGCAGCACCACAAAAAACGCTAACAACCCACAGATGAGTCCGTTGCTAAGCGACTGCACTCGAGGATTTAAGCGCTGTTCGTAGGCGTTAAATAGTGCTACGAGCGCTAGCATACAGCCTAGCCACCAAGGTAAAACGGCGATGGTGCCCAGCAGTGAAAGGGCGACCAGTATTAGCCCTAGGCCAGCTAGAGCCCACCATACAATAGTGCGGTACGGGCGCTCGTTTGGGGCCGTGGATAAAATCCGCTTTGCCGACAAAAAGCTGTGCGCCAATGGAGGCAGTAAAATTAATGCAATCACTATAGCGCCGATCAGCGTAAAGGTTTTGGTGTAGGCAAGTGGCGTAAATAACTTACCTTCTGCAGCTTCCATAGTGAATATGGGCAAAAAGCTAATCACCGTGGTTAACACGGCGGTGACTATGGCGCCGGCGACTTCGGTGCAAGCACGGTAAATTACCTCTCGCTTGTTCGCATCGGGCGGTGCCGTCTGCAAATGTTTTTGAATATTCTCAGTTAATACGATGCCCATATCCACAATGGTGCCAATGGCAATGGCGATGCCCGATAAGGCGACGATATTGGCATCTACATTGAACAATTTCATGCCAATAAAGGCCGACAAAACCGCCAGCGGCATAATGCCGGCCACTAAAAGTGCGCTGCGCACGTGCAGCATAAAGATAATAATAACAATTAAAGTAATCAGGCATTGTTGATAAATCGCGCTTTCGAGGGTGCCGAGTGTTTCTTTAATTAAGTGTGTTCGGTCGTAAAAGGGCACAATTTTTAGCTGACTATGGCTACCATCGGCAAGTGTTTTGGACGGTAGCCCAGGGCTGATTTCCGCGATCTTTTGATGAATGCGCTTTATGACCGCTAAGGGATTTTCGCCGTAACGGGTGACGACCACACCGCCGACAGCTTCGCTGCCTTCTTTATTCAAGGCACCGCGTCGCAAGGCGGGGCCAAACTCAATTTCGGCAACTTGGTTTAGCGTGATGGGCACATTTTCTCGCTGGGTAATTACGGTGCGTCGCAAGTCGTCCAACGATTTAATAAAGCCTAATCCCCGAATAACATATTCAACGGAATTAATCTCGATTGTGCGTGCGCCGACATCCAAGTTGCTGGCGCGCACAGCGTTAAACACCTCGGCCAGCGTAATGTTGTACGTGCGTAGGGCGTCGGGGTCGACATCGATTTGATATTCTTTAACAAAGCCACCAATCGACGAGACTTCTGCAACGCCATCGACGCTTTGCAAAGCGTAGCGAACCAGCCAATCTTGTGTCGAGCGCAGCTCGTGTAAATCCCAACCCCCGGTCACTTTACCGTCGCGGTCGTGGCCCTCTAGTGTGTACCAAAATATTTGCCCAAGCGCGGTCGCATCGGGCCCCAGCTTGGGCTGAACCCCCTCGGGTAACGTGCCTGCTGGCAAGCTGTTGAGCTTTTCTAAGATGCGACTGCGGGCCCAATAAAATTCGGCATCCTCTTTAAAAATAATATAAATCGATGATACGCCGAGCATTGAATAGCTGCGCACGGTTTTAACGGCGGGCAGCCCCAATAAAGTGGTTGTTAATGGGTAGCCAATTTGGTCTTCGATGTCTTGTGGCGAGCGGCCTGCCCATTCGGTAAAAACAATTTGCTGGTTTTCACCCAAGTCGGGAATCGCATCGACGGGCACGGGATCTCTCGGGAGGCTGGTGTTTGACCAATCAAAAGGGGCCACCAAAATACCCCAAAATATTAGCCCAGCCGTTAATAAATACACTACCAATTTATTGCGTAAGCTTAGGCCGATCAGTGCGTGCAGTGGGTTATTACTTTTCATGGCGATGCTCCGAAGACCGCTTTGTCGCTTTACCACTCGTAAGCTGTGCTTTGGTTTCACCGCACTGCAACATGGCATCGCCAAAATACGGGTTTTGTAATTTGGGCGAATCTTGTAACCAATTTGCGCCTCGGTCGGGGTGAGCCATTGGGCAATACATTTGGTAAATGGCGCTCTCAAAGGCGTGGCTATGATGGTTTACGCCTTGCATTAAATAATTGCTCAGCACCTCAAAGTGCGGCAAACGGATATTATCCAGCGAGTTGGCCGATGCCATCGTCGATAGCAGTTGCTCGAGTGCTGGTGCCTGAGTACTCAGTGATGCCATTGCCGTTATATGCTGTTTAGCTTGGGCAAGTTCGTCACCGGCTAACGCATTTTGCAAGGCAAAATAATGCGGCATTATTTGTTGGATAAACGGCTCGGTTAGCGCTGTGGCATCGAGTGCAGGCTCGGGCTGGGCGTGTGCAGCGGCACCGTGCAATTGGGCTGACTGGTGGCCGTGATCATGGTCGTGGTCGTGAGAATCGTGTGCGTTGCTAGGCGAGCTTTCTTTATTGCTTGCGGGCGGATTCATCATGCTGGGTTTGGCCCGAATTTGCAGCGCGCTATCAATTTTAAAGGCGCCATTGGTCACCACTAAATCGTGCTCTTGTAACCCGCTATTAACAATAAATACCTCGCCCGCTCTGGGTCCCAAGTTAATTTCACGGCCCTCAAAACGGGCGAGGGTTTTGTCATCCGTGCCGTTGGTTTGCACGTACACCACTGCGCGTTTACCGGTGCGCAACACAGCACTTGCAGGGACGACAAGCGGCGCGCTGTGGTCGAGCTCGGCTAAATAACCGAGTTGCTCAACGGGCACCAAATCCATGCCGCAAATATCGCATTGGCCGGGTTTGTCTTTGATAATTTCGGGGTGCATAGGGCTAATCCATTTACCGATTAAATCTGGCGAATAGACTTTGCCCGCCAGCGCTATTTTCGAGCGCACAATCGCCTTAGAAAACATGCCCGGTTTAAGCTTTTTATGCTCATTGGCAACGTTTACGCGGATTGATACCGTGCGTGTTGTGCGGTTGATTTCTGGGTTAATAAACGTGATTTTGCCGTCGAAGGTTTCGCCCGGGTAGGCTTCCACGGTAAAGCTTATCGGTTGCCCTAGGCGCAACCACGCCAAATCCGATTCATAGGCCTCGAGCTTTAGCCATAAATTGTGCATATCAACGATAGTGAACAGCGAATCACCGGTATTAATATAGTCCCCAGTATTGATATTTTTACGTGTCACAATGCCACTAATGGGCGCTTTAAGTTCAAACTCATCTTGCGCTACCCCGCGCTGCACAATGGCGTCGATCTGCTCGGGCATTAAACCCCAAAGGCGCAGTTTTTCCTTGGCCGATTTAACCAGTACGCCTTTGTTGTCGTAGCTGCTGTCGTAGCGGATAGCACTGAGCAATTCGCTTTGTGCAGAGCGCAGCTCTGGGCTGTAAATGCGGGCTAAATGCTGGCCCTTTTTCACCGGTACGCCCACAAAGCTGACGAATAGCTCTTCAATGCGCATTGGAAAGCGCGCGCTTAGAGATTTAACTAAAGTTTCGTCGTAGTCCAGCTTGCCAACAAGCCTGACCTCGGCTTCGGGGTAACGGCGCTCGACGCGGCTGGTTTGAATATCCGCAAGTGCGCGAGCGCTTTGGCTTAAACTTAACGCGTTGCTATGAGCTGCGTGTGCTTCCTCAAGCGGCTCGTCTTGCTGCGCGAGGATTAAATCCATCCCACAAATAGGGCATTGCCCGGGCTCGTGCTGCTGAATTTGCGGATGCATGGCGCAAGTCCATGTCGGAGATTGCTCGGGCACAAGGTTTACGCCTTCCGTGACTGTCGCGTCATTTTCCGCGGTGAGGTTTTGTGCTGGCGGCGCGCTGCTGCAGCGGCCTAATGCAAAGGCGGCCGTGACAAGCGCGACGGCGGTGGCACCAATTAGAATGTTATTCATTGTGTTACCTATTTTCTACGTGCTAGAAACAAGCGAGTCTTTCCCAGAAGCGCCATCCGATTCCTTATTACCAATATGCGTTTTTGGTTAGAGCTGGTGGCACCAAACAGCACCGCGTTAAGTTGGTCGTACACGGGCGATCAGCCTGCCATTGGGTTTTGAATTGTCACCAGCGGGCGATCAACAAAGACCGTTTGGAGGGAAATCGCAGGCGTAGTGGTGCCTGTTAAGCGCAGATAGGAGGGCGGTAAAGCGTGCGGCGCGGAGGGGATGTAAGGTGTTGTGCTTGGGGGATTGCTTGAATTAATACTGGGTCGATCGTCAGTACTCGCAGCCCCGAGGCCGCAAAGTGCACAGAGCAAGCGCCATTGCCACACAGCTGGTGCGCGCAGTAAAAGCAATCGTGCGATGTGGGGGCAGGCTTTGAAAGCGCTGTTTGCTCTACTTTGGGTTCGGCGTCCGATGCGGGCTTGGCGGCTTTGTGATGCGGTTGCTCATGGCACGGCTTTTTTGCGCCTTCGGTCTTAGCGTGGTGAATTTTCGCCTTAACTTTAGCGGCACTCGGGGAGGTTTTGGTGATTGGCGCCGCAGCAGCGCCGCTGACCATTACACACACCATCGCGCTACTGGCAAAGCTTTGCGCTGCAAAAATCAGCAGCGCAAAAGACATCAGTAGTTGATGGACTGTTTTGGTCATGAAAATTCCGGTTGTGTTAGGTCAATACACGCTTGCCGCGCGATCCATTCACTAAAAGTTTAATGAATGGCAGCGATAAGCGCAAATCACTCATTAGGTGAGTTTAGCCTTTAGCGCGGCCTATCCGTGTTACTGGGCTATTTCTACCAATATCTTCTACCTATAGCGTTCTATGCAGCGCGGCGACATCACGCAAGACGATACATATATAAATACAAGACCTAGGTGCGCTGTAAAAGTGCCCTTGTTAGTTCTTTTGCGGGTATCTGCGGGAATGGCCTAATAGGCGAGGCTAAAGGTCATTGTTAAGCCGTTTGGCGTAACGTACCTCCTGTAGAGGGCGGTTACACAGCTTATCGTTGTATTGGCTTTTGCCTTCATGCTCAAAGCCAAAGGATTCGTATAGCCCTCGTGCGCGTGTATTGCTGTGGATGACCCAAAGGTACAAGCTAGACCATGGTGTGGCCTGCGCTTCGTCGATGACGTAGCGAAGCATTGCTTTGCCCAGACCCTGCGACCAACAGTCGGGTTTGATATTGATTGCGACCAGCTCGCCTGCACGACCATCACCGGCGAGGTCTTTATCGCGAGCAGGACCATATACCGCGAAGCCGCAAACCTCTTGGTTAAACTCACAAACACGGTAGCGGCCGTGCCCAGGGTCGGTTAGCGCGTGGTGCCAATTATTGAGCTTGTCTTCATAGCTCATAGACGTCAAAAAATCTGTCGGCATAACACCCGCGTAGGCTGCGCGCCACGCGGCAATATTAATTTGGGTAATCGCGGCCGCATCGGTTTTTCGTGCAGCTCTCACGTGAATGGTCGAACTCGACGGGTTGATCATTTTGCTCCTACCACTAAGCAGCGGTTTGAGTTGCCGGTGGGCTTGGTGTTGGCGCCCAAGGTAACAGGTTAAAGCGTGAAGTACGAATGTGCCCACTAGGGGAGTCCCGTCAGGGTGCGCTAAACGTATCGCTCGGGGTTTTCTTGCGAGCATTAAAAGTGTCGCGACGCACGTGTCACACAAACAAAAAAATAATGCCGACTGTTGCGAGTGCTGTGCTGGTCGGTCAGCCAGCGGTGGTTGTTGGTAAACTGTTCTGGTCAACAAAAACCGGATGGCATCCTTATTGCTCAGTCTCTTATATCACTCCAAAAAATTCATAAACCGCGAAATTTTATGTAATTTTGGGTAAAGCCGTGAAATGTTTACAAAGGAAGCCTAAATGAATAGTCAATCCGTAAGAAATATTGTGGGTACGCTTTTGCTGAGCTCCGCTGTTGCAGCTTGCGCCACGATGTCTCAGCCACCGAGCGATTTGCTCTCTCGGGCTGAATCAGAAATAAGAGTCGCTGATGATGTCGGCGCGCGCGATGCGGCCCCTTTAGCTTACCGCTCTGCCAATGAAAATTTGTCGGCCGCCAAAAAAGCAATGGAAAAAGAAGAGTACGACGATGCTCGAGTTTATTTAGAAAAAGCCTTAGCGGATGCCGAATACGCCGCAACGAAAGCCCGTTCGGAGCAAGCGCAAAAAGCGTCTGAGCAGGTTGATCAAAATTTGGAAGCGCTTAAAAAAGCACTTTAATGAGAATGGGGATTGAGTTATGACGAATAAACTTTTTAGGTTGGCTTCTGTTGGTGTACTTGGCTTGGCAATTTCTGGCTGTGCGACTACGCCCGAACCATCTGATAAAACTACGGAATTGCAAAATGAGTTAATGTCCGCGAAACAAGAAAGCTATGTGCAAAAGTACGCGCCCTTGGCTTTTGAGGACGCTAAAAAAATGATCGATAAAGTTAAGGCGATGGAAAGCGAAGGCGCCAGTGACGAAGTGGTACAGCATCAGCAGTATTTGGCGGAAAAAAAGTTGGACACGGCGATAGAGCTGGCAAAACAGAAACGCTCGGAGGAAAAAGTTGAGAATGCCGCCTTAAATCGAAATGAAACCCTACTGACCGCGCAGTCTAAAAAGTTAAATGAAGCTGAGATGAAAGCGGAAACCATGGCCGAGCGAGCAAAAATGGCTGAGCGTGAAGCGGAGCAAGCGCGCGAGGAGGCTAAAGCAATGTCGGAAAAAGCCGAAGCAATGGTCGCTAAACTGAAAGATATATCAGCTAAAGATTCAGATCGCGGTTTAGTGATTACGATTGGGAGTTTGCTTTTCGAGGTTGACGAGGCGCAATTAAAGCCAGACTCACAAAATACCGTTGTACGCATTGCGGATTTTCTGAAGCAATACCCTGATCGTAGCGTATTAGTGGAAGGTTTCACTGATAGCACGGGGGCTGAAACTTACAATAAAATCTTGTCCGAAAAGCGTGCAAAAGAAGTTGTTGCATTATTAAAAAACAACGGCATTGAGCGGCAGCGCCTAAGCTCGGTTGGATACGGTGAGCAGTTTCCTAAGGCGCCCAATGAAACAAAAATTGGCCGACAGAAGAACCGCCGTGTTGAGCTTGTGGTTTCGCACACCGACGATTCAACGGTGCCGCATCGAACCGAGTAGTGAGGGTGCCCATTCAGAAACGCAAGTTTTAGAATAAAGGCTTTGCCAGAATGAATTGCAGTGTAGTTCTTTGGTGGGGTCATTATTTGGTGCTTTCAGCAGGCCGCATTTTGTTATTTTTATCAGGGTAATGTAAGGCCTGCATTTAGGGTTTGTACAGCGACTACAACTGCTGGCGAGATCAGAGATTTTTTTTCAAAAAGCGCAGTCCTGGCATGTTTATCAAGGTTTTCGAGTCGTTGATCAGAGGTTCAATAAATTTTGTCCATGGCTTAAAACTTGCACCTTAATAGTTGTATCAAACCCATTCATTCAATAAAGGTTTACGGTTATGAACGCCATAAAAAATGTATTAGCTATCGGTGGTTTAGTCACGTCGATTGCTGCGTGCGATATACAAAAAACCGAAGACGGCGAGATGCCCAAGGTATCGATTGATCCGGGAGAAGTCCCTGAATACCGCATTGAAAAAACCGACGATGGGCGTGCACCGGATATTGATGTAGAAGGCGGTAAAATGCCGGAGTATGACGTAGATATGCCCGAGGTCGACGTCGATAGCAAGACGGTGGAAGTCGAGGTGCCCGATGTTGATGTTGAGATGCCGGGTGATGACGAAGATGTTGATCGGGTTAGCGAATAAAACTGGGGCTGAAAATGAATCAGATTGCAGATCAGATTTCAATAAAGCCTGAGTTTGCTTGGGGGGCGCGCGTCGGTTATGCCGCACGCGGCGTTATCTATCTAATGATTGGCGGATTGGCCGTGATGACGGCTTTCGGTTCCGGCGGGAAAACCACAGGAACAAAAGGCGCCCTCACATCCCTGTTAGAACAACCTTTTGGTCAAATTATGTTTGGCCTCGTGGCGATTGGCCTGTTTTGTTATTCCGGTTGGCGCGCGGTGCAATGCATTAGTGACACGGATAATCACGGTACTAATGGCAAAGGCCTCGCCATACGCGCGGGCTTGCTTATCAGTTCAATTACTCACCTATTGCTGGCTATTTGGGCTTTTAGCGTATTGTTTGGCTCGGGCTCGTCAGGTTCGTCGAATGGCGCTAGCGGGCTTATTGGTCACACGTGGGGGCGCTGGTTACTAGGCGCTGCCGGTATTGCAATTATCGGCGCGGGCATTGCGCATTTAATTAAGGGTTGGAAAGCCGGTTTCGAAAAGTATATGGATATTCCATCTCAGCATCGAGGTTGGGCCGTGCCCATGTGCCGCTTTGGCTTAGTGAGTCGTGGTGCGGTGTATTGTCTTGTTGGGTTTTTCTTGGTGTCATCGGTCGTTGCTGCAGGGTCGGCCGATTTAAAAAATGTCGGCGAGGCGTTAACCTGGTTGCGAGATCAGCCCTTTGGCATATGGCTGCTTGGTGTAACGGCGGTGGGGTTGTTTTCTTTTGGGGTATACAGCGGGCTCGAAGCTATGTATCGCAGAATTGACCGCTAGCCATAAACTCTAGCGACTAAGGCGTTATGGTTGCGTGTTAATAGCGTAAAGTGTCTAAAAAAATGCCCTAAAAGATGCCCTAAAAAAAGATATCTTCTATCGCAAAATGCCATCCGTGGCGTTTTGCGGTGTCGTAATAAAAAGTGTGATTTTCTATTTTTTCTTGTTTTTCTAGATGTTCAGTTTTTGTTGATTACTCCACTGTCACACTTTTCGCTAAATTCCTCGGTTGGTCCACATCAGTGCCTTTTATTATTGCCACGTAATAGCTGAGCAATTGCAATGGCAAGGTGTAAACGACGGGCGCCAACCATGGATGAACCTCGGGTACTTGAATAACACGCATATTGTCGTCGCTTTTAAATTTAGACGCGGCATCGGCAAAGACATAGAGCTGGCCACCTCGCGCGCGCACTTCTTCAACGTTAGATTTTAATTTTTCGAGCAAATCGTTATTCGGTGCTACCACAATAATGGGCATCTCGGCATCAATTAACGCCAAGGGGCCGTGCTTGAGTTCGCCGGCGGCGTAGGCTTCGGCGTGGATGTAGGAAATCTCTTTTAATTTGAGCGCACCTTCCATCGCGATCGGGTATTGGTCGCCGCGACCCAAAAAGAGCGCGTGGTGTTTATCGGCAAAATCTTCTGCGAGGTCTTCAATGCTTGCGGCAAGTTCTAATGTTTCCTCCAATTTGCGCGGCAAGGTTTTTAGCGCGTCGACTAGCTCTTTCTGTTTTGCTGTGCTCAAACCGTGGTGTTTACCGACGGCGATTGTGAGCATGGCAAAGCCGACAAGCTGAGTGGTAAAGGCCTTGGTGGAGGCAACGCCAATTTCGGCGCCGGCGCGGGTCATAAAGGCGAGATCCGATTCGCGCACCAACGACGACCCCGCGACGTTGCAAACGGTTAAGCTGCCGAGATAACCCTGCTGTTTAGCAACGCGCAAAGCCGCCAGAGTGTCGGCGGTTTCGCCGGATTGGCTAATGCTAACAAGCAGGCTATTGGGTTGCACAAAGGATTTGCGGTAGCGAAATTCGCTGGCAATTTCGACGTTGCAAGAAACCCCTGCATAGCTTTCTAACCAATAGCGCGCCACCATGCCGGCGTGGTAGCTGGTGCCACACGCCACAATTTGTATATGTTGTACTTTCTTAAATAAATCGCTTGCGCCATTGCCAAAGGTTTCGTCCAGCACACTATCGCCACTCAGGCGGCCTTCCAGGGTATTGGTAATGGCATCGGGCTGCTCGTAGGTTTCCTTAAGCATAAAGTGGCGGTAAGGGCCTTTATCGGCGGCATCGTAGCTAACATTCGATTCGTGGATTTCGCGCTCGATTTGATCGCCAGCACTGGTATAAATATCCACGCTGCGGCGG
>DATBNJ010000113.1:0-22876 GCA_036554385.1 Marinagarivorans sp. | reverse complement strand
CTCGCAAACGCCTCCGCCTCGCCAGCGGTTGAGGCTACTCAGGCCAGCCCCAAACGGGCGCTACTTGCAGCCAATACTCAAGCGGTTATGGCGCCAGAGGCGCGCGATTATCATTTGCCAACCCTCTTCGAAACCATTGTGGTTTCGGGTACACGCACCCCTAAAACGCTGGAAGATTCGCCAGTTCCTATCGACATTATTAGCGCTGAGGATTTGCACCTTGTGACCACCGGTACCCTCGCGAATGCACTGGAGTTTATCCCCGGTGTGGTGATAAGCCGCAGCATAGGGAAAGAGGGCTACAACGTTATGATGCAAGGCTTCGACAGCGACCGCGTGCTGGTATTGGTAGATGGTTTGCCATTAATTAGCCCTACCGGCGAATCTGTCGACCTTGATCAAATCAGTGCCAATGATATCGAGCGCATAGAAGTCGTGCGCGGCGCCGCCTCTGTGCTTTACGGCAGTAGCGCAATGGGGGGTGTCATTAATATTTTTACAAAACAATACACAGATAATGGGCTCAGGCTCTTGGGTACTGTGGGCCACTACGGCGATTACGCTTTAGAAGATAACAACACCCTCGAAGACTATGTCGCCACCGGCTATAAACAGCTGGGGCGCTGGAATGTAAAACTCACCGCCCAGCTACTTGATCGCCCCGGTTTTAAATACGATTCAGAAGCCGTCGCCGACGATTCTGCCAGTGTCGAAAAGCAGTTTCTCAATGCTCAAATTCGCACCCAACTCCCCCATTTTCGCATCAGCTATCAACCCCAGTATTTTGAGGAAGATAAACTCAAGGTCACTGGGCTTAATGAACGTTTTGAATTCTACCCCAACTACCCAAAAACCTATTACACCTCTCGAGTTCGGCAAAGCCAACATGACCTTTCACTGTTCGGAAAAAAGTCATGGCAGCTGAAAGCGCGCACAAACCTCCACAAAGAAGCCAGCGGCTATGACGGGGCGATAAGAGACACACGCATAGAGAACAATCATATCGACGGCCAAAATATTTGGCAGCTGTCGTGGGGCGAAGTCGTCGCCGGCGTAAAACTCGGGCACCAGTCGCTTTACCAAATTAAGCAGCATAGCGGTGAAATAGAGGTTGATGCCTCGCGCAATAACCGAGAACTATTTGGCCAAGGCGATTTCGATGCCGCCAAAAATTGGAATTTAGTGGTCGGGTTTCGCGCCCAAAACGATAGCGATTTTGGCAACCATACCGCGCTTCGCCTAAATAGTCTGTGGTCGCCTAACGCCGCAGCCCAGTATAACTTTCAATGGCGAACAAGTCTTGGAGAAGGTTATCGCGTACCCTCCCTAAAAGAGCGCTACTACGTTTTCGATCACAGCGCCCTCGGGTACGTGGTTAAGGGCAATCCTGATCTAAAGCCCGAAACCTCTTTATCATTCAACAATAGCCTTTCGGTTGACCTTCCCATTGCGGACAAGCATTTAGATATTGAGCTGAGCACGCATGTCTCAAACGTCGATAACTTAATCGAAACCGTTCATAACGCAGCCAAAGATTACGAAGGCAGCGATAGTAAGGTTGAGTACAACGAGTACACCAACCATGAAAAAGCTCGCCTTAGCGGCGTCGATTTTAGTCTTGGCCAATCGGGCAAGTGGCGCTGGCAAATTAACTATTCCTACCTAGATGCCATCAATAAAATAACCGACGAGCGTATTCCCGAGCGACCTCGCCATCAGTTTAAAGCGAATATTTGGGTACCTGTCAGTCACAATCAAAAATTATTAATTTATGGCACTTATGAAGCCGACAGTTACGACCCTCGTGTCACCATTAAAGATAACTACACCTTAATTAACGCACGCTGGGATTGGAATATTAACGATTTTTTTAAATGGAAAATCGGCATCGATAATATCGGAAACACCCATGCAGCGGCCAATTGGAATCGAGTGACCGAGTTTGATATGAGGCCAGTATCAAGCTGTTATATTTTCACCACCCTTGAGTATTCACTGAAATAACAACCAAGATAAAAACCGAGGTATAAACCATGAAATATCCATTAACCCTAGCAATCGCCCACAGCTTAGTCCTCCTCACGGGCTGCGGAAGTAGCAGCAATAAAGCCAGCGAGTCGCCAACGGCTAGCTCCTCCGCAGCATCCAGCCCTGCCGAATCATCGAGTTCAGCCGCCGCATCAAGCTCAAGTGCAAGCGCGACAGAAGCGACATTTGTCAGTGCGCTAAGCACAGGCAGCTTTCGAGCCCCCAAAACGGCCTACTACGACCTAGACGCAGGCAAGGTCGTTGAGCTAACAGAAGACGAGGCCGCCGATAACACCGAATGGGATATCTCATTCAACCGTACAACGGTTGCGCTAAACACACACGTCAAGCTTTACTACACAGGTAATGCCGCCGCTTTTTATAGCGACGGCGAGCCCTTAGTTGCTGAATTTGAATCACCAGATATTGACAGCATTAATGAAGCTTTCGCCGCATTTAACGGCAGCGCGATAGCAAACGATATAGAATTTAATGGCGACGAGACTGCAAACGCGATTGATGGGTTCTACATTTATAATTTCGCCGATCATTCAGCCACGGCGAACCCAGAGGCTTATTTTATCGTACAGTCTGATAACGGCAGTGCTGAAGCTGCCACAACCTCGTTCTCCAAATTTAACGTTGTAAACTTAACGCAAGCCGGTTTTGGTATGACGGACATAACACTGTCTATTAGCAACCAAGCGGCTGACGCCACCGAATTCAACCAACCGCAAGAGCTATATATTTCAGCCATTGATTGCACAGACGACATCTTCATTGACTTAGACACAAGAGCAATTACAACATCTGATGCCGATTGGGAGCTAAACATTCCTTGCGCTGATGGCTCCGCCAGTTTCGACATTAACCTCGCCGATGGTGATACCGCGCTAACGGGTACCAGCGCTAAAATCGACGCAGTTGATATGGCCGGTGAGCAAGCCTATGAAACATGGTACGCCAATGAGTACACAGTACACGCGATTGTTGAACACGGGCATACGGGTACAGGTTACGGCTGGGGCGAATATGGCCTTATTGAAAGCGCAGCAGGCACGCCTTTATTAGCGCCCAACTTTGCGACTTTTGTGATTAAAACAGATACCAATAACTACAAATTTCAAGTTGTGGATTATTACAACAGCGAGCAACAATCCGGCTACTACAGCTTCCGCTTTGCGCCAATCACTTTGCCATAGTCGAGTCAGCTATTGCTAGATTAACAATATTTAAGGGACTGCCCCGAGCAGATCAAACCCATGCGGGATATAGCCGGGCTTGCAGGGGCAGTACATTTGCATAAAAAGCCACTCTAAAAAATAAATTTTAGGGCGAATAACTTATCAAGTGAATGTCACCTGTAACCTATGCCAGCTCGCCCTTTTTAAATTAAAGCGTATGGAAAAATCGATCTTTACGAGGGAGATAATAATTTTCGTAATTTAGCGATACAACGACTCTTTTGGATCGCCCAACGATCTCATCTCTTGGCACAAGACCCATCACTCTCGAGTCTGCGCTGTTATCCCTATTATCCCCCAGCGCCAGATAAAATCCGGCGGGCACTTCGATGGGTTCAAAATTCGACTGCTGCGTGCCACGCTTATCGATACGAATACGATGCTCCACGCCAAGGAGATCTTCTTGTTTATCTAACGTTGAGGCAGTTGCAGCAATAGCGTCATATTCGAGCGCTTCGCCATTAATACTCAAGACATTGTCTTTAAGAGCAACGACGTCACCGGGAATACCAACCACTCGCTTAACCAGCCTTTTACCCGACACATCAGAATCAAAAACAATAATATCGCCCCTAGCCGGGTCTGAAAGCTTGAACAAAGACACATGCGTAAACGGCAGCCTCACATCATAGGCAAGCTTGTTCACCAGAATTCGATCACCTTCTACGATTGTCGGCTTCATAGACCCCGTGGGAACATCGTTCCAGTCGGCCACGGCACTGCGAAAGACAAACATTAACGCCATGAAGAGTACAAATGACTTATTTTCACGCCATGTTTTCAGAATCCAAATTTTCATAAATTTACTCCTTTGTTGTGTTTTGGTTTAACAAAATACAGGCCACATGCTCCATTACCTGGTCAAAGCCTTGCAGCTCGATGCACTTTAGCAAACGTTCGCGAGGTTTGATAACGGATGCTGGAAACGGCCGGTTACCAATCAGAACCCGATCACCCTTACGCTCTGCTGGCTCAATTTTCATTTTGGTAATGCCATATCGCAGCCTGTTTACTTATGGCCGCAATAAGAGCTTTACGGGCTTTGGGGGCGTATTTTTTTATATTGTTGGTGTTCATCGGTTTCTCTTGCCAACCCGGGGGAATCAGGGGCGGGCTTAATCTGTATTGGTGTCGCTTTCGGGCTGTCGGTTAGCGGACGCTGCAGGCCGGATAACCACCTCACGGTAGGCGTGCTCCAGCGCATCGAAAGCCTCTTCAGGCACGGCGTATTGGTACTGCTTGCGACGCTTAGTGCTTAGCCTCCCTTTTTGCTCTATACAAAAGATTACCAGCTTTGTTAAATCAGAGTTAGCGATATCAAAAACATCGTCTATACGCCGGTAAATGGCGTCGAAGTGGTTGAGGTATTCGGTTTCTTCTTTAAGGTGCCGCTCTATGGCCTGCTCTGCCGCAAAGGCCATAAACTCAGCGCATTCGGTGGCGTCCCAGTAGCGGTACAGCGCTGGGTGACCTTTAAAGTCGAAGGTAAAGTTCTGTTCATCCAGGTAGGCAACATCCCAGTATTGCCGCGTGGGCGCGGACCAGTGCTCTAGCGTTTTTTTGTATTCAGACTCGTGTTTTTTGAGTACGGCCGATACCGGCAATAGCAGCCCGTTTTTTAATGTACCTGACTGGCAGAGCACTTGATGGAACAAAAAGCGCGATAGCCGCCCGTTGCCGTCCATAAATGGATGCACAAACACAAACCCGTAGGATATAACGGCTGCTAGAACGAGCGGGTCTACCCCGTCCGGTGGGTGATTAGCCAGTGACATGAGCTCGTCCATTAAGCGGTAAGCGAGCTCGGGAGCTGGCGGCACATAAGTCACACCCAATGCCCCCCGCAAACCATTGCCGAGATAGTTTTGCTGGTTGCGAAAAGATGCAGCTAGGGCAAAGACATTGCTAATAGCCGCATTTTGCAATTCAACCAAATAGTCTTCGGTAAGCTGCCGAGGGTGATGAGCCTGCCTTAAAAGATTAACGTAACGCGAGGCCTTACCCTCGCTTGGATGCTCGTTCTCAATGGCGTAGGAGCTTTTGGTTTCATCTAAATAAGCCCAGGCCAGCGTGCGATTAAGGATATCTGGCGCTAATGTGTCGGTGAATGTTTGCGCTTGTACCAGTAGTTGTTTGTCGAGCTTCTCAGTTAAGCGCGCAGTTTTACGTACTGTGACGCAATAATCCAAGCTGCCGATACCGTTAAACAGAACACGCCAGCGGGTATTGCGGTATCCAGTGGCCGTTATGTAGAGCTTAGGGTCGAATAGCGGCACATAGTTACTGCGCAGTGCTTTTGCGCTTTGCTCGAGCTCGCTACCCGTAAAGTACTCCCACAGGTAGCAAATTTTGCGCAAATACTGACTGCTGGGGGTGGCTTGATAGGCCTGATTTAGCTCTGCGGCGGCTATTTGGGGCAGCACCTGAGCTAGGATAGTCAGGTTTATGCCCTCGTGTTTTATGGCAAATAGCACATGACTGAGTAGGCTACTGCCATCTGGCGCCACGCTTGCAGGCACTGCCGTGCACGGGCCTATAGCTTCTATACGCGTGACGGAGCGCACCTCGGCATAATGTTCAGGCATCGGTGCCAATACGTTAGGCTGTTCGGCAAGCCATGCGTAACCTACCCTCATAGTCGTCTCCAATGCTCCGCTTTAGGGCTTAGCGTGCAATATTTTCTGTGCAAAACCAATATTTTTAGTGAAAAACCTAACTTTACCCATATTTTTTGTGAACGCGGCGCATTTCTATATATTTTTATTGACGCCGATGCTGTTAGAAACCTTATATTTTGTGCGCCGCACAGATTTTTTGTGAAAACTGACCAACCTATAAGATTTTTTGTGGGCGTAAACAGCCAATTGTGAGGGTTAACGAATACGTACCCGCTTGCCACTGCGTATGGCGGTGAGCATATCGCGCTTTAAGGCGTTAACGAATGGGCGCCTCTAAAAATAGTAATTTTTTTGTGAGAGCAAGAGCAGACAAATGCTCCTGCGTTGCCTGCATACATGCCATCCTTGGCAATAAAGCACCGCCCGGACGACTGAACGGATTCAGGAGGTAGAGCGACGCATCGGGACAGGAAGTCCTTTATTAGACATTGCAGGAGCGCAATGTCGAGGAGGCCGAAGCCGAGAACCGCAGTTTACGTGGTGTAAATCACTCAGTGCTGCGCTTCACCCTACGGGCAGTAAACTGTGTAAATTGATCCTTCAATGAGTGAGGGTTTGTTGAAGTCCTCCTTTTTGGTAACACTCAATAAAGCTCTAGTACGCTGCGTATTTTATTTTTATCCAAAGGCTTGGGTAAGTGCCCCGTAGCGCCCGCCGCGAGGCATAGGGATTTATGCTCTTGATCTATATTGCCCGTTACCATATAAATCGGGTTGATAAAACCTTGGCGCCGCAGTATTCGCATAGCCTCCAAGCCACCCATCACCGGCATTTCCATATCCATAAAAATAAGGTCAATCGCTGCGCTATCGACTTTCGTCAAGGCCTCTTTGCCATTGGTCGCAACTAAAACCTCAATAGACGCTTTAAAATGTTTTATTTGTCGTGTTGCGATCATGACATTGGTTTCGTCATCATCGACAACCAGCACCTTTTTTAAGCACGAAGCCGACGATCGGAGCAACCGCGTTAGCAGCAGAAAAAGCTTCTTTTTATCAATCGGCTTTTCAATCACATCAATAAAACCCGAGCGCAAATAACTTTGCACTTGATGATTCATAACATTGGCGGTAAAGGCCACCAACGGCGTTGAAATACCAGCGTTGATAATGGCCTTGGCAGCGGCTTGCCCGCCCATCACCGGCATCTGCATATCTAAAAATATGACATCAAAGTGGTGTTTTTTCGCCTGTTCAACGGCTTGTTCGCCATCGTCCACCAATACGACATCTAAGCCGCTCTTCTCTAACAGGCGTTTAATAATTTGTTGATTAACGGGGTTATCCTCGGCGACCAAAATCGTGCCTTCGAGTGATCGAATAGTGTCTTCAGCCGCACCTCGCTGCAGTTTTTTTCGCAGTCGCTGCCACGCTTCTGGCGATTCTATCAGTGCGCCCAGCTTATCTCCGGTATCAATAGTCAGCATAAAGGTACTGCCTACGCCCTTTTCACTGACCACTTCGAGATTGCCCCCCATCAACAAGGCCAAACTTTTTGAAATAGTCAAACCCAAGCCGGTGCCACCATACAACCGGGTAGTTGAACTATCGGCTTGAGCAAACGCCTCGAATACGCTGCTGCACTCTTGCTCCGTCATGCCGATACCCGTATCGCTCACGTGGATACTCATTAAGCGCGGCGAAGGCCAGCTCAACGATACATTAACACTGCCACGCTCGGTGAACTTAATAGCGTTATTGCACAGATTTAACAACACCTGTTTTAGCCGTGTCGGGTCATTAACAATGCGTTCTGGCACTGGGTAATTGACCGTAACCGAGCACGCCAATGATTTTTTGCCAGCTTCGAGCACAAGGTAGTTTTCGACGTCGTTGAATAATTGCACCAAGTCAATATCAATTTTCTCGACCTGCGCTCTGCTCGCCTCAATTTTTGAAATATCGAGAATATTATTGATCATCGAAAGCAAATGTCGTCCGCTGGACATGATGATGTCGACAAATTTAATGCGCTCTTGGTCGCTAAGATCTGCCTCTTGCAAGGCTTCCGAGTAGCCGAGAATGGCCGTCATTGGGGTGCGTATTTCGTGGCTCATGTTGGCAAGAAAGCGGCTTTTTGCCTCTTCGGATGCCTCGGCCTTTTTTTGCGCACATAAGGCTTCTTCTTTGGCCTTTTTAAGTTGTCGAATTAAATTGGCATTTTTAATCGCCGTACCCACCTGCACCAGATAATCGGCAATCCGGCGGACATCATGTTTGCCGAGCACACAGTGGTGTTTATGGTTGATAAATGCCAAACCACCAACAACCTTGTCTTCGACGTAAACCGGAAAATAGATAACGGAAAGGCTCGGTTTAATATCGTAAATACGCCGATCTATTTCGGCACCAGCCTCAACCGCGTTTGGCAACAAGTGAGCGATATTAATCACACGGCGCTGCTTTAACCCCATCACAAATATGCTGTTCGCGTCTCGTTCGAAATCGAACTCTAGGGCCTCAAATTGGGCGCGCTCTTTATACGAAATCGCCTCGCCATAGACACCGGCAATTTTTAAGATATTGCGAGCTGGCTCGTGGGATAAAAAATATACCGCCTCGAGCGGGTATAGCTGCTCAAGTGAATCCAGCAAGCGGCGGATAATACTATCAATCGTCAACTGGCTATTCACCGCCACGGCAAGTTCGTTGATGTGGCTTAGCTCAGCATGACGTTCCTTAAGCCTGTTGCGAGTGCTATGCAAGCGGTGATTGATTCGGTGCATCAACAAGCCCACACCAACCATAAAGCTAAAAAACCCCGCGGTAGCAATGGCCATGGGCACCAAATCGATTTGCAACCGAAAGTAAAACCCCGTTATCCAGCCACCAATAACGGCGCCGACGCCCTGCGCAACAATCGCCAAAGCCAACAGCCGAAGCCCGCCAAGCGCAACCAAGGTGAGATTACTAGTTGCAATAAATACCGCCGCTAAAAACGGGTTAAAACCCCACAACCCAACATACAAGCCATACATAGCCACATCGAACAGCAAGTTATAACATTCGTGAATTCGCTGGCTTGAAATAAGGTAGAGAAGATGCGGCGCCAGCAAGGTATGAAGTGCAATAAATACCCATAGACCAGACGGCAAAATCGGTTCGGACCAGAAAATGCTAACGTGAATCGCAAACACGACCCACATTACAGCGGTACGCAAAGGGTAGTTATCGCGCACATCTTGCGCTTTATGCTCTGCCGACCACGTCAACATAGGCTACCGACCGGCAAGCGCAGGCCTTTTCGGCCCACACCTGAATGCTCAGTAAAGTCTCGCAGACTCAGCTCTTTTCGCCTTCGGCAACCGCACGCGTCATCAAAAACGCCCTTAACGACGATGAGTTTACAAGCAGGTACCGAAAAAAATGCGTGACCACCGGCCAGCCAAGCGCGCCACCTCTGCGTGCACTGCATTGACGGGGACATCAGTAGGCTATTTCTAAGACTCATCAGCGATCTACACGTTGGTTTATCCTTCAAGTGTAGACAAAACGCTTTAGACGCGAGCGCAAATACAAGCTTTAGCACCGATACGGCGCATTATTTGTGGGGATATTCTCAAAGCCAGTGGCCAAACGTAAAAAAGGAGGCTTTTGCCCCCTTTTCGTTAGCTATTGCTAGCTTTCAACATATAAACTTTCGCTATATTAAATATTGCTATCCAAGCTTCATTTCATTAAAAGTGAAACTTGAAAACTAGGCGTGCTTGGCAGATTTTGTGACTCCTTTACGGTGAGACAGTGCGGAATCAAACTTTTTTGCGGCTGCTGCGATAGCGGCGTACATATCTTTGTCGGATGATTGCACGACAACCGGCGCGCCCATGTACTGGCTTTTGGCTTCGACACTTTGCTCATTTTTATCAACGGTAACCGTCACCGCAACCTCGTCGAGCTGAGGATGATGACCACCGACTTTAGTAAACTTAGTGTCAACCGCTTCGCGGATGCCGTCTGTAATATCAACATGATGACCGGAAAGATTAATTTGCATACTTGTCTGTCCTATTGCTGAGGTTCATTAACAATGTGTTGCCTTTTGCTTAAAAATGCAAGTACCTTGCATTAATTTTTTCTATTTTAATGACAATAATTGCGTAACAATAAATTCTCGATCAACTTTCGGTATTATTTATCGCTTAGCGAATACCTAAATAAATGCAGTGCCTTAAAAAAACTTATCTATGCTTTCTATTTATTGAGGCTATGTTTTATTGAGGCTATGTTATTGCGCTTGAGCGAAACACCATGGTTGTGGGTAATCGCCCTGCGCTGCTATTAAGTCGCGCTACAGTAATCACTCTACAATACAATAATCACTCTACAATCCAATAATCACTCCACAATAATCACACTAGCCACACCGCACACCGCAATAATTCCACCTCAATCGTTGCTGGATAGACAGCATAAAACCACCATTGTTTCTGCTGTAACGTTTTTTCTTATCAATCCACCTGCATTCTATTAACAGTCAGTTTTCAAACCATCAATTTTCTGGCCTGCCGCCTGAAGCTAATAGCACGCTTAGTGCCTTCGGACCTTATAGCTCTCGGCACTCGATGGCTTAAAGGATATATCTATAGTGTAGATCGATTTACCGATAAAAAAACCTCATCGTTAGGTCAATTTATTCTTAATTTACTTGCGATTAAACAAATCTTTAACACTGTCTTTTAGCTTATCTACGTCGGATTCGTCTACATGCTTATCGAGAAAGCGGTCGGCCTCTTTTTTAGCTTTGTCGCTTAGCTTATCTTTCGCCTTTGTGAGCTCTTCGTCAAGCTCTTCTTTCGCTTGTTGCTTCAACTTTTCGGTGATGCGGGGGCCGTCGGGTAAACAGGTTCTTGCGCCTATATCCGACAAATTCCCCTTGCAGCGCAACGGCACGCTGCGCTGGCGCCACTTGTCATCAACAATCACGCAGCCCTCTAAACTGGTTGCAAACTCGGCCAAGCGCACATCAAGTGGAAAGCGGAACTCACCAGTGTTCAAATCGATTTGGCCCGTGCTTTCGGCCTTAAGCTTTTGAATCTCAGCGGCGAGTCCTTCCAGTACAACCTTGCCATCGGCAAAGCGCGCATTCAATTGCAAGGGGGCAAGCTCGGTATACTCTGGCCAATTGTTTTCGCTGGCCGCCTTGCCTTTGAGTAAGGCTACGGCCTCACAAAAGCGCTTTTCGATATTGATCGTGGTTAGCTTCACATGGGTAGAGTCAATACCAATATCCGCTAGCAAGTTATCCGCCAAATCAACATCAGTAACACCGCCGGTTGTAAAGGTCACTCGACTATTTAGCGCACCGGCCAAAATCGGCGCTTGATTAAGCTGCTTCAGCAGCATGTCGACCATGACACCTGTAGTGGTTACCTGCCCTTTAACCGCGGCGCTTGCCTTGCGTGCATCAAAGCTTAGCTGGGCATCCGCTTGCCCCCCAGCCACAGTGAGCTCGGCGGGCTTCAGTTCAATTAAACCATCGCGAGCAGCCAGTTTTAAACTGATAGCAGAAGCCTCCACCCCTTTTACCAATAGCTTGCCAATATCTAACACAAGCCGCGCATTCAAACTGCGTAGTGCCTCTAACGGCAATGGTGTTGGCTTGGTTGCCGCCGCGGGCGCTTCCTGTTCGGTCGCTGTCGCCGGCGGTGCCATATAAGGGTCGAGTGCCACCTGGTCGATCGACAGTGTGGCGTCGATTTGGGGGGCGTCAAACTGGACAATCTCTATGCCTGCCCGAAGCGCCATATCGTCGAGAGTGACCATCATATCGCGCAATGACAAATCGGTATCCGTCAGCGCAATGCGTGATTCGATGGCAAGCGCTTTAAACACCTCTGGACTTCGAGTGACTGGCAGTGCCACACCCAATTGCTCCAACAACGCACGAAGATCTAGCGTATCGGCCTTTAGCATGCCTTTCACCGCAAGACCATCGCCCCATGTAATATCGGCGTCAAGCTTGGCACTGAGCTTGGCGTTGGCTTGCGCAATAACTTTGTGCTCGCCACCGACCACCAAGGCCGCCGTAAGGGTTTCAATAACCATGCGCTGGACTGCAAGATCTAGCGACATGGTAGCCTCGGCCTCTAATGCTATAACCGGCAAGTCCGCGTGCGCGACACTCCCATCAAGCTGGGCGTCAAAGCTGTAGCCTTGCAAATTGAAGTTTTGTGCTGATAAATTAAGACCCGTTATGTCCGTTGTGGCGCCGCTCGCATCGCGGTAATTCACCGCCAAATCGGTGAAACTCAAAAATGAAATATCGAGCGCGGGAATTTGTGGGTCGGCTGTTGGGGGCGCAGGCTTAGCGGGCTCGGCATCATCGGCAGTGGGTATTGGCCAATTGCTTTGGCCCTGCTCGCCGAGCCAGTAATTGAGCGAGGCACCGTTAATATCAACACCGTTTACCACAATCTTGCGCTGCAGCAGTGGTTTAAACGCAACCGAAAGCCCAGCTGAGTCGAGTTTTGCGAGCGGCTCTTGGGTGCTCGCGTTGCGAACCTGTACACCGGCAACTTGCAAACCAATATTCGGGAAGAAGCGCCAACTTAGGTCGCCCGCCAAGTCGAGCTCGAGCCCTTGTTGGTAGGCCGCCTCCTCGATAATGGGTTTGAGACGGTTGGGGTCTAGGGTCAGCACAAAAGCCACTGCGCCCGCCGCCAAAATCAGCGGTAGCCCAACTACAACAGACAACCCAATGGTTATTTTTCGCATGGTGACTCATTTTACTTGTTGTTGTTTTTTTCGTTACTGAAAACTAAAAGCCACAGCAACGCCCCCACCAGAAATTCGACAGCGTCGTCCGCCAAAGTTCAGCGTCATGCCATGTTAAAAAGGCTCGCGGAACGCATCTAATTCTACTTTTTGTAAAGTCTGCCCCACCATAAAAATGCGCCCAGCGTAGCGACGCTCTCCGGTACTGGTGAACTCGAAGCGGTACTCACGCACTAACCCAAAGCCACCACGGGCAAGCCTTTTTAAGCGTAGTTTAGATAAGCCCACGCTTTGATCCAACAATTGCACATCTGATTTGTCACACGCAGCGACGGCATGTTTCAGCGCGATTTCCCGCAACGCGAGCTGACGCCTAAACAGCCAAGCCCCAAAGCCTGCCAACACTATGAGCATGATTTGCTCTAAGGTCATTTAACATCCTCATATAACATGTGCACAATAACTACCTATCGCGCTTAATCAATCAATAGACAAGTGGCAGCTGCACGGCACTTTGGTAAAACCGCAGCCAATGCCAGCCACATCATACTCATAGGGCCTAGGAGTCGGCCACCAAAATCAAAAAAACCTTATGAGCCTATATACCGAGGTTTCGCTATGTGGCGAGGCGTTATAGTCGGCGAACGACGAGCTAAGTGCACTGAGCAAAGCCGTGCGGTCTAGCGTTAGGGCTGACGCATTTTTTATGGCAACTGAACTGAGAGAAACGCCGCTGATGGCGCTACAGGGTAAGAGCTAACAATGAATGGTGTTATCCAAGTGGGCGATCAGCGCCACTTCGTCAATGGGTTTCGTTAACAAGCCCGTCACCCCGCTTGCCATGATGCTAGCCTTTTCAGACTCCAAGCCGTGTGCGGTCAAGGCAAAAATCGGTAAGTTTGCGTACTGCGGCTTACCGCGCAAAATTTTGGTCGCCTCGCAACCATTGATGCCCGGCAATGTAATATCCATCAGAACCGCGTCGTAGCGCCTTTCATCCAGCATTTTCAGGCCCTCCTCGGCGGAGGCCGCACAGCTGACATCGTAAGCTTCATCCTCGAGAATCCACCTTACCAGCTGTTGGTTGTCTGGATGGTCTTCCACGACCAAAATGTGCCCCTTACTCATAGCCAGCTCCCGGAACTGAATTTCAATTAATTATAGGCACGGCCTGCAAGGAGTACAAAAAACACTCAGCATTTAATGGCGCCGGTCACTTACCGCGACAAACACCAACGCCGATTTAGCGATTGGACCCGCGGTTGCGCTATGCTTGAACAAAGCCCTCAAGCATCTACCAATGCGCAAGACCGAACAACTCCTAAGGGCACCCCCGAAGATGACACACCAATAAGGAGCCGCTATGGCAAGGTGGTATTGGCTAGTACCTTTGCTGTTGCTTATCGCTTACTGCAGTAGGCCGGACCAACAGGTTACCCTAGCGCCGGGGGTTATGGTGGCGGAGGTTCCTGCACAAACGCTAACCCCCGACGCTAAACCATTTCGCTACAAACACTTCACGATTAAACCACTGGCCGATTTTGACATCACGGCAAAGGTTTTATCCAAAAAGCGCTACTGGCTAGACGACGAAGCAGACTTATCGCCGATTGATTTTGCGTTGGGTTGGCAGCATATGTCGGACGAAGCCATTGTCAGTCAACTTGCGATTAGCCAAAGTTATCGCTGGTTTCGCTGGAGCAGCGAACAGTTGCCTATAGCGCTTGCGGAAATCCAGCGCAGCGCGGCCAATATGCACTTAATTCCCGCCGACGATGCGATTCGCTCGCAGCTATTTAATGTGCCGCAGGGCAGCATTGTTAACTTAAAGGGCCGTCTCGTCGAAGCCAGTGCTAGCAACGGTATGTGGCGATGGCGCAGCTCGCTTACTCGCGAAGATACCGGCAGTGGCGCCTGCGAACTCTTTTGGGTAGAGCGGGTAATCCCTATAGTGCATTAAACGCTTGCCACCCCCGCGTACCAATACCGCTCACACCGGCTGCCTGTAACCTTACGTGGCCAAAAAAACCGGCACTTGGGTTCTGCGCAACACCTCTCTAACTATATTGCCGCTAAACAGCTCCCGCAGTTTTGAGTGCCCGTAAGCTGCGGCTACCACATAATCGAACTGACCATCTAGCACTCGGCTTAAGAAAGCCTCGTTAGCGTCAGCATCTTCGGGGCAATGCAACGCTTGCGCGTTGATATCGTAGCTTTTTAAGTAGCTTATGGCTTCCATCTGCAAATCCGTTTCAGTTTTATCGCTTTGCTTGCCATCGTGTAAAAACAGCAAGGTCACGTTATGCGCCAACTGCAGTAGCGGTAAGGCATGGCCAATTGCACTGGCGGTTTCGGGGTCCGAGTTCCAAACGATAAGTACATCGCCCGATGCGATATTGGGCTTCGCGTGCTTAGGCAGCGCGAACACTGGACGGTGACAGTGTGCTGCCACGTCACTTACCCCGTCGTAAATTAAGCCAATAACATCCGTCGTTTTTAAATCTTTATCCACAATCAGCAAATCGTGATACAAGCCATGATGCATAAATGCATCGCGCGGGCTTTCGTGGCTGACAATCAAACGGCCGTGTTTACCACTTGGGTTAATAATGCGCGAAACCTTTTCTTGCAGTTGTTTAACGAGCAACTCCTCTTCTACCCTGCGGTCGGTTACCACGCTGGCATCCATGACCGGCTGCGGTCCCGCAACGGCCAAGGCTGCGACCATATCCGGCTTGCTGTCGAAATCTCGGTCGTGCAAATATAGGTAATTAACATCTGCCTTTAAGGTTTTACCAATACTTGCCGCAAGTGTTATCTGCTCGTCGCAGGCTTCTTTCTTTATTTGGACTAATATTTTTTTCACGGGAACCTCCTCGCTACCTAGACATTTCGCGTATGTATGAATAACGCGGCTGCACTCACATGCGTCAGCAAAAAACCGCGCCGCAAGGCGGCCGCAGTTTTGGCACTTTCCAGACCCTAGGCCCAGAACCTGAGCGCCAAAAACGCGGACGCCGGAACGTACACACCCCACATTCAAGCCTGCATCAACTGAGCCAAACTATAACGAGCCTCACGCCTAAAGCGCCGCCACGCACACAGGAAAGACAAAAAATCGCCGGTGAATCAAAGTGGCGCATAACCCCAAAACTTCGGTTTATATCCACCACTCCAATTGTCGAATAAAACCAAGCTAGGGTTTTAAACCATATTTTTGGATACGGTAGCGTAAGGTTTCACGGGTTGCGCCTAGTAATCGCGCCGCTCTAGTCACATTGCCGCGGTATTTTTTGAGCGCCGCCAAAATAACTTTTTGCTCCATTTCATCCATCGTCATAGAGCCATCAAGCGGCACAAAAACACCTTCAACACCTTCACCTTCCTGCGGCGAAATTTCCATGGCCTTGGTTTCGGGCACACGGATACCACCCCCTTGTGGCGGCACACGCTCGGCGCTTTTTACCGGCGCATCATTGTGCAGCCGTAACCACTGGGTAGGCAATTGGTCGTCGGACGACAAAAGCACACAGCGCTCGAGTGCATTGCGTAACTCGCGAATATTACCGGGCCAGTCGTAACTCAGTAGATACTCCCAAGCTTCGTCGCTTATCGTATCGACGCGCTTATTCGCCTTGATATTAAACTCGGCGATAATTTGGGGGATTAATTCTACCAAGTCGGTTTTGCGCTTGCGCAGCGGCACAAGCGCCACGCTAAATACCGATAATCGGTGATACAGATCTTCTCGGAAGCGCCCTTTAGTCACGGCTTCAGCTAAATCAATACCGGTCGCGGCTATAATTTGCACGTTAACACTGATCTCACCCTCACCACCTAAGCGTCGAACTTTGCCGTCCTCGATCACTTTAAGTAATTTAGCCTGTAAATCGAAATCCAAATCGGCAATTTCGTCTAAGAACAAGGTCCCGCCGTCGGCCTGTTCAAATAGACCACGTAAACGCCCCTTAGCCCCCGTAAAGGCGCCCGCCTCGTGGCCAAACAGTTGCGACTCTAATAAATCTTTTGGCAAGGCAGCGCAGTTCAACTCCACCAACGGGCCCTCTCGATGTAAACCATTGTGGTGTAGAATCCGCGCCACCAAGCCTTTACCCGTCCCCGTTTCACCGCACAGGGTTAAGCTGCTTAAAGGTACTCCACATAACTGCTTTAATAATTTTTTTAATTGTTTTACCTCGGAGCTGCTACCGATATAGGCATCCATCGAGTACTTTTCTGCGCGCACCTTAGAGTAATGGCGTAAACGCCGCCGAATCGTAACGGCACGCAAGGCTCGATTCACACAGATGTCTAAACGCTCAAGCTCAAATGGTTTGTTAATAACCTCGTAGGCCAAGGCACTAAGGCGCGTATCTAGCGAAGACCGCTGGGCATCTAACGCAAAAATCCACTCGGGCTCACCCAAGTGCTTTTGCCAATCTTGCAGGTAATCCAGCACATTGCCATCGAGCAAGCCCAAGTCCGCCAAAATCACCTGAGGCGCTTGCGGGGATTGATCAATTAACGTTTTAGCACGCGCAATGGTATCCGCCTGCGCAACTTGCCAACCCTTTTCACTAAAAAATTGGTATAAAAGCGCTAACTGATCGATATCATCTTCAATAATTAAAATGCGATTGCGCACCTTATCTCCAACAAACGTTTAATTGACGTGACCACTCACCACCCAGCAGGGTTACTCGTTTTATTTGTAACTATTCAGCGGCTCATTAAATTGGGCACTGGTTAATTTTGAATAAGCTGAATAGCTACCTTTATTTTAGACCTGTTATTTTAGACCCGTATCAATAAAGCCCGCAGGCTGTACGGGCTTTATTGATAAGCGGAGCACTACAGGGCACCGCTAAAAATGTACAATATTGTGTACCCGACGCATAAAGCCGCCAATAATTCCTTGGCGGATCATGGTCGCTTAAACAATACCTTATGCTAGCATGGCTTTAAGCATCCATATGTTTTGCTCATGCTGGCCGATACGGTCGGTGAGTAAATCGGCGGTTTTAACATCATCGACCTTTTCTGCCTCCGATGCCGCCACGCGGAGCTTACGAGCACAAATTTCATGGCCTTCCGCCAGCTGCGCAATCATATCGTGCGCATTGGGCGCTCCCACTTCTTCTTTGATGCTCGCCATCTGCGTAAATTGCGCAAAGCTACCCGGCGCCATAAAGCCAATGGCTCGAATACGCTCGGCAATTTCATCAATGGCTTCGGCTAAATCTTGGTACTGCTTTTCGGTAAGGTTGTGCAATCCATAAAACATGGGGCCCACCACGTTCCAGTGAAATGACTGGGTTTTTAAATACAACAGGTAGGTATCGGAAAGCGACTCGGCTAATAGGTGCGCCAAGCCCTTGCGGTCATCGCGGTCGACACCAATATTTAAGACATTTTCCGAGGGGCGGCTTTCTAAAACATTTGACTGACTCATAATAAACCTCTTTGCAACGTTGAATTTAATATTTGTATTCGAACGGCTCAGTAGGGTAAATGCAAATTAGTAGCCAACCTTCATAAAACAGCGGGAACTAGGCTATAAGCAACTAAAATATCAAGTTGCCAAAATCGCCAAAAGCAGACCTCACAAGGCTTAGCGCGAGGCAGGTATCCGCAGCGTGCTAAGCCCACCTAAACTCGCCAGTAAGGCGCCTTAGCGTCATTGCAAAACCACAACGTGCAAAGCATCAACGAGGATTTGTAACTTTTGCAAAATCAGCCCAGACGGGGATATACGTTAAGAGAATAGAACTTGCAGCCAACAGGTTGCAGGATAAATTTAAACAGTGTGTTTATCGTAGAAGGCACCACTCACTTCAGGCAGCTGCCAGCGAGCACAGAACAACGGCATGCGTTATTTATCGCGATGAGGGTTGCTTTTGGTGACAACGAATAGAATACGCGACAAACCATAAAAAGTGACTTATTTTATGGCGTTATCCCGAAACGCCACGGCTGACGCTTCGGGATACAAATTCACTATTGGGGCTGGCGCTGCCGAACGGCTTCAAACATACAGATACCGGCAGCCACGGAAACATTTAGGCTACTTACACTGCCTGCCATGGGAATATAGGCTAGGTGATCACAATGCTCGCGGGTTAAACGGCGCATGCCCTTGCCTTCGGCCCCCATCACAATGGCCAAAGGCCCGGTTAAAGGCGCTTGGTAAATGCTCTTTTCTACTTCGCCCGCGGTGCCGACCACCCAAACGCCTTTATCTTGCAGCTTTTGCAGAGTACGGGCGAGATTAGTGACGGCGATTAGCGGAACGCTGTCGGCTGCGCCACAGGCCACCTTGCGAACCACTTCGGTCAAACCGACGGAGTTATCTTTCGGCACAATAACTGCCTGCACGCCGGCAGCATCGGCCGTACGCATGCACGCGCCAAGGTTATGCGGGTCGGTTACGCCATCCAGCACAAGTAAAAACGGAGTCGTCTTGGCGCCTTCGCCGACCATAACGTAGAGGTCGTCCTCGGACAATGCTTTTGCCGGTTTAGCCATCGCGAGCACGCCTTGGTGATTACCATCGGCCATGTTATCGAGGGTTTTACGGGGCTTTTCACTAACGGGGATGCCGTGCATTTCGGCAATGGCCAAAATACTTTGCATGCGCTGGTCGTGTCGGCCTTGTAAAACTAACAGCTCTAATACGCGCTCCGGCGCGCTATCTAAAACGGACTGCACAGCATGCAGCCCGAAAATAATTTGGTTTTTCATGAACAGTGATAACTCAAAACATTAAAGGGTGTAAATCTGGGTATTCAAATACCGCAGATGGCCACAACGGACCTAACGCTTTTTAGTCACGCGCTTTTTACCGACGCTGGATTTGTCGGACTTTTTTAGCTTTTTCGCGTGCTTGGTTTTAGCTGATGCGACCTTTTTGCTTTTCGATTTTTTTTTCGCGACCTTATCTTTCGAAAGCTGCTTGGCACTTTTGGTTTTTTGCAGGCGCTTGGGCGGCTTATCGGCACTCGCTGGGTCGTTTTTTTCTGCGCTGTTGTTGCCCTCTGTCGGCGCCTTAACAGCCTCCGGCCCTTTGCTCTCGCTTTTTCTCGCCACGGACTGTTCGGCACCGGACTTCGCTGTACGAACGCGACGCTTGCGGGGCTGCTTCGCATCTAGCTCAAAATCGACCTTGCGCTCATCGAGATCAACACGCGCTACACGCACCACAATGGCATCGCCGAGCGCATAAACTTTGCGCGTGCGCTCACCGACTAAATGGTGGTGAGCGGCTTCGTAATGGTAATAATCTTGCGGCAAATTGGTGATGTGGACCAAGCCTTCCACGTAAAGGTCTTTCAATTCTACAAACAAGCCAAAACCCGTAACCGCAGAAATAACGCCTTCAAAAACTTCGCCGATGCGATCTTGCAAGAATTCACATTTGAGCCAATTCATAACATCGCGGGTGGCTTCATCAGCGCGCCTTTCGGTTAACGAGCTCTGTTCACCAAAGGCCAGCATTTTAGTGAGGTCATACGGGTAAACGCTCTCGGCGCTTTGCTGCGGAGTGTTGTCGTGGCGCTTGACGCGCTTAGAGTCGGCCCCGCTGCGGATCACGCTGCGAATAGCGCGGTGCACAAGCAAATCAGGGTAGCGCCGAATCGGTGACGTAAAGTGAGCATAGGCGGTATAGGCCAAGCCAAAATGGCCTTTGTTGTCTGGCTGATACACCGCTTGATTCATACTGCGCAGCATCACGGTTTGAATAATTTGCGCATCGGGCCGACCTTCAATCAGCGACATGACCTCTTGGTACTGCTGGGGCCCTATCTTGCCGTCGTTGCCCGCGCGCAGCTGCAACCCTTGGGCACCTAAAAAGTCCATCAAATTGTTGAGTTTTTGCTCTTTGGGCCCTTCGTGCACACGGTACAGCGTGGGAATTTTGTGGCTTTCCAAAAAGCGCGCCGCGCACACATTCGCCGCTAACATGCACTCTTCAATAACTTTGTGGGCATCATTGCGCTGCACCGGAACAATGCGCTCAATCTTGCGGTTTTCGTCAAAGACAATACGTGTTTCAACGGTTTCAAAATCGATTGCGCCGCGTTCTGTTCTAATCGCGCGCAACGCTTGGTAAAGGTTGTGCAACTCATCAACGTGTTTAACCACAGCCGAATACTGCTGTCGCAGGCCCGAACGCTTTTTATCGCGCTCGTCCAGCATTTGCGCCACTTGGGTATAGGTTAAGCGAGCATGGCTGTGCATTACCGCTTCGTAAAAGTGGTAGCCGCTTACGCGACCGGCATCGCTGATCGTCATTTCGCACACCATGCACAAACGATCAACCTCGGGGTTTAGCGAACAAAGGCCGTTCGACAAGCCCTTGGGCAGCATGGGAATAACGTGATCGGGAAAATACACCGAATTGCCGCGAATCTGCGCCTCGTCGTCGAGCGCACTGCCCGGTAGCACGTAATGCGCGACATCGGCAATGGCGACATATAGACGCCACCCACCACCGCGCTTGCGCTCGCAGAAAACCGCGTCGTCGAAGTCGCGCGCATCTTCGCCATCGATAGTCACTAACGGCAAATCGCGCAAATCGATGCGCCCCACTTTATCCGCCTCGGCGACCTCGATGCTGAGTTTAGCCGCCTCTTGCTCGACCGCAGCGGGCCATACGTGCGGAATATCGTGGGCGCGAATCGCTACATCGATTTCCATGCCAGGCGCCATATGGTCACCCAGCACTTCCGTGATCACGCCTTCGGCCGCGCCAAAACGATCCGGCTGGCGGGTGATTTCAACGCTCACAAACTGGCCATCTTCAGCGCTAATGCTGTTTTCTTTGGCGATAAAAATGTCGGCAACCACGCGCGGGTTGTCGGGGCGAATACGAGGGTTGCCGCGCCCAACGGTGTAACGCCCCACAACGTGCGTGGTGTTGCGCGCCAGCACTTCAACGATGCTGCCCTCGCGACGGCCGCGGGTGTCAATACCGGTGGCGCGCACCAAGACTTCGTCGCCGTCAAAAACCTTGCGCATTTCGCGATTGGCCAAGTAGATATCGTCTTCGCCTGCCGGGGTCAACAAAAAACCGTAACCGTCACGGTGGCCACTGACGCGGCCGCGCACCAAATCCATTTTACTGACCGGACCATAGGCGCCGCGCCGGTTGCGCACAATCTGACCATCGCGCTCCATGGCGATCAAGCGCCGGCGCAGCCCCTCCTCTTGATCCTCGCCTTCAATGCCAAGTAGAGCAATCAATTTGCCCTTAGGTTGCGGTCCTTGCGCCTGCTCAAGCACTTGAAGAATGAGCTCACGGCTGGCTATTGGGTTGTCATATGTACGCGCTTCGCGCTCAGCGGCTGGGTCGGTAATCGGGGGTTTTTCGGGCAAGAGATGCGTCCTTAAATAGATAAAATTTAGAATTGCGCCCGAGTATACTCTTATCGCCGCTAAAGTTTAATGGCATGCGTTGACAAAGAATGCGCCAATCCCTATAGTTCGCGCGCTCCAACGCCTAGAGCGCGCCATCACGCCGTTGAGTGACGATGCGATCTTAGGCTTTGACTGGAAGCTAAGCTTTAGCGGAAGCGGTGATGTGCAGGATGCACGAATGTCGTGGGAGGCAGGAGCCGAGAACGACGGGTAGACTTTGCGCAGCGCGCAAACTGTCGGATCGCGAAGCACACTGCATCAGTTAAGTAGCAGTCTAAACAAAACTTACGTTATGCCCAGGTGGTCGACTGCATGGATGCGGGAGTTAGAGCAACGCAGGAGCAGTTGCCGAGAAATGACGTGCAGGATGCACTAATATCGTGAGAGGCAGGAGCCGGTAACGATGTGGTAGACACTTTTGTGCAGCGCACAAACTGTCGGATTAAGAAGAACACTGTATCAGTTAAGTAACAGTCAAAATAATACTTACGTTATGCCCAGGTGGTGAAATTGGTAGACACGCTAGCTTCAGGTGCTAGTGGCCTCACGGCCGTGGCGGTTCAAGTCCGCCTCTGGGCACCACTTCAAACTTCGTTTTCGTACTGCCCTGGCGGACTAATCCAGCTAAAACTCTCTTTAGCGCTATGCGCGATAATGCCTTTATCGTTGAAGCTGCGCTTCAACCCAACCCCTGGGCACCAAGTTATAATCTAAACAAATCCAAGTTCCTCCAATACCCCCCGAAAATACGCTATCTCCGGCGATTTAACCAAAAACATAGTCCAAATTAGTCTAG
>DATBNJ010000106.1:0-5645 GCA_036554385.1 Marinagarivorans sp. | reverse complement strand
TACTAGGCTGGGTACGACGGCAAACATCACCAAAAAACGTGAATTCCACAAAAAACGCTCAAAACCGCGCTCCCACGGGCCCTCCTTGCGCTCTGCTGCGGTGGGATTTCTGGTTTTTGACTCTTCTTGCATTGATCACTCCTGAATGACTGCTGGGGTTCATTATCGGACTTTAGGGCACTTGCAATATTACTCTATAGCGACGGCAGCATGGACAAAACCCTAAAAAACACCTCTACCTCATTTCACCCTTCCACCTCAAAGTACTTATGCGAGTACTCATGGGGACACTCATTCTAAAAAATCAAAAAAAACGGGCCGGAATTTAGATTGAGAGCCCTCTGTGTGTATCATCTGTTGGCTATACTGAGCTTAGAGGACGATTTAGAACTCGAAATATCACCGCTTTTCGGCTTGACGGCCGTCGTCCCCATTTTCTCCTTAAAGCCATAAAGCGCACCGGCTAACAACCAGGTGATACTGCTAATCGATGAGTTGGGTAATAGGTCTAATAAGTTCATAGTAAGGATAACAACTAATGCGCAAGTGTAGATACTGACCTCTTCGTTTGTTTTCTTCACGCGCCGCCAGATACTGATTATAGGGTAAACGAGTAACCCAAAAACCACCAAATATCCAAACCACCCGTATATACCCAGAACAATGATCCAAAAGCCGTCCGTTACGGTAATGTCTTCACCTGTTCTCTCATCATAAACTCGGTTACGCCCCCAGCCGCCCCAGCCAAACAGTTTCCTCTCTTCAACTCGCGCTAACAATCGCTCTTCATTGGTAACTCGGTATTGAAAAGACTGGGCGCGATCTTCACTAAAACGTTCAGAAAGCTCAACAATTCCATGAATGGGGAAAAGCCCTTCGGCTCTTAACAACGGATATAAAAGAACGACATAGGCTAAAATCGCAGAAATTTGAAGTATCTTCCGCTGCCTCAATAGTAATACACAAGGTAAAAACACCAAGGCTAGAATAAGCGCACCAAGAGTTTTACATAGCACCAGCAACACCAATAAATAAAGGAAAATCCAGCGCATATGCTTGTTAAACAGTGGGTCCTTAGCCCTTATAAAAGCCGCAGCTATAATGCACCAATAGGCGCAAAGCATAGCCAAAACTAGCCCGTGGCTCGTAAAGACTATTGGCCGGAACCCCCCCTGCCTCATCATTTGCACAAAATCATGAGGGAAAAAACCATAAATATGGGTATGAAGCTGCGGGCTCATTCGTATTTCCCACAACATGGGGATAGAGTAAATCAAACCGCCAATCAATAAATAACGCATGAGCTTCTGGTGGCCCACTTCATTGCCTAGCAGTTTCCAACCAATAAAAAAAGGCAAGAACTGTGAGCAAAAGGAGATAAACTCCATTGAAATAACGTCACCCATGAAAGTGAGGCCAGGAAAATATAGCGGCCCAAACGGGTATGAATCCCGATTCCAAAACCACGTCGCAACGGGATAAAGAAATAAACAAATCAACAAAACTTTGCCCAAAAAATCTTTTGGCAAAGAAAAAAAGCTGATTTTATCCTTGCCAAATGCGACCAATAAGAAAAGCGTTAAAATGGGAATTGACTTTTTATCCAAGGAGGGAAGCCCCGGCAAATCGACACTGACACGCTCAGGCAATAAAAGAAAGGGCACCAAGACTAAAAGAATTACGGCGTCTTGCCGCGGTTTCTTGTTAAAGATCCAAATGGCAACCAAAGGCCACGAAAACAGTACTAAATAAGCAAATGCGTTAGGCACCTTTAGGCTCCACCTGTTTATTCAAAATAGACGCTCAATCTGCGTGGCGCCAAAAGAAAAATGGCCTGCATCTTTTCACGCATAACCGTGTATTTAAGTTTTTGTAACTATTCAGCGGCTTACTAAAATGGCACAGGCTAATTACTTTCTAGCCTGCTCAAGTCTTCTCGACATTTCGCCCCACCGATAACCAGCCCCCGCTCAAACGGTTCATTTTTATTTAGCTGAATAGCTACAGTTTTTTCGAATTGGGCTGAGGACGTGTGACAAAGATCTTTACACAACACCCAAACCGATCAAAAAATAACCAGAAAATCCAGAAAAACCGTCAGTAGCGGACATCTTCTCTGTGAATTACAAGTATAAACCACATGACAATGTCGTATGCTTTGAATCTTCGTAAAGGGCTAGTCGCTAAGGCGGAAATTAAGTCACTGTTCGGCGCGCCAGAACGCCCAGGCGGCGCTGGAAAACTCGAAATAGCACGGCTATTACTGCGCTTTCCCGCCTTGATCTGGACCAACTGTGTGCTCTCGAGTGACTGATTTGCCCCATACCCCATTAGAGGCTTAACTATTGTAACCCCAGATGGCCCGCCAAGTTAAAGACATTGCTGTTGATACCAATTGCAACTGTTCTGGTCAATTAAACCCTAAAGCGTACAGATTTTAACCTCAATATCTGTTGACCCACCATGCCATACGGCCCAAACCCTCGGCGCCTACTGCTCGCAGGCTGCTATAAGCCTTTGCGCTCGCTCGCGCAGCGCTACTTTCAACGCGGCGGGTTCAATGACGGTAAAGGAAAACGGCAGTTGCGCCAGCCAGCCGGCAAACCACTCGATATTATCTACCCGAGTATCCAACAATTGCCCTTTTTTATGCGGCCGTAACACCGCTTTCGCCTCAGCGTCGCAACCGTCAAATACGGCGGCCGCGGTTTCCACGTCCGTATGCAGCACCACAAGTACAGGCGTATTGGCCGGCATGTCAAACAAGCTTTGCCTGAAGTAGTGAGCCGCATCAAAACCCTCGGGGCGTCGAAACTGCGACGGCAGTACCCGCGCACTGTGCATCCGGTCTAACCGAAATGAGCGCAATGCTTGTCGCAAATGACAAAAGCCCACGGTATACCAGCAGCCATATTGAAAAAGCAAGCCGTAGGGGTCCAGCTCCCGCGTTGTTACATGTTGATTGGAAGCTCGGTACGAAAAAGCCAAACATTGCTCGGCTTGCACTGCCTGGGTGACAGTAAACAACAGCCGCCGCTCGAGTGTGGGGGTGGCCTGTGGCAGCTTAAGTTGCGTGGTTTGGCTCACCGCACGCACCCGGTTTCGCAGCTTGTCGGGCATTACCCGTTCAAGCTTTGCTTGCACACCATTAATCGCTGGCGCAGCCTCGTCAAACCCAAGCTGCCGCGCCGCTAATAATCCAAAGGCAATCGCAACAGTCTCATCATCGGTGAACATCATGGGTGGGAGTTTAAAGCCCGGCACCAACATATAACCGCCATGGGGCCCCAGCTCGGTGGTGACCGGGACACCCATATCCTCGAGCACAGTGATATAACGTCGCACCGTTCGCCGATCGACGTTTAGCTTTTCAGCGAGTTGCGCACCACTTAAGCGGCGATGACTTTGCAATAGCTCTAACGCGGTTAGCACACGCGAAATTGGTCCAGACATGCTTAGCCCACCGCTCAGGTCACACTCGACAAAACCCGCAAAAGGGCTTCGGGATAAATAACTAGGGCGGATTCTAACCTATATAGCATTTACTCTGCACCCTGCAGCCGAAACGGGTCGCATTCAAACTTATTCAAGGAGATAAACAATGAACGATTTAACGCTATACACTCACCCTTGGTCGCGCGGTCGCGTCGTGCGCTGGATGCTGGAGGAAATTGCAGTCAATTATACGGTGGTAGTAAAAGACTATGGCAGCAGTATTAAGGCGCCGGAATACCTCAAAATTAACCCGATGGGTAAAGTCCCCGCCTTAACCCATGGTGACATTGTGGTCACCGAGGTTGCCGCTATTTGTGCATACCTTGCAGACCAATTCCCCGAAGAGGGACTTGCGCCAGCATTAACAAACCCTGCACGCGGTGCCTACCTTCGGTGGCTATTCTTTATTGCAGGGCCATTTGAGATGGCGATGACGGCAAAGGTTTACCACTGGAATATCGACGCCGACAACGCAGCCGCTGTAGGCTGTGGCCAGATTGAAGACGCGATAAACACTATGGAACTTGCACTCAAATCAGGGCCTTACCTCTGCGGCGAGCAATTCACCGCCGCAGATGTTATTGCGGCAAGCAATTTATTTTGGCAGTTAGAACAAAAGGCATTGGAGCCTCGCCCCGTGTTCACTGAATATGTGCAGCGCCTACAAGCAAGGCCGGCGGCGATTCGCGCCAACGCGCTAGATGACGCATTAGTTTCGCAGCTAAGCCCACCGGCAGGCAGCGCGTAAGCCAACTCGTTTTTGGCCTGAAACGCCACCCGTGGCGTTTCACTGGGTCGCAATAAAAATACGATTATCTTTTTGGTTGACAAGTGTCCACCAAAAGCATGTGTTTCTGGGCGGGCACTAACTCGTTTTTGCAAAGATGCCCCAAGGGCATCAAATTAAAAGCGGCTATTGGGAACTGGCTACGAGGCTAGCCTTCATGACTTTGCCAGCCTTTGCCGCTTAGAGCTTTGTGTAATTTACTAAGCGCATCGAGCTCGATTTGACGAACCCGTTCAGAACTTAGTTTTAACCGCTTGCCAATCGCTTCAATAGTGTGGGGGATATTGCCATTAAGGCCGTAGCGCAACGAGAGTATTTTTTGTTCACGAGACGGAAGTGATCGACGAAACTGCTCATCTAACCGCGCTTTCAAATGCAGCTTATGGGCTTGATCTAAGGTCGTAATATCGGATGGCAAACGTTCGTCGCCGGCAGCTCGCTCACCGTCACTGCCTTCGCGGTAAATCGACAATGTATTGCGATTAATTTCCCGCAGCCAGATTACGCGCTCTACAGGAATGTCCAAAGCTCGGGCAACGATGGCATCGGTCGCCGCTAGACCACGAGACCGCAGCCCGTCCTGCACAGACAAAAGCTTATTCAACTGCAGATTAGTATCGGGGGAAATTTTAACGATGGCGCCCTCGTTCACCTTGGCGGCGCGAATCTTTGAGTCTATCCAGTTGTATGCATAGGTAGAAAAACGTGTGCCTTGTAAGCGATCGTATTTTTCAGCGGCTCGAATCAACCCGGACACGCCCTCTTGAATCAGCTCGCTAGCCGATAATTCGTTATGCGCTCGTTGCCGGGCGAGCTTAATAACCAAAGGCACATTGTGCTTGACAATGCGGTTGCGCAGTTCGAAATACCTACTTAGCAACCGCTGCGCTTCGGCGGCTTGGTGCTTGTTAAATAACACTTTCGCAAGGCCACTATAGTGTTCACCAAAGTGACTGAGATACTCCTCAATGGGTGATGCCACCGGCCAAATAGGTGGCTTGCGCCGATCCACGTCGTGGGGCAAGTAGTCCGTGCTGCGGTTAAGCAGTAGCCCACAAATATCCGCAAGCAACGTTCTCGGTATTAGCGTAAACGCATCTTGCCCTACCCTTGCGCGCTTTTGCGAATTCAACATTCGCAATAAGCCACGCACCGATGCAGCTCGATTTTTTGCCGTAACCTGAGAATATTCTTGCTTTAGGCGGTGGTATTGCGCTTTGTTTTTGATATGCGAGCGTTTTAATCCTGATGTTAAAAAGCCGCCAAGCACCGCCGCAAACCAAAGGCGGCTGGGTTTATGGCTAATAACAAATATAAAAAGCGCGCGGTGATTTTCGGCCTGAAGGTCCGTTAACGCTTGTTG
>DATBNJ010000101.1:0-19106 GCA_036554385.1 Marinagarivorans sp. | reverse complement strand
TCAGCGGTGATAAGGTGGTATGGACTGCAGACAAAGTTGGTGAAATCACGATCAAAAAAGGGGACATTAGCGATTTAACATTGCCCGAGCCCGTTAAACTGCGCGGATTTAGCGAGCCCTGCGAAATGCGTGATTTTACCGACGGTATGGTGAGCTTTGCTTGCGCCAACGAAACCAAAGAGTACTCATTGTTGAGTTTGCACGATGTAGTTCCTTTTTCATCTTATGAAGATTCTCTAAATAGTTACGGCGGCAAGCTGACGTTGGTAGGTACCGAAAAAAGCGGTAACGTTGAATCGAGCGACTGGTTAGCGGCCGCGGTGGTAAACTGGCGCCTTAACGATTTTCGCCACGACTTTGAATTGCGCTACACCGGCGAATATTTGAAGGTCGAGTCGGAACCGGGCGAGCCCGCGGTGCGCAGTAGCGTTAGCGAGTACTACAAAGGCTTTTACGGTATCAACTGGTTTTTTATGCCGCGTTGGTATTTGCTGGGTGACTTAACCGCCGAAAAAGACGATGCCAAACAGATTGCCGAGCGCTACATTGCCGGTCTCGGTTCGGGTTTCCAGTGGTGGGAGTCGGACATTACGGCATTAAAGCTTGAGGCGAGCTTCTTGAAAACCAAAGAGTACTACGACTTAAATGCCGCTGATTTGGCACTTGGGACGGATGACCGCAAAGACTTCACCTCTGGCCGTTTGGCGGTCGACTTCCGTTACTTGTTCCCTAAAAATATTGCCTTTTTCCACCGTAGCAATATTTCGCAAAACCTAGATGATAGCGATGACTGGCGAGCCAATGCCGACACGGGCTTTAACGCGCCTTTAGGTTTTGGTATTTCGGCAAGCCTACTGGTGACTTACGACTACTTGAACCAGCCACAAGAAGGCGTTGAAAAGTCTGATACAACTTACCGTGTTGGCGTGAGTTATTCATGGTAATGAATGAGGGCTAGTGCGTTTGTTTCTCGAAACACCACTCGTGGCGTTTCGCGCAGCGGCATTCAACAGTGCGATTTTCAATGCTTGCAAAAACCAGCACTTACGTATTCGTTGTTGACGGTATAGGGCGACCTAGTCCATCGGGCTTGAATGACCTAGGCCATCGGGCTTGAATGTTGACCGATTGACCTCACTGTTTAATGATTGCTGGGTTGATGTGAGTAACCCTATAAAAAACCCCGTCTAGCACGGGGTTTTTTATAGCTGGTTAGTGGCCGCCAAGTGGTGCGGCTGCTGACAGAGTGTCCCAAAGCCTATTTATTAATTTTTGCTCGGTGTATGTATGCGTGGTTTTTTACTGTTAGTGGTGTTGCTGCCTGTGTTTGATTTGGCGCTGATGGGGCATCTGGTTGGGTTTTGGAATACGGTGCTGTTGGTGCTAGGCAGTGCTGTACTGGGCATGGCGCTGATTCGTTATCAAGGCGTTGCCGCGCTCAATATGGGGCGCGCCAAACTCGCGGCGGGGCAAATGCCGGTTTCGGAGATGACAACAGGCTTGTTTTTGGCGTTTGCGGGGCTTTTGTTTGTTCATCCAGGCTTTATTACTGACATCCTGGGTTTGTTGTGTTTGATACCCGGGGTCCGCCACGCCCTTGCGGGTTGGGCTGTGGTGCGCTTTGTTGCTTCGGGTCGTGCTGGCCCGTTTGCCGGTGGTGGTGGCGCCCAAGGTGGCGACGATACGATCCTTGAAGGGGAGTTTGAAGAGGTGACACCGCAAGACGCTAAGCGTATCGCCGAGCAAAAGGCGAAAAAAAAGTAAATTTTTTTCGCTGCGGGTGTTGAAATCGATAATTCCGCTCCCATCATGGCTTGCACATAAGCCCTGCGCAGTTGTTGATGTTGTCGCTGCGCAAACCCGCATCAGCGGTTTTAATAACAGCTTTACTCATCCGGGGTAAAGCCACACATAATGTTAAATCGTACACTTTGGAGATTCGTCGATGAAAATTCGTCCCTTACACGATCGTGTTGTAGTGCGTCGCAAGGAAGAAGAAAAAATGAGCTCAGGCGGTATTGTGCTTCCTGGTTCTGCCAAGGAAAAACCTAACCAAGGTGAGATCATTGCCGTTGGTTCTGGCCGCGTGCTCGACAGCGGTGAAACGCGTCCGCTCGACGTAAAAGTAGGCGACACTGTTGTATTTGGTAAGTATGCCGGTACAGACACTATTGAAGTTGATGGCGAAGAGCTGATCATTATCAGTGAAAGCGACATCAAAGCCGTTGTTGAAGCGTAATCGCCGCTATTAGCGATTCCACTTTTCTAACTCATTGAATTAACCCTACTGACAATTTAGTAAGGAACCAAGATCATGGCAGCTAAAGACGTAATATTTGGCGATAGCGCTCGTCAGAAAATGTTGAAAGGCGTGAACGTCCTCGCCGACGCAGTAAAAGCAACTTTAGGCCCCAAAGGTCGTAACGTTGTATTGGAAAAATCTTTCGGTGCACCGACCGTAACTAAAGATGGTGTGTCTGTTGCGAAAGAAATCGAGCTGAAAGACAAGTTCGAAAACATGGGCGCACAAATGGTCAAAGAAGTGGCTTCACAAGCTTCTGACGAAGCGGGCGACGGCACTACCACCGCGACTGTTTTGGCGCAGTCCATCGTTAACGAAGGCCTTAAGGCGGTTGCTGCGGGCATGAACCCAATGGACCTTAAGCGCGGTATCGACAAAGCCGTTATTGCTGCGGTTGCGCACATTAAAGAAATCTCCAAGCCTTGTGAAGATGGCAAGTCTATTGCCCAAGTCGGCACTATTTCTGCCAACAGCGATATTGCTGTCGGTAAGATTATTGCCGATGCGATGGAAAAGGTAGGTAAAGAAGGCGTTATCACTGTTGAAGAAGGCAGCGGCCTTGAAAACGAACTCGACCTTGTTGAAGGTATGCAGTTTGATCGCGGCTACTTATCGCCTTACTTCATCAACAACCAAGACAACATGAGCGTTGAGCACGAAGCGCCTTTCTTGTTGTTGGTTGACAAGAAAATCTCCAATATTCGCGAATTGCTTCCTGTCTTGGAAGCGGTTGCTAAAGCGGGCAAGCCGTTAGTCATTGTTGCCGAAGATGTTGAAGGCGAAGCTTTGGCTACCTTGGTTGTTAACAACATGCGTGGCATTGTTAAAGTCTCTGCATGTAAAGCACCGGGTTTCGGTGACCGCCGTAAAGCCATGTTGCAAGATATCGCTACTTTGACCGGCGCAACCGTGATCAGCGAAGAAGTCGGCTTAGACTTAGAAACCACAACGCTTGAGCACTTAGGTCAAGCTAAACGCGTGACTATGTCTAAAGAGAACACCACCATTGTTGATGGTGCTGGCGATGCCGATGCAATCAAAGGTCGTGTTTCTCAAATCCGCGCTCAAATCGAAGAAACGTCTTCCGATTACGACCGCGAAAAACTTCAAGAGCGCGTTGCTAAATTAGCGGGCGGTGTTGCGGTTGTGAAAGTAGGCGCAGCCACTGAAGTTGAAATGAAAGAGAAAAAAGCACGCGTTGAAGATGCCTTGCATGCAACGCGCGCAGCGGTAGAAGAGGGCGTAGTACCTGGTGGTGGTACCGCTTTAATTCGCGCGGTTGCGTCTATTGTTGACCTTGTTGGCGACAACGAAGATCAAAATGCGGGTATCGCCATTGCACGTCGTGCCATGGAAGCGCCTTTGCGTCAGATCGTTGCCAATGCCGGTGAAGAGGGCTCTGTTGTTTGTGACAAAGTGAAGTCGCAAAATCAACCGACCTACGGCTACAACGCAGGTACAGGTGAGTACGGCGACATGATCGAAATGGGTATTCTCGACCCCGCCAAGGTTACGCGCACTGCATTGCAAGCGGCTGCGTCTATCGCGGGCTTGATGATTACCACTGAAGCGATGATTGCTGATGCACCTGACGATAAGCCTGCTGGTGGCCCAGACGCCGCTGGCATGGGTGGCATGGGTGGTATGGGCGGCATGATGTAAGCCTCACCCAACCTTAAAAAAGCGGCTAACACAGCCGCTTTTTTTTCGCCTGTCTGTTGAGAGATGTTTGTGGGTAACTATTCAGCGGCTCACTAAGTGGCGGGCTGACTAATTATTGTTCTAGGCTACCCACGCCTTATCGACATCTCGCCCCGTGCGATTTTATTTAACCGAATATTGCGTTTTGCTTGTCGATCGTTGAGTACTGCGACCTTAAAGCTCGCGTTGACGCTCTTTTTGGTAATGACTATAGTCGGGGATTAAACGCGGGTTCTCTTGCCCGAACAGTGGGCTCGAAATCATTAAGTCTGCACTGACGCTATTGCTCGCCACCGGAATATTCCACACGGCGGCAAGGCGTAATAAGGCTTTCACATCGGGATCGTGCGGCAAAGGCTCGAAGGGATCCCAAAAAAAGATTAGGCAGTCAATTTTACCCTCGGCAATTTTACTGCCAATTTGCTGGTCGCCACCGAGGGGCCCGCTTAAAAAGCGCTTTACAGGCAAGCCGAGTGCGTCGGCGACTTTTTGTCCCGTGGTGCCGGTGCCACACAAGTTGTGCTGTGCTAGCAGTGATTTATGCGTTTTTACCCAAGCAATGAGGTCTGCCTTGCGATTGTCGTGTGCAACTAAGGCGATCATTTTCTGAGCCGGGAGCGCGGCGGAGGTAAATTCCATAGTGGTGTCCTGTGTTGGGTGTCTTACGACGATTTAGTCGCTCTGATCACTGCACGTTGGGGGGCGGGGTAGCCTTCGATGGTTTTGCTAATGTCATTGGGGTTTAAAAAATCTTGCAGTGATAAAAACTGCATCCAATCGGTTGTGCGTTGCTCTTCTAGGCTGGTGACGTTGGTATCTATACAGACGATATGTTTAAAACCCGCACGCCTTAACCAAAGCTCTAGCGTGGCTAGGGTTGGCAAAAACCAGACGTTGTTCATCTGCGCGTATCGGCCTTCGGGCATCAAACTATAGCCGAGCTCGCCATCGACAATTAGGGTTTCTAAAACCAGCTCACCTTTGGGTTTGAGGGTGTCTTTTAATTCGCGCAGGTGGTCGATGGGTGAACGTCGGTGATAGAGCACGCCCATCGAAAAGGTGGTATCAAAGGCGCACAGTTGCTCGGGCAGAGCCTCGATGCCCATTGGCAATAGATCAACGGGCGCCTCGGGCAAATACTTTTTTATTTGGTGAAACTGCACCACAAAGCGCGGCGAGGGGTCGATGCCTATAACGCGTTTCGCGCCGGCGCCAAACATTCGCCAGCAGTGGTATCCGCTGCCGCAACCGACATCGAGCACTGTGCGGTTGTCGAGTGGGCTAATACCCTTGATCACTCGCTCCCACTTCCAATCTGAGCGCCACTCGGTATCGATAAACGTATCAAAAACCTGAAAAGGGCCTTTTCGCCAGGGGATCAGCGCGCGCAAGCTGGCCTCTAGGGCTTGTTGTTGATCGGCTTGCAAATCGCTGGGCTGGCCGATGCGTACTTCGCTTGTTAAATCGACGCTGCTGGGTTTAACCGAGGGCATGCTTGCCAGCGCCTCAAGCCAGCGCGGTAGATCGCCATAGCGTTTTGTGCACAGGCCTCGCTCGGCAGCTTCGGGAATAGCATCGGCCAGTGCTTGCAATTCGGTGCCTTGCAGGGCGGCAATTAATGGGGCGTAATCAATCATTGGAACCTTTATTGGCTGGGAGTTATCGACCGGATATTTATTGCAACGCGATTGACAGGGTTGCGGTTTAAGGGGCGCAGGCTCGGTTATTTAAAGGCGATCATCGAGGCAAAATTAAAGCACTGAAACCACAGTTCAACACCGCTGAATCCCGCCTGCTTTAGTCGTGCTTGATGCGCCGGGAAGCTTTCGGGGATGAGTACATTTTCGAGGGCCTGCCGCTTTTGAGCGATTTCTAGCTCGCTATACCCTTGGCTGCGCTTGAAGTTATGGTGCAGTTCAATCATGAGTTCGTGGTGGCGCGGATCGTCAAAGGCCAGCTTTTCAGACAAAATTAGCACGCCTCCAGGCACCAGCGCTTGGGCGATACGGCGTAGCAATGCTGTACGTTTTTCGATAGGCAAAAACTGAAGGGTAAAGTTTAACACCACCACCGAGGCGGGCTGCAATTCGGTGTTTTCGATATCCCCTTCGACGATTTCGACCTCGGCAGTATGCGTGCGGTCACTGGCAACGAGGCTTCGGCAGCGCGCAATCATTTGCGGTGAATTATCGATACCAACGATTCGGCACTGTTTTGCACCTAGGCCACTGCGCATGGCTAATGTGGCAGCCCCCAGTGAGCAACCTAAGTCGTAACAAAGAGTGCCGTGTTGGGCATAGCGCGTGGTTAATTGGCTAATCATGTGAATGATTGTGCTGTAACCCGGCACGGACCGCTGGATCATATCGGGGAAAACGGCAACCACGTTATCATCAAAGCGAAAACCCTCGACGATGTCGCTTGGGCTGGCGTATAGCGTATCGGTATTGGGCTTTTGGGTGTCTTTTGGTGGAATCATAGCGCGCCTCATTGTCGTGCCGGCATTTTACCTGAAGCGAGCGCAAAGCCGAAATAAGCGGCAAATGTGGCGGCCATCGCGATCGGCAAAGGCTTGCCGCTTTGGTCTGTTGGCAGAATATTGGCGCTGTGCAGCCTTTGGGCTTGAGTCAATAAAATTAATATAAAACAGCGTGTTATAAGAAATAATAGCTTTGGTTAGGCGCTTGGCCTTGCGCTTGCATTCTATACGTTGAAGACAGAATTTCAGCAGTCTAACGGGCACGCTTAGCGAGTATAAAACGGCTAATTAAGTAGGGCGTGTTAAATAAACTGTGACGGAAGCATTGAGGTGAAGACGCCATGGCGATTTCTTTTAAAGATTACACCGGAATATACGAGTCGGCGTTGAATCTGCGCAGTCGGCGATCGGAGGTGATTGCCAGCAATTTAGCGAATGCCAATACGCCAAATTACAAGGCGCGCGATTTTGATTTTAAAGCGGCGCTTAACGCCAACATGTCAGCGCCGAGTAGTGCTGGCGGCCATATGCGAATCACCCACCAAAATCACTTTCAAGTAAACGGTGGGTCGCCTGCGGGCGGGCCGTTGGAGTATCGCACGCCCACCCAGCCAAGCATTGATGGCAATACCGTGGAAGAGCAGGTAGAGCACGCAGCCTTTATGGAAAATACCTTGGAGTTTCAGGCCGCTTTTACCTTTTTAAATAGCCGCTTTAAGGGGCTAAAGGCCGCCATTAAAGGCGAATGATGATTGATTCGAGTGGCTGCGGTAATAGCGGCCAGCACGATCTAAAGGGGAGTGTTCGATGAGTTTAAATAATATTTTTGATGTCGCAGGGTCAGGCATGAATGCGCAAAGCGTGCGCCTTAATACCACTGCCAGTAATATTGCTAACGCTGACACTGCATCGTCGAGCACTGAAGAAGTTTATCGCGCTCGTCACCCGGTTTTTAAAGCCAGCTTTAATGAAATGCTGGGGCATTCAAAAGAGGGGCTTAACCCCCGAGATGAAACCGCTGGCGTTGCCGTGCTGGGTATTGTCGAGTCGGATGCGCCTTTGCAGCCGCGCTATGAGCCCGACCATCCAATGGCAAATGAAGAGGGTTATGTTTTTTACCCCAACGTTAATGTCGTTGAAGAAATGACGAATATGATTTCAGCCTCTCGGTCATTTCAAATGAATGTGGATGTGATGAACTCTGCCAAGCAAATGATGCAACGCGTTCTTTCTATTGGTCAATAAGTGCCGAGGTTAATATGACAGTTTCTGCGGTAGGGCAATCGTCAGCCATCGACGACTTAGCGATTACGAATAAAACCAAAGACGATCCGAAATCTGGCGAGCTCGGTCAAAAAGCGTTTCTTAAGCTAATGATTACCCAAATGGAAAATCAGGACCCGCTCAGCCCTCAAGAAAACACCGAATTTATTGCCCAGCTGGCGCAGTTTAGCTCTGTAGAAGCGCTCGATAGCATGAACAATAAGTTTGATAATCTCAGTGAGAACTTTGTCGCCAACCAAGCGTTGCAAGCCTCTTCACTGGTGGGGCGCTCTGTGGCGGTGCCGAGTGAAATTGCCCAACTTGATCCCGGCAATATTGTTTCGGCGAGCGTGGATGTTCCCGCCAGTACACAAGATGTATCGGTAAAAATTTACAGTGAAGGCGGCGCATTATTGGATCAGGCAAACCTTGGAGCTCATGCTGCCGGTGAGATGGTGGTGCGGTGGAATGGCCAGCAGCTCGAGGTTAATGGCAACGTCATGGATTGGGAAAGTAGCGCCGAGGAAGGTCAGCCACCGGGTATTTACCGGATTGAATTTGAAGCCTCTATCGACGGCGAGCCCACCCAGCTCGGTGCCGCACTGAGCGCAAATGTGAATAGTGTAACGGTTGGCAAAGATGGAATGCTGACGCTGAATTTAGCGGGCATTGGTCCGGTGAAAATGTCCGACGTTAAACAATTTAATTGATTTAATTTAATAAGTTGTCGTGCCCAGAAGTACAGGAGCCTTTTTATGCCTTTTAATACAGCCTTAAGTGGTATTCGAGCCGCGTCCAGTGACTTAAAAGTTACCGGTAATAATATTGCTAATGCCTCGACGTCGGGCTTTAAGCGATCGCGGGCCGAGTTTGGTGACGTTTACGCGATTAGTGTTTTAGGGTCGGGCTCAAACGCGATTGGTAGCGGTGTGCGTTTGCAAGACGTAGCACAGAATTTTAACCAAGGGAGCATGTCTTTTACGGAAAACTCCTTGGATTTAGCGGTTAACGGCAATGGCTTTTTTGTGGTTCAGCAAGGTGGGGAGCAATTTTATACCCGCGCGGGCACATTTGGTTTAGATAAAGACGGTTACATTGTGAATAACGTCGATGCGCGCTTGCAAGGGTTTCCCGCTGATGGTGCCGGTAATATTAGCGGCCTACAGGGGGATATACAGGTGCGTACCAGTAATTTAGCGCCGCGCTCGACTACCGACGTCGATATGTTATTAAACTTAGACGCTTCTCAGCCCGTACTGCAAAGCACGGGTACGCGCTTTTCAACCGACGGAAATGCCGTTGGTGTAACCCAAGCGGGCTTGAGCGAAGATACCACCACTACGGTCGCGGGCACGGGTTTTACCTTTCCTATCGCCAACGACTTTAGCGCCACGCCTATGACTTTTGATGTAGAGCTAACGGCGTCATCGGGCAATAACGGAACCGTGTCGGTTAATTTAAATACCGCCAACGGCACGCCCGCGACGATTGGCAATTTTAACGAGTTGCGCACGTTGGCAGGCGTGATTAACGCACAGTTGTCTCAGCCACTGCCACCGCAATCGAGCATTGATGTGATGGCTGAGGCGGTGGATCTGGGCGGTGGTAACTATCGCCTCGATTTTGTGTCGGCTATTTCTGGTGAGGCTTCACAAGTGCGGGTTTCGAACGCATCGGCTAATGCCGCGGATGTGGGTGTGCAGCCTGCGCCGGCGGTAAGCACATCGGTACCGGGTGTTCCCGCTGTTGATAACGGCTATCCGCGACAATCGATTGAAGTCACCAATGATGAAGGCGATACCACCACCTATACCGCAGAAAAAGGCGCAACTGCAGCTCAAACCGCATCGGAGCTTAATGCACTAACGGGCGTGACAGCATCGGCATCGTCAACCTTAACGATCCCTTTTGCCGGTTTTAATAATAGCAACGGTAATATGAGTGTCACCGTCAATGGCGTGACATTAGATGCCGATAATCTCTCCGCTTTAGCAACCGGCGTGAATCAATTTTCACGTACGACTTTACCTGGTATTTCCGCAGTGGTTGATCCTGCGACAGGCGATTTAACGCTATCGTCCTCGGTGGGCGATAATTTGCAAGTCAGCATTGCCAGCCCCGATGAAGGCGATAGCATTGAGATTCTTGGTAACCCCAATGCGCCTAGTGCGATTTTGGAAGTGGATACCGATGGTACATTGACAAACCCGTCCGCACTACCCGCTAATGACAACTCCATTGTGGTTGGCGGTACCCTCGATATTGTCCTCGATGAGGATTATTCCGTTGCCAATGCGGTGCCGCCCTCGGTCGGACTATTTGGTCCGCTGACCGCCCAAGCCTTTGAAGATGTTGTGTTAAATGAGTTCGACCCCGCGGACTCAGACACTTATAACTGGGAAACACAGCTTACGATATTTGATAGTTTGGGTAACTCTCATGTGTTAACTCAATACTATGTGCGCCAAGATTACGATGTTAACGACCCGACCACCTCACCGAATCACTGGCAGATGTATGCGCAAATTGATGGCGAAGATGTAGGCGATCCCGATACCTCATTGCCACCGCCACAAAATACTGTACCCACCCGAGCAGGCTTTGATGTGTACTTTAATGATGATGGCTCACTCAATAGGCTACTTACCGATGATATTCTGATTTCCAACTGGACGCCCAAAGGTGAAAATGGATTACCCAATGGCTCGATGGGCCCGCAAAATGTGTTAAACGGTGGTTCAACATTAATTCCCGATCCACCGGTGAGTTCTAACTTTGTGGTGAGCCTTGAGGGCACAACACAGTTTAGTAGCGATTTTGCTGTAAACGATGTCGACCAAAGTGGCTACACAACGGGGCGATTATCGGGCTTAAATATCGGTGACGACGGCGTTATTTTTGCGCGCTTCACCAATGGCGAATCACAGGTTTTAGGCCAAGTTGCGTTGGCTGACTTTTCAAATATGGAGGGTTTACAGCCGGTTGGCGATACCATGTGGGCGGAAAACTTTGAGTCCGGCGCTCCCAATATTGGCAGCCCTCAAAGTGGCTCGTTAGGTGCCATCCAATCTGGCGCGCTTGAGGAATCTAATGTTGACCTGTCAGAGGAGTTGGTTAACTTGATTATTGCTCAGCGCAATTTCCAAGCCAGTGCCAAAACCATTGAAACGGCAGATGCGGTAACACAGACGATTATTAATTTGCGTTAACGTTTTGGTGCCTTAGGCTAAATATAGCGCGAGCAGGGCGATACCAGCTAAGTTTTGAACTAGCTGGTATTTTTCTGTTGAAATTACGTTATTGGTACAAATTTAATGCAGCACGCTGCTCATGCTGCGAAGGTGAGCTCCGCTGCGTATCGGCTCGCGCTCTGGGAATTCATCTTCTTTTAACCTGCAGCCTCAGTCGGTAAACAGGGAAAACCTGCATTTTCAGTTTAATAAAATATCGCTTTTCAAATTATCTCGAAATCCCCAAAATTTGTACCGCTGAGCATTATCCCACCGTATAGCTTTCCTTTGGCACTGGCCTTGCATTTCACCTAGTGACTAGAAATTAAACAACAAATTGTTGACACAGGTGAACTATGGATAAGGCCCTTTATATAGCGATGACGGGTGCTAAGCATAATATGCTGGCACAGACTGCTCACGCGAATAATTTGGCGAACGTCAATACCACGGCGTTTAAATCCGACTTTGCTACCGCTCGCAGTATGCCGGTTTTTTACGGCGAGGGGCTGCCTACGCGTGCTTTTAGTATGACCGAGCGGCCAGCAACCAATTTGGCTCACGGTGCCCTGCAGCAAACGGGTCGCGATTTAGATATCGCTATTCAGGGTGATGGCTTTTTGACTGTGCAAGCACCCGACGGTGAAGAGGCTTATACCCGAGCCGGCAATTTGGTGATCGACAGCACCGGTATTTTACGGACCGGCAACGGCTTGCCGGTTATTGGTAATGCGGGGCCCGTTGCGGTGCCTCCCAACACCAAAATTGAAATAGGCATCGATGGGTCTATTTCGGTGATTGGTACAGGGCAGGGGGTTGAAGCGCCGATCAATATCGATCGCATTAAACTCGTCAATCCTGACCCCGCTACCTTGAGCAAGTCTGACGATGGGCTATTTCGTCAGCTCGACAATCCCGAGCCTTTGGCGCCAGACGGTGCCGTGAGTGTTATTTCAGGTTTTGTTGAAGCGAGCAATGTGAGCGCCGTGAATGAGCTAACCAGTATGCTGACTTTGGCACGCCAATATGAAATGCACGTAAAGCTAATGTCTACCGCTAAAGAGAATTCCGAAAGCTCATCGCGTTTGATTCAATTTAATAATTAAGGTCGTTGCCATTAGGCACTGAGGTGATTTATGCACGCAGCATTATATGTCAGTAAAACAGGGCTTTCTGCGCAAGATAAGCAGTTAACAACGGTTGCTAATAACTTAGCGAATGCGTCGACCGTGGGTTTTAAGCGCGATACCGCGGTGTTTGAAGATTTACTGTATCAAGTACAGCGCCAGCCAGGCGCCGACTCGACTGCGGATACCCAGTTGCCAACGGGGCTACAGTTGGGCACTGGGGTGCGTGTGGTATCGACCCAAAAGCAATTTACCGAGGGTAGCTTGCAAGTGACTGACCAGTCGCTTGATGTCGCCATTGATGGTCGTGGTTTTTTTCAAATATTGCAGCCCTCCGGGGAAGTTGCTTATACCCGCAACGGCCAATTTCATTTGGATCGCGATGGTCAATTGGTGAACGCCAGTGGGCTTTTGTTAGAGCCCCAAATTACCGTTCCAGAAGGCGCGAACCATGTGACGATTGGTACCGATGGTGTCGTCACGGCAGCTATTCCCGGCAACCCAATCCCGCAGAATATCGGCAATATTGATATTGTAGATTTTATTAATCCGGCAGGCCTTCAGGCCGTTGGCAGCAATTTGTTTGTGCAAACCGGGAGTAGCGGTGACCCCATTAATGGCGCGCCCGGCCAAGACGGCATGGGGCAATTGATGCAAGGCATGCTGGAAAACTCGAACGTCGATATTGTGCAGGAAATGGTCAACATGATCACCACTCAGCGCGCTTACGAGATGAATTCTAAGGTGGTTTCCACGGCGGATCAAATGTTGCAATTTATCACGCAAAACGTGTAGTGAGTATCAACTAATGATTTATCAAACGCTGGGTTGTATAACCGTATTTTTGCGCAAAACCATACTGATGGCTGGCTTGACGTTGGTCGGTGTAGGCTGTGCCTCCCAACCTACACCTATGCCGGGCGATCCGCATTATGCACCCGTTGTTATGCCCGCGGCGCCACCGGTGCCTGCTACGAACGGGTCTTTGTTTAGCGAGCATTCGGCCATGCAGTTATTTGCCGATCAAAAGGCGAACCGCATTGGCGATTTAGTGACCGTGGTATTAAGCGAGCAAACAGTTTCGAATAAATCGGCCAATGTTGGTGTGAGTAAAGATGCCAATATCGCACTGCCATCACCGACGGTGTTTGGTGCACCGGTAACTATCGGCGGCAATACCCTGGCGTCGGGCGTATCAGCGGAGCGCGATTTTAGTGGTAATGCCGACGCCGGTCAAAGCAATAGCTTGCGCGGCAATATTACTGTGACCGTGATGGATGTTTGGCCCAACGGGACGTTAGTGGTGCGCGGCGAAAAGTGGATGACACTGAATCGCGGCTCGGAGCTGATCCGTATTAGTGGTTTAGTTCGACCCGACGATGTATCTAGCGATAACGAGGTTTTATCCACAAAAATTGCCAATGCGCAAATTACCTATACCGGCACCGGCGAGCTCGCGGCATCGCAAGCGATGGGCTTTATGAGCCGCTTTTTTAATAGTGGCTATTGGCCATTCTGAGGTGTTTATGTGGCAGCGCGGCTTAATTGTAATTGCGATATTTATTCAAAGTGTATTGGTTGCACCATTGGCATTGGCCGACCGCATCAAAGACTTGGCCAGTATTGAGGGCGTTCGGGCCAACCAACTTATTGGCTATGGTTTAGTCGTGGGGTTAGATGGCTCTGGCGACAAAACTAACCAAGCCCCTTTTACCACGCAATCGTTTAATGCAATGTTAAAACAGTTTGGTATTACCATACCACCGGGCGCGCGCTTTCAATTAAAAAATGTCGCGGCGGTAGCGGTGCATGCCGAGCTACCTGCATTTTCTAAACCGGGCCAAACAATCGATATCACTGTTTCTTCGATTGGTGATGCAAAAAGTTTGCGCGGCGGTAGCTTATTAATGACACCACTAAAAGGTATTGACGGGAAAACCTACGCCATTGCGCAGGGTAATTTGGTGGTCGGGGGCTTTGGTGCCGAAGGGCGCGATGGCTCCAAAGTTACCGTGAATGTGCCGAGCGTCGGTAGAATTCCTAATGGTGCTTTGGTCGAGCGTTCTGCACCGAATACCTTCGCGCAAAAAGAAACCATCGTGTTTAATTTACATACGCCGGATTTTACAACGGCGAAAAGGCTTGCCAAGAGTATTAATGATTTAGTCGGCCCTGATACGGCTAAGCCCTTAGATGCGGTTTCGATTTCTGTGCAAGCTCCGCGTGATACAGGCCATCGTGTTGACTATTTATCGCTACTGGAAAATATTGAAATTGTGCCTGCCGAAGCTGCTGCCAAAGTGATTATTAATTCGCGCACTGGCACCATTGTGGTCGGGCAAAATGTGCGTGTATTCCCGGTGGCCATTACGCATGGTTCGTTAACGGTGACGGTTGACGAAAGCTTAGCCGTTAGCCAGCCCAATGCCTTTGGTGATGGCGATACGGCGGTGGTACCCGAAACCGATATTGATATCGAAGAAGAGCTATTGCCCATGTTTAAATTTGCGCCCGGCCCCACCCTAGATGATGTTGTGCGCGCTGTGAATGAAGTTGGCGCTGCGCCGGGGGATGTTATGGCAATATTAGAGGCGCTTAAGCAAGCGGGCGCCTTACGTGCAGAACTTATCGTTATTTAACGATTGCTAGAGAATCGGAGCCTGTTATGTCTTCCTCTTTACTACCGAGATCGCAACTGCCCGCCGACGCGACGGCGGCCTATACGGATTTAAACAGTCTGCAAAAAATTAAAACTGAGGCTAATGATGACGTTGCTTTGCGCAAGGTGGCGAAGCAATTCGAGTCGATGTTTGTAGGCATGCTGTTTAAAGGTATGCGCCAAGCTAACGCGGTTTTTGAAGAGGGCAATATGGGGCATAGCAATGCCGAAAAGATGTACCGCGACATGTATGATCAGCAGATGTCGATGAATATATCGAGCGGGCGAGGTATGGGCATTGCCGATATGGTGTATCGTCAACTTAAAAACAATATGGCACCCGATCAAGTGCGCAGCGGTGAACTGGATGAAAGCCAAAATTACCGCGCCGCTGCGGCATCTTTGTCAGATCGAGCCGCAATACACGCGGCGTCACGGCAGGCTGCTATGGATTCAGCCAGTACACCACAAAATAATGAACCTTTGCCTAAAGCTGCCTCAGGTGTAATGCAGAGTACAGAAGTACAGCCAAGTGGCCAGAGTACTTTTCTACCGAAAACACCACAAGAGTTTACCGAAAAATTGCTGCCGGTCGCCAAGCGCGTTGCGAAAACGCTGGGCCTAGACCCTTTAATGATGATCGCACAAGCCGCGTTGGAAACGGGCTGGGGTAAACACATGGTCAAAGACGGTAACGGCGGGAGTGCTAATAATTTATTTAATATTAAAGCTGATAGCCGTTGGCAAGGCGAAAGTGTTAAAACCAAAACGCTCGAGTTTAGAGAAGGCATTGCTGTAAGAGAGTCAGCGCGTTTTCGTCGTTATGAGTCGATTGAAAAGAGTGTTCAAGATTTTGTCGATTTTATTCAACAAAACCCGCGCTACCAGAATGCGTTGCAGCATTCCCAAGACGGCCATCGATTTATCGATGCTTTACAGGGCGCGGGTTATGCTACCGACCCTCACTACGCCGATAAAATTAAAGCGGTCTATCAAAAAGTCAAAGTCATCAGTGGCGAAGCCCAAAGCCCAGCACCTGTAGAAATGACCATTCCCGCTCGTGATAACGAGCTTGAAGGTGTTAACAAAAAGCCTGTGCAGGCAGCTAGCTAACATAGCTAGGAGGGTTTATGGGTAGTGATTTATTAGGTATTAGCGTTACGGGATTGCGCGCGAGCCAGGCGGCATTAAGCACCACAGGCCATAATATTTCCAATGCCGGCACCGATGGCTATAGCCGGCAGCGGGTAGATGTCGTCACTAACCCCGCTACCATTAAGGGTGGGCAGTTCGTTGGTAATGGCGCCAATGTTAATTCTATTGATCGCATTGCCAATAGTTATATCTCGCAGCAACTGCGTGTAGACTCCAGCTTATCGTCCGACTTAACGACATTTTTTGATCAAATATCGCAGTTGGATAATTTGCTGTCTAACGAAACAACAGGTCTAACGGGTGGGCTGCAGTCATTCTTTGCAGCTATGCAAAACGGCGCTGACGATCCTACCTCTATCCCGGCACGGCAATTAATTATTAGCGAGTCTGAAAACCTTGCAGATCGTTTTAATAGCATTGATGCTCGCTTTCAGGTGATTGAAGGTGGGGTGCGCGATGGCATGAAGGTCGCGGTCGAAAGCATTAACACGTTGGTCACGAATATTGCACAGTTGAATACGCGTATTACCTCGGCCAGTAGCAATGGTCAGCCTAACGACCTGCTGGACAAGCGCGATGAAGCGCTGCGCCAATTATCCGAACTTGTCCCGATTCAAACCTTTGAGCAAGGTCAGGGGCAGGTGAATGTATTAATCTCCGGTGGTTCGCCACTGGTGGTTGGCTCTGAGGTAAACACCTTGTCGCTAACGCCCGGGCGCAATGGCCGTACCGCCGACGATATTATTTTGTCGGACGGCGGTGCGGGGCGGGTGATTACTAAAGCGATAAAAGGCGGTGAGCTGGGTGCCTTGGTGCGTTTTCGGGACGAAAGTTTATCGCCTGCGTACAATAATTTAGGCCGCATAGCGGTGGTTGTCGCCGATGAGTTTAACCGCTTGCACCAGCAAGGTATTACCTCCGAAAATGAGTTTGGGCGCCAGTTTTTTAACGATGTGAACGATCCGATTGCCGTTCGCCAGCGGGTGGTGGCCTCTAGTGCTAATGCCGCGCCATCGGACCGCCAATTAGGGCTTTCAATTCGTGACATCAGCGCGCTAACAACCAGTAATTATCACGTTGAGTTAGAGCCCGGCGGCGTGTATCGCATTACCCGCGAGAATGATGGCGCCGAGGTGGCATCGGGCTTGCTGCCTGGTGATTACCCCTTCACGGTAAAATTTGATGGCATGGAGTTGAAGTTTGCCGGCGGTAGCTTTACTGCCGGCGACGAGTTTACTTTACAGCCCTTTGCCAAAGGGGCGCGCAACTTCGCCAGTACAATTGCAAACCCGGAGGATATTGCTTTTGCCTCGCCTATTGTCACCGATGCTGAAATCGGCAATACCGGCGGCGGTAAAATTACCCCGGGCAGTGTGGTTGCACTCGAAGATATCAACGGCAATCCATTGCCACTTTTTGCCGAACAAGGAAAGATGTCGCCACCGCTGGTGATACAGTTTACTTCTGAGCGCACCTACGATGTATTAGACAATTCCGACCCTGCAAACCCCAAACAGCTGGATCCGCCTATTCGCAACCAGCGGTATATTCCCGGCATTGAGAATCAAATATTTCCGGGCATTGAAGGGCAAAAACAGTTATCGATGGGCGGCGATTTAATCGGTTTGCCGGAGGGGCGCTCTGCGGTAACTCGGGCGAGCTTAACGCCGCCGGTTGTCAACCCAGTTAACCCCGCTACAGGCACCAGTGAGCTTGATTTTAGCGTTTCCGATTTTTCTGGCGGCAATAGCTTTTCGTTTGTGGTGGAATTAAGCGATACGGTGTTAGGGGGAGCAAACTCGCAGACGACTGTGACCATTGATAGCCCCAGTATTCAGTCTGAAGATGATTTGCTGCGCCATATTAATAGCCAGCTGGGCCCGTCGGGCATGCGCGCATACATCGCGATCGATAGCGCCGGCAACCGTAGCCTTGCATTTAATGCTGCCGAGGCTGGCTATGCTAATGTGAGTGTTCATAGCTATAGCGGCCCTGGAACCGGGGATGCCAATGCGCTAATGAATATTGGCATAGAAGGTGGGGCGAGCTTTACAACCGATGGTGGCTTAAATGGTATTGAAGGGGCCGGCTCGCTCACCAATGGTTATCCCGCCGAACGCATTACCTTGACCAAAGCGCCAAGCCAAGCGGGCTTAGCGCCTACGACTTATACGGTATTTAGTAGCCTGCACGGCAGTGCTCGCGAGCTGGCGAATCAGCTTAGCAATGTGCCAGGCGTAGAGGCCAATGCCTTTAGCTATGCGGAAATGTCCGACTTTAATTTAACCCGTGAAGAGCCCCTACAAATTGCTTTAAATGGACGCGATTTAGTCGAATACCGCGCCGGTGGCGCCGATGGAAGCCGAACAATGGTGCAATCTGTGCCCGACCCCGCCACCGACCCTGTGGCCTTTAATCAGTATTTGGCGCAGCGCATTAACGAGGACGAAAGCCTAAAAAAACAGGGCATTTATGCCGTTGCGGGCCAAGATGTGGTGACGGGCAAGGCAGAGCTTCGCGTGTATAGCTCAGAGGGCGATGATTTGTCGTTTAGCGTGACCGCGGCCAGCGGTAGCGCAGTTCGTGTTAGCGATGGCGAGCACAATCCGGTGACCTTAAGTGGCCAAGGTAACAATGTGCCAAGTCAAATCGTTGTAGGAGGGCAAATGGATGTGCGCCTAGACGAAGATATGACGCTGGCGACGCGCCCGCCCAATAGTTTACTTTTTGGTGATACCACGGCGGATGATTTTACCGGTTCGACCTACTTAGGTTTAGATGTCAGCTTATCCGGTGCGCCCGATTCGGGCGATCGTTTTACGCTCGACTTTAACCAAGATGCGGCTTCTGATAATCGCAATGCGTTAAACTTAGTAAATGTTGAAAGCTCACGCATTATGAATGGCAATACGGCTAGCTTAAATGACGCCTATGGAACACTGGTTGAAAAGGTCGGCATTACCACAAATTCGGCCAAGGTGAATTCCGAGGCTGCTAAAGCGGTACTCGAACAAACGGAATCTTTGCGCAATTCTATTTCGGGAGTCAATTTAGATGAAGAGGCGGCTAATTTGATTCGCTACGAACAATTTTTTCAGGCGAATGCGCAGGTGATCTCGGTGGCACGAAGTTTGTTTGATACTTTAATCGGGTCGCTTTGATCTGGGGTTTAACAACTTTTGTACGAGGA
>DATBNJ010000093.1:0-23383 GCA_036554385.1 Marinagarivorans sp. | reverse complement strand
TCAATTAAAAGGCGCTCGAGATCTGCCGGTACCTCATGCACGACGCCTGATGCTATGATTTTTTGCGGCATTATCTACTGCTCTGGTCATCAGCGTGTATCCAGAAGCCTGAAAAATCGTGTGTCTGGAAGAAAGCTTCTTCGGTGTATGCGTGAGTTATTATGAGCTGGCATTGGTGTTGGTCAAGCTTATTGAATGGTGCCCAGTTAAGCGAGCCGCTGAGCCGAATTTACCATCTCGTAAACAAAAAAAGCCCTCGCAGTGACCTGCGAGGGCTTGTGTGTGCTCTGTGAATAAGGGCGTAGTGCGGTCGATAAGCCTGAGCTGTTGTTCTTGGCTCGCTACATCAATAACTTAACGCGCTTGATGTGGCGTTTTACGACCCCGCTGAAGGCCCAAAAAGCAACAAATTTGCCGTGGGCAACTCCTTACCCGTTACTGCGTTGTGGTTGAATCGTCAGTGTCTTCGTCGGTCTCTTCTTCTGATGCGTCTTCGTCTGAATCGCTATCATCAGTTTCGTCTTCATCAGTTGTATCTTCATCCGTTTCGGGCTCACCGCGATCTGGGCGAGGTACGTCGGGGCGCTCGTCTTCTACTTCCTCACTAGTTTCATCTTCGGGTGCTTCGTCCTCGGCGTGTTCAGGTCGGCCGGGTGTCGTTGGCCTCTCCTCGTCTTGCTCCGCTTCGTCTTCCTCGTGGCTGTGATCGGGACGCGGCATCCACTCGCGCTCGCCACTTTCACACCATGCTTTAATGCCAGCCATCGCGGGTTTTTCAGCTGTTGTTTCTGACTCCGTCTCTGTCTCTTCGGTGTCGGTTTCGGTTTCTTCTGCTTCTGGTTCTGCTTCTTCCTCGTCGTCTTCGTTAGCTATGGCATCGCACACGGTTTGTTGCCAATCGCGACGGGGCGCGTCCATCGGAAATGGCCGCTCGTGCTCTTCGCGCTCTGCAACGGTTTCTGACTCCAGTACCACAAAGTTCAGCTCGTTCACTTCATCGGGCTGGTCGGTTGCGGCATCACAGGTATAAGCCAATGTGTAGTCGCCCGCTTCTAAGAAGCCGACGCGGTAGCTGTATTCGCCATCATCATCCAATTTTACCAAGGCGCTCGCAACAGGATCGGTATCGCTGCCATTCACGTCGGTGGGGGTGGCATTGGCGCCGGTGAATACGTAGACAGCCCCGAGGTCAGCGGCGGGGTCGGCACACAGCTCGGTGACCAGCATGGCGTCGATATCGCCGTGGACGTGGCCCGCACGATGGTTAGGCACCATGCGCAAATGCGGACGCAGGGTTGCGGTTTCGTGGCGCTCGCGCTGGAACAAAGATTTGCGCAAGTCGAAGTCGATGGTAAAGGTTGCCTCTTCACCTTCGATAAGCGTGAACGGGCGCGAAATCTTAAGGCCGGCATCGGCGCCAAATGGCATGTCGAGCTCGACCATTGTGCCGTCTTCAAATTCGATATAAGAGTCGAGAACGCCGTCGTTGCTCGCGTTGACAAAAATCCGTACCCACTCGTAGTCACCGGCCTCCAGGGCTAAATCTGCGATGAGATCTGCCGCGTCGCTGCCTTGAAGTTGCAAGAGGTCGATGCTTTTAGGTTCGTCAAATTCGACGGTGATTGGTTCGCCTTCGGCGGGTTTGATGGCGATGCCCGTTAACTCGACAACAACGGCGGTGGCGGCGTCGACGGGACCGTCGGTAATGGCGACGGTGAGCGAGGCCTTTTCAGTCGTTAAATTCTGTGCACTTTGATCGCTGCCACCGCACCCCGTGAGGGCGAATGGCGCAGTCAGAATGCTTGCTGCAAGCGCTTTTTTCAAAAACATGGGTCTCTCCATTGATTGGGTTGTTGAGTTTAATTACGACACATTGTTTGCAAACCTCTAGCGTTAGAACACAGGCTGCGCCATAATTATTTGACACTATAATCCCAAAAAATAGCAAGGCTACGTTAATTGGTTCACAAAACGCACGAGCTGGGGCGAACTAGTGATGCTTTTGTGTGATAAAGATCACTGTTTGTGGGACTTACAGTGCTGCTATTTGATTAAAAAGTGGTCAATTCTGCGCTTTTAGGGCATTATTTGACGCTATAGACCCAAAAAATATGAGGATTGCAGCGAGTTTCACGGTTTTTAACGCTTGCCGCCGGTATGATCTGCTTATGAATGACTCCACTCACAACGCGCTCTCGAGAGCACTCTATAAGGTACTTCGCCCGATGGTGCGCTTGCTGTTGCGTCAGGGCGTGAGCTATCGGGCGTTCGCCGATGTGGCTCGACACGTGTTTGTCGATGTCGCGGAAGAGGAATTTGCATTGCCTGGGCGCAAGGTGAGCCATTCGCGCACGGCGGTACTCACGGGCATTAATCGCAAAGACATCGCCAAGCTAAAAGATCGCCCGCACCCGCTATCTGCAACCGGCGTCGATGCCCCCAACCCCGCTGCGCGAGTAATCACGGCTTGGTTGAACGATGCGCGTTTTCACGATGAGGCTGGCAATCCCAAGGTGTTATTAATTGAGGATCAGGCCACGCAAAAAGACAGCTTTACAACGCTCGCCAAAGATTATTCCAGCGACGTGCCCGTGCGAGCGCTGGTGGATGAGCTTAAGCGCATTAACGCAGTGGAGCGGAACAAAGATCAGCTGCGCCTTATCGTAAACGGCTATGTTCCCATAGAAGACATTCAGCAAAATCTTAGAATTTTTGGCACTGCGGCATCAGACCTTTTGACCACTATGGACCACAACATTGCCGGTGAAGCGCCCGGGCCATTTTTACAGCGCACCGTTTCTTACAGCCATATATCGCCCACTGATTTGGACACTATTCGCCAGCGCTGTCGCCAAGAGGGTGAGGCACTGCTTATTAAAGTTAATGAGTGGATGAGTGAATTCGAGCGCGATGGGCCACCGCCTGAGGGCGCTGGCGAACAGCAATTTCGAACGGGCTTGGGCGTGTATTACGTTGAAGGCCCTCATAACGGAGAACAAAAAGACGCATGAAAACGCTATTTTCGACACTGAGTTTGGCTACATGCCTTTTTGCGTTGGCCGCTTGTGGCACCAATGATGGCGAGGTCGCTGGTATTGAGGGCACGGGTGATAAGGCCGACGTCGTGGTGGCACGAGGCACGGTCACTGGGTTTGGCAGTATCTATGTTAACGGTGTGCATTTTAATACCGATACTGCTGTAGTCACCATTGACGAAGTTGCGGCGGCAGAAGATGAATTATCGGTCGGCATGGTCGTCGATGTGGTCGGCGAGCTTAGTGCCAGTGGTCGCGAAGGCGTTGCACACGAAATTAACGCCGAGCGAATTGTGCAAGGTGCCGTTGAATCGGTTGAGGACTTAGCCACCGGCCGCAAACTAGTGCACATTCTTGGTCAGCGTGTGTTTATTAATGAAGACGCCAGTTTTGACGGCATTCAATTCGACGACTTAATGCCGGGAGTTCACGCGCAAGTCAGTGGCTTTGTGGCGGCTAATGGCATGATAACAGCGACCCATATTGAGCGAGGTGATGATGCCGGTCGCATGATGGTGGACGGTTATATCACCGCTATCGATCAAAACACCGTCAGTTTTGCGCTTAATGATTTAGTCGTTAATGCGGCGCAAGCGGTTTTCGTAACAGGACAATTAAGCCAGCTTCAGGTTGGTATGCGCGTAAAAGTACAGGGGCGCTTAAACGCGGCAACGGGGCACTTCGACGCGGAGCGGGTTTTGCTTCGAGTGCCACGCGAGCACGGCAGTCATGTGGGAGCGCTAGAGGGTGTATTGCGCTGGCGCGACGATGCCCAATGGTGGCTCGGCGATACGCAACTGGATTTAGCCAGTGCCGAGATTGAAAATAGCAGTGCGGCAGATCTGCAGGCCGGTGCGCAAGTTATTGCTTTAGGGCGCATGACTGACGGCATTTTGGTGGCTGAAAAGCTTATTGTTAAGTCGCTCAATACCAATCGATTCAAGGCGCCGGTGGCGACAATTGATGCCCAGGCACGCACCTTTACGGTATTAAATACCTTAATCGCGGTAACGGATTTCACCCAGTTTAAAGATGAATCTTTGATACACGATCGCTATTTTAATTTTGAAAACTTGCGCGTGGGTGAAGATGTGGAGGTGTTTGCCGTGCGGTTAGGCGACCAATGGCAAGCGACTAAGGTTGTTCGCCGCGATTACGATGGCCAGCGCCCCGAAATTTTAAGAGGACGCGCGGTTTTAACCGATGGCAGCCGCACCTTTTATATCGACGATACGGCGATTGATGGCGGCGAACTCGGTGACGAAATCTGGCAACAATTGCGCAGCCAAGAGCATCCTCTGGTTGTTGATGTCGAAGGTTTTTCTACCGGCGATAATCAGTTTTTGGCGACCGCCATTCGCATTCATGCTCTACCCGATTGCGACCCGCAAGTGTTTTTTCGCTGCGACGGCGATAGCGATGCTGACATGGACGATGAGGACGAAGACGATAGAGAAGGCCCGCCACCGGTGACCGGGCCGCCCGATATGGCGCGTTAACTCGAGTAATACATCGGTGCCTTTTGAATGCGAATTTAGATAGATTGCGCAAAGCGGTACGCCTATCCGTGTTCTTGCTGGTCATCGACCCTCGATAAATCTGTAGAGGCTCCCTTTAGTCGAGCCCGTCCGTGGGCCTTCGCAATTAGGGTAGCTCCAAGCGAATGTTATCCAGCTGCATATGAAAGCCCTGAAGCTCCGTTTCTGAAGCCCAACCCGGTGCTATGACGATAGTATTCACCATCGATAAGTCCAAGTCTGGTTCGGTAGGGCTTAAGTTGTCTGCGGTGAAGTCTGCGATGGGGATTTTTACAGAGTACCAAGCGTCATCGGTAATCTGCAGCGGGTATTCACCTATGCCGTTGTCATTAACGCCGCTTATATTGGCGACGGGGTAATAACGACTGCGGCAAGGCCAGCCGCATTGAAACGATGCAAAAAGCCCTAGCTGGCTTTGGCCATAATCTAAAATGCGTAGGTCAAAGCTAAGGTAGCCATCGGCATAGGCGGATAAATCGCGCACCGTAAAGGCGGCATCGCTTTGAGAGCTTTCGTCTGACGGGTATAGCTGAAACGACGAAAAACCCGTTACCTGAAAATATTCGATATCGATTACTTTGCCACGGTTATTGAACTCGGATTCGAGCTCAAAAAATGCCGTATTAGGCAGCGCTTGCTCCCCGTCGATGAAGGTTACCTTCTCAGCGTCATCCCAAATGCCGGGCAGCCATTTAGATGAAAAACAATCGTCGAAAATCACCGACTCAGAATTATTTTGGCATCCGCTTGCACTGCTTTGCGACGCCCCCTGCGACGATGTTTGCGATACCGAACTGACGGTGGTGGACGGTGAATCGCTACCGCTACTGCCGCAACCGGCGATTGTAGCGAGGCTGACTAAAACTGCGGACTGAAGAACAATGCGCATACACAAACCCTTGGATGTTGATAATTGTAAGCCCGAGCCTTTGCTGCGGGCGGATAATTATTGCAGAACTGCGATGGCTTTAGATATCGTTTTTAATGCGCTGGCAGAAAATAGTCTGTGATCTAATAGCGAGGCTTTGAGCCTGCGTTGATTTCGGTTGTTGGCGCCGGCGGTGAGGGTAGTCGATAAAAAACTAGGCGTGGCCGTCGATATTTCTGACAATAGGTAGGCGTTTGCCTTAGCTAAGCTGCGCACATGCCCCAATGGCAGGGCTGATTGTACTAGTGGCGGGCAATTTGCTTATGGTTTTTTGATTACGTTTTATTAAGTTTCTTAACGGGTATCTTAGGTTGAGTTATACGTCTGGGAAAGCTTGCTGTTAAGTGCCACGGCTATCGAAAAAACGTGTTAATTGTGAACCAAGTGGCAAGGACTCTGATGAGCACTATTAACCAGATCGTATTAGATTTTTACGAGCAGCTTCACGCATCAGTGGATATTGATGCGATGTTTTTGGCCATTGAGCAAGCAACTACCGCGCTCGGTTTTGACAACCTTTCCTATACCTTTGTGCCCGGTGCCATTAGTCATTCGCCCAATCAACTACAACCTATTTTTAAAATCTCTAAGGCGTATAACGCGGGCTTTATTCGGCATTACGTGGACGCCGAGTTTGGCCAACAAGATTTTACGATTAAACGTATTATCAATGGTGATTTTTCCCCCATGGTGTGGTGGCGTGAAGCGAAAAACCAAAGCATCACTCGTGCAGAATTGGAGGTTATTGAAGTAGCGCGCCAAGAATATGGCATTTGCCACGGAATTTCTATTCCTACCTACAGCGATGGTTACAACATCGCGGGCGTGAGCGTTACTCGCGAATACCGTGATCATCAATTCGATGAACTATGTTCAGAGCGCGGCGAACATTTGCGGCGCTTGTCGCAGATGTTCAGTGATCGTGTATTGTGTCGGCACGATATCCGTGCAGTATTTATGGCGCCGTTTTTACAGAAACTGACCACAACGGAAAAGCAGGTGCTCAGCAAACTAGCCAAAGGCTGTAACTTAAAAGCGGTTTGTCATGAGCTGCAGTTAGATTACAAATATGTGGCAAACAGCGTAATTAAAAGTTTGCGTAAAAAATTTGGTAATGTGACCCGCGATGCGTTGATGTACGAAGCGGGAATGCTGAATTTTTCTCAGCTGCTTAACGAAACCTAAATTAATCGGCGTTAGCGCCCAAAAGCTAGTCTTTATTGTTGTGGAGCACAAACGTCATCTGTCGTCGTGTGCCCAAATGCATTTCACGCACGGGCGGGGTGGAAAATTCAACGTTGTTTATTTTCGCGCCGCTTCCTATGATCGACCCACAAAATCGTGTTACTGCCAACGGGCGGTAACCCATAATAAACCAGACTTCCGTAAGCGCTGATGACAGTGCCAAGCGGATGCCAACTGGTTGACACGGATGTGCGCTCGAGACTTGTGCGCAATGGCGAGTGGGTTGGCAAACGCCAGCCTTATCAGGACTGCTTGCTGGCAAAGAAACAAAAGCCAATCACGATGTTTTTGTATTCAAGGAGTCCCTATGAGCAAGCTGCGCCCTTTATTTGTGCAATTAACAAAACACTCTTCAGGTCAATGGCTGCCCCCAATCACATTCCGTTATTTTTTTAGTGCTTCCGTGCGGTGAAATGCCTGCGCATCTTTATCCGTCGCGTCAAATGCTGCCCGCCAAGGGTTGGCGAAATAATTCACGCAAGCCTTATTAAGCACCCTAACTAAATATTACTGATCGCGAAGCCTGATTTCGCCGAGGAAGCAATAATGAACATTCCCCCTCTTTTTAGCACTAGAGTCTTGTTAAAGGCTCCGGTCGTTTTTTGTGTCAGCCTAGCGTTAGCTGCCTGTGGCAGCGGCGGCGGTGGCGATAACAAGGGTTCGCCAAGCACCAGCAGCCGGGCCTCGTCGAGCAGTGCTGCAGCAGTAATAAGTAGCGCGGCTTCTACTAGCAGCATGGCGCCGTTAAGCAGCAGTGTTGCAAGTAGTAGTTTAGTGGCTAGTAGTACTCCAGCCAGTAGTAGCCTAGCGCCGACTAGTAGCTCGTTGCATAGCAGTAGTAGCGTTGCTGTCGTGATCAGTAGTAGCGCCTCAAGCATCAGCTCTGTTGCATCGAGCATGACGGCCAGCATCAGTAGCATGGTCGCTTCGAGTAGCAGTGTTCAGGCGGATGTGGCGCCGCCCGTGATTACTCTGGTTGGTGGCGAAAATCTTGTACTTGCCATCGGTGAGGCCTATACCGACCCGGGTGTTAATGCGACGGACGATATTGACGGCGATCTTTCTGCGGACATCACCGTGGGCGGAGATGCGGTCGATACGACTGTAGAGGGGCAGTACAGCGTTACTTATGACGTTAGCGACGCGGCGGGCAATAGTGCCGTGCAAGTTGTGCGCACGGTTATTGTTGATGGCACCGCGCCCGACCTCGCGCTGCTAGGGGACGATCCAACGCTGTTATCGGTAGGTGATACATTCGAAGACCCTGGTGCCACGGCAACGGACGCAGTTGATGGCGATGTGAGTGCTTCGGTGGTTGTCGCAGGTGATACCGTCGATACGGCAACAGAAGGCCGGTATACGCTAACCTATAATGTTGCAGACCAAGCCGGTAATGCCGCGACCGAAGTGACTCGTACAGTGTTAGTCGACGATACGCCGCCCGTGTTAACGCTGTTAGGCGATAACCCCTTAGAGCTCTCGGTTGGCGGTGATTACACCGACCCCGGCGCAACCGCGCAAGATGCGGTGGATGGTGACATTAGCGCGACCATCGTGGTGGCCGGAGATACCGTGGATACGGCAACGGCGGGCAGCTACAGCGTGACTTACAACGTCGTAGATGCTTCCGGAAACGCTGCATCGCAAGTGGCGCGCACTGTAACGGTTAGCAACGACCCACCGGTCATTAATAATTTTGCCATCTCACCCAGCCCCGCTTTTGTCAGTTCACCTGCGAGCTTTAATTGGGATGTTAGTGATATCAACGGCGATACGCTGACTTGCACACTCGATATCGACAGCGATGGCACGGTCGATTACACCCTAGAGGACTGCAGCACTAGCACCACTCAAGCCCATACCTATGCGACTGCGGGGAGTTACACCGCTTTGTTAACTGTTGATGACGGAATAGCTGAGCCCGTCACCCAAGCGCTGGAGTTGACCGTGATCGCGCCACTAGCGGCCTCGGTGACCGCATCGGGCCCTGCGGTAGCGGGCGAGCGTGTGTTTTATACCCTTACGGTCGGTAATACCACGCTGCAGCCCATTGACGATGTGGTCGTTTCGTTGGTGGTGCCTGAGGCGTTGAGTTTTAGTGCAGCCAATGACACTGCACCTAATTCATCGTCGTGTGGTAACGGCCTTTGTACCAGTGGGGAAACCGCCAGCTGGCAGCGCGATACCTTAGGAGCCGGAGAGAGTTGGACCATCGACGTCAATGCGCTGGTAGCTGCTGAGCTCTTGGATGGTGCGAACATTGACTTGCCGGTGACGTTTAATGCGACGGATATTAGCAGCTTCATCATCACAAAAAACCTAGAGGTCTTTAATGCACCCTCGGCCGACCTCGTCTTAAGCGCATCCACCGACCCCGTTGTGCCCAGCGAGATCTTCAGCTATTACCTAGATTTTGGCAACACCAGTGCCGGCCCCCTTGTTGACGCTGAATTGCGCGCGTTGATACCGGCGGGTCTCACTGTTATTGATATTAGTGATGGCGGCACAGAAATGACGCCGGGTGAGGTCATCTGGGACGAGGGCAGTGTGGCCGTTGGCGCTTCACTGCGCCGCGAAATCACCGTAGCAGCCGACGGCGTTGCCGCGGGTCAGGTGCTCGTGGCCAGTGCACAGTTGATACACGACGGTGAGCTAGCGGTCGACAACGTTAGCGAGCACGTAATTACTGTGGTAGAAAACCCACTGTCGCTACAGGTCAAAATTGATACTTCGGCAAACCCTGTTGTTTCAGAAGAGCGCGTGCTCTATACGGTAACCGTTAGCAATACCTCAGCGCTTCCGGTTGAGAGTGTGACAGTGCAATTGCGTTTGCCAGCAGAGCTCAGTTACACCGCGGCGAAAGACTCGGCGCCTGACTCGTCGTCGTGTGGCAACGGAGCTTGTACGCCGAGCGAAGAGGCTAGCTGGACTATTGACAGCTTGCCCGCAGGAGAAAGTCGCACTATACAGGTGAATGCGCTGGTAGGCTCAGTGCTAAGTGGCAACCTTATCTCAATGCCATTTCGCGTAACTGCCACAGACTTGGGGGATACCATCGGCTTGTTGAAAACATTGGCGGTTTACAACACGCCGTCAGCCGATTTAGCGGTGAGCGCTTCGACCGATCCCGTAGTGTCTAATGAAACGTTTACCTACAGGCTGGACTTTGGCAATACCGGTGCCGTGCCGCTCACCACCACGCAGCTGCGCGCCTACCTACCAGCGGGTGTTACGGTAGTGGAGATCAGTGACGGTGGTATGGAGACGGCGGCTGGAGAAGTCGTCTGGGATGAAGGCAGTGTCCCTGTGGGGGCCTCTTTGCACCGAGAGATTACGGTAACGGCAGATAGTGTCGTTGCGGGTCAGATTCTCACGGCAACGGCTCAGTTGACTCACGAACAAGGTAGAAGCATCGATAAAATCAGCGAGCACTCGCTCACAGTTGTTGAGGCGCCGCTGCCATTGCAGGTTAGTATTAGTACATCGGCCAACCCAGTGGTCACAGAGGAGCGGGTGCTTTACACGATAACGCTTGGCAACACCTCATCGCTTCCGGTGAGAGATGTCACTGTGTTAATGCGCCTGCCGGCGGAACTCAGTTTCACCGCTGCAGGTGATTCGTCGCCCAATTCGAGCGCTTGTGGTAATGGTGTTTGTACGCCAACGGAGGAGGCCAGCTGGACTATTGACAGATTGCCTGCAGGAGAAAGCCGCACCATACAGGTAAATGCACAGGTAGCCTCAGTGCTAAGTGGCAACCTGATCTCAGTGCCGTTCCGTGTAACCGCAACCGATGTGGGCGACACCATAAGCTTGGTCAATACACTGGCGGTTTATAATACGCCATCGGCAGACTTAGCGATAAGTGCGTCAGTCGATCCGGTCGTGCCCAACGAAACGTTTACTTACTTGCTGGATTTTGGCAATACCGGTGCAGCGCCACTTACAAGCACTGAGCTGCGCGCATTTTTACCTGCGGGCGTTACGGCAGTTGCAATTAGTGACGGAGGTATGGAAACGGCGGATGGAGAAATTGTCTGGAGTGAAGGTGGCGTTCCCGTGGGAGCATCGTTGTACCGCGAAGTTACGGTAACCGCGGATGACGTTATCGCAGGGCAAATCCTCACTGCGACTGCTCAGCTGGTCCACGAGGGCGGCAGAGTTATTGATAAGAGCAGTGAGTACACACTAACGGTCGTGGAGGCCCCTTTACCCCTGCAGTTTGATATTAGTGCGTCAGCTAACCCCGTTGTGTCAGGGGAGCGCGTGCTTTATACGCTAACGGTTAGCAATACCTCATTGCTTCCCGTGAATGACGTAACCGTATTGTTGCGTTTGCCGGCGGAGCTCAGTTACACAGCGGCGGGGGATTCAGCGCCCAATTCGAGCTCCTGCGGAAATGGTGCTTGTACTGCCACAGAAGAGGCCAGCTGGTCATTTGAGCGCATCGCCGCTGGCGAGAGTGTCACAATTCATATTAATGCCAGCGTCGGTGAGGTATTAAGTGGAAATCTAATCTCGATGCCCTTTCTGGTAACAGCCGAGGACTTGGGCGATACCGTCAGTGTGTTAAAGACACTTGCCGTGTTCAATACGCCCGCAGCAAATTTCTCGGTGAGCGCATCAACAGATCCTGTGGTGCCGAATCAAACCTTCTCGTACTACTTGGACTTTGGCAATACCAGTGGCACGGCGTTAAGTAATGTCGTTTTGCGGGCTAGTCTACCTGATGGCGTCAGCCTGAGTGCGATTAGCGATGCCGGGGTTGAAACTGCTAGCGGCGAGCTTGAGTGGACCTTAGCAACTTTAGCTAGTGGTGCTGCGGTACGTCGCGAAGTTGAGGTTGTGGCCGACAGCGCCATTGCAGGAGATTCGTTGAAGTTAGCTGCTGCACTCAGTCATGATATGGGCTTGGAGGTAGACCTTAAAAGTGAATTTGTTGTATCCACTACGGAAAGCACAGGCATTGCCGCGTTGATGAATTTTGAGGTCGAAGCAACGCCCAATCCTGTTGCTTCAGGTGGTGTTCTGGCCTATGCACTGACAATTACGAATGGTTATGGCTTGCCGGTCGAGGGCGTCAATGTGCAGCTTCGACTGCCGCCGGAATTAAGTTTTACTGCGGCCAGTGGCGCCGTTCCGCCTTCGTCATCCTGTGGTAATGGTGTTTGCACTGCGAATGAAGAAGCCAATTGGGATTTGGGCACAATGGCTGCTGGAGAAAGTCAAACCATTGCCATTAATGCACAAGTCGCCGCAGCGCTTGCTGACGGTTTATTGATTACGGCCCCGTTTAGGCTGACGGCGACAGGTATGCTCGATGTCATTTCACTGCAACATACCGCCGTTATTGAAAATTGACGGCTGATCCTCGCTGTATATAACGAGGTAATTATTTTGCGCGGCGAGGTTTAAATACCTTTGTTGAGTAAAAACTGTTCAACCTAAATTAGGTTGAACAGTTTTTTTACCTAAAGATTTTTGGTGGGTGGTTACTGCTTAATAAAGGCAAGCGTGAAGTCCAGCATGGTTGGGCGCTCTTCGGGTATTTCTGCATCCTCTCCCATATACAGTTGGTCGCCATCAATATAGAAAATATTGTAGCTGCGCTCGTCGAAAGGGGCGCCGTTGACTTCGGTTAGCTGCACATCTAGCTCTTGTACTGTGATGCCATCGCCGGATGTAAAGCTCGCGCCAATAATAAAGGTGCCTTTGGCCGTAGGGTTAGGTGCCAGGGGCATGGGATTGCTGCACATGGAATCCGTGTAAATATGAATGTCTGAGGCAATATTACCGTTGGCAAAAGTGATTTCTACGGTTTCGTAGAAAGTGTCGGGGTCAGAGGTGTCTTCTGCAGTGCAGTCTTTAAACCATACGCCATCGAGTTGAGACGTTTGGGAGTTGGCGTTGCTAGACGTTTGCGTTAGAGCCGACGAGCTGTTTTCAGCAGAAGGGTTGCTGGTCGATTCGTTATCAGAGCTACCACAAGCGCTTAGCGTTAATAAAAAGCTGGAGATCGAAAGGGTGATAAGCGTGTTTTTCATATTCTTTCCTTTGAATAATTGGGGTTGGCAGCATAGGTGAATCTAGGCTGCCGGTCTACGCTTTATTGTTGCCACTTTTTGCGTTGGAAGTGTCGGTGTTTTTAGCGGGTAAGGTAACGGGAATTCTCTCAGGGGTATTAATTAAGCATTTGGACGTCGAGGCGTTTAGAAAATCTATTATAAGCCTTTGATATTCTCACCTCTTATTGAATCTAGAGTAACCGGTGTGACTTATAAATCGCTACTTCGTAGCCTCTAAAGCGTAGCTACGTAACCCCGCCACCCCCCCAAATGCGTAATCTCCTGCGCGCCCTCAACCGCGTAGCCTTCACAAATAAAACCACAAACGCGCTCGCCGTTTTCGAGCTCTACCTTGCCAATGCCCAGTGGTGCGGGAATGCCGGCGACGAAGCTGCCGAATTCTTTGCTGGGCACTGACCATACTTCCGCTTCAATTGCGGCGCCTTCGGTTTTATCGAGAATTAAACCGGGCCTAAACGGCGGTCCGCCGGCGAGGGCGAACATGCGGTAGTGGGGCGCGGTATGGGTTTGGGTTTTTAAGGTGGCGCCGCGCTCGGTGAGTTGCCAGTTTAAAGGCAAGCCTTCTAAGTGGGCGCCGCAGACTAAGACATCAATGGTATCGGCGTTGCCTGTGGGGGTGGCATTTTCCGGCACGGCGGGAAAGGGCAGTGTGCCCTTGTTTAAGGGGAATAATGTTTGAATACGATTGCCGATGGAGAGCAGTGCGCGGTCGCTAAATGCTTGGCCGACTAGGGTAATGCCGAAGGGCAAGCCCGCCGGTGTAAATTGCGTGGGTACGGCAATTGAAGCGAGGTCGGCCAAGTTCATAAAGTTGGTGTAATAGCCCAGCTCGCTATTGCGTTTAATGGGTTCGGCGATCATCTCGTCGATGGTGAACAGGCGCCCTGCGGTGGGCGTTAGTAGGCAATCCACTTTAGCGATTTGTGCTTGGCAGGCGCGCTTTAAACCAATGAGCCGATATTCCGCCCTGAATAAATCGGTGGCCCGGGGTTGGCCGCCCGGTGCGATAATCTCCCGCACGACGGGGAATATGGCTTGAGGGTTGTCATCAATAAGGGGTTGCGTGGCCAGGTAGCGTTCTGCCACCCACGGGCCTTCGTACAATAGCTTGGCCGCTTCGGCGAAGGGTGCATAATCAATGTCGACGAGGTGCATGCCCGCGTCTTTTAGCGTGGTGAGTGTATCGGTATAGGCTTGCTGGTAAGCCTCGTCACCAAAAAACTGCAGCTGACCTTGTGGGATAACCCCGATGGTGAGTACACCTGATCGTACGCCGTAATGGCGTGCCTGGTTGTTAAACGGATTTTGGCGGCTGAAAGCGTCTTGCGGGTCAAAGCCTTCGGCGACCGCTAAGGCGCAGTTAGCGTCGTCGGTATTGAAGGCAAAAATGCTAATGCAATCCAAGCTGCGGCAGGCGGGCACGAGGCCGGTGGCGCTGAGCAAACCACGGCTGGGCTTTAAGCCGATTAAGTTATTAAAGCAGGCCGGTACACGACCGGAGCCGGCGGTATCGGTACCCAAACTAAAGCTGCACAGGCCCAGTGCCAGCGCGACTGCCGAGCCGGAGCTGGAGCCGCCGCTAATGTAATCGGGATTAAACGCATTGTGGCAGGGGCCAATGGTCGAGCGGGTGCCGTTAAGGCCAGTGGCAAATTGGTCCAGCGCGGTTTTACCGACCGGAATCGCCCCGGCATCAAGTAATTGCTGCACAACATGCGCAGAGGCCTCGGGCGTATAGGCAAAGGCTTCGCAGCCCGCGGTAGTGGCAATGCCCGCAAGGTCGATATTGTCTTTAATGGCAAAGGGGATGCCCCATAGCGGGTGACTCGCGGGGTCTTTATCGGCCAGTGCCGCAAGCCATGGCGCTTGCTCGGCCTCGCTCAATAAGTGCAGCCAAATATTGTAGTCACTGTAGTTTTTGGCGCGCTCGCGGATATCGGCCATCACCTGCTCGGGGGTGAGCTCGCCGCTGGCGTAGGCGGTTTTAAGGGCGTTAAAGCCCATATCGATTGTCATGTTTATTCCTCAATAATCACCAAGGCTTGACCGGCGTTGACGCGGCTGCCGTTGCTGGGTAATACCTCTAGTACAGTACCGGCGCTGGGCGCGTAAATGGGGATTTCCATCTTCATGGATTCCAATATCACCAGCACTTGCCCCGCTTCGACGCGTTGGCCCTTTTCCACTTGTAGTTGCCACACGCTGCCCGAAACCGAGCTGTCCACCACGGTGGCGTCTTCTGGCCAAGTAATATCCGTGCTGCCGGTATCTGCCTCGGGGGCTTCGAAGTTGAATTGACCGGTGGCGTGCCAGTTGCTGAGCTCGTCGGCAAAGGCTTGCTGACGGGTTTGCCGGAAGTGTTCAATGCTGCTGGCTTGCTCGGTTAAAAAGCTATCGTAGTCGGCGAGGGAAAACTCGGTCTCTTCGATGGTGATGGGGTAGCGACCCTGCGGAAAATCGCGACGGATGCGGGTGAGCTCCTCGTTACTCACCTCGTAAAAGCGAATTTGGTCAAAAAAGCGCAGCAGCCAAGGCTTTTCGAATTCTCGCGTTTGTCGGTAGCGGTTCCACATTTGCAAGGTGCGGCCCACAAACTGATAGCCACCGGGGCCTTCCATGCCGTACACACACAAATACGAGCCGCCGATGCCAACGGAGTTTTCCGCCGTCCAGGTGCGGGCGGGGTTGTATTTGGTGGTCACCAAACGGTGGCGCGGATCGATAGGGGTAGCCACCGGCGCGCCTAAGTAAACGTCGCCCAGGCCCATCACCAAATAACGGGCATCGAAGACGATCTTTTTCACATCTTCGATGCTGTTAAGGCCGTTAATGCGGCGGATAAATTCTAGGTTGCTGGGGCACCAAGGCGCGTTGGCGCGCACCGACTGGCTGTATTTTTCAATAGCCAGCTGGCAGGCTTCGTCATCCCAGCTCAGCGGAATATGCACAATGCGCGAAGGCACGGACAAATTGGCTAATTGCTGACTCAGTTCGCCTTCGGCCAACGCTAAATAGGCCAGCAATTTTTGCGCGCCGAGCTGTTGGCTATCGTAATGGATTTGCAGGGAGCGAATGCCCGGCGTGAGCTCTCGCATGCCCGCCAGCGGGTGTGCTTGTAGCCATTGCATCAGGGCGTGGGCGCGAAAACGCAGGCGAATATCCAGTACTTGCTCGCCGTATTCCACCAACAAAAAGTGATCGCCCGCGGCGCGGTAGGTAATGGTGTCGCCAAAGTGCTCGGCATCTAAAATTTTGAGGATCGGTGAATGACGTGGGGTGTGGTCATCGGCCGGTGTCGTGGCAACGGACATCGCCGGAGCGGCTAAGAGCGTTTTTAGGCTGGCGTTTTGCGCGGCTTCAATGGCTACCGCTTCATCAAGGCTAACCGGTACAAAATGAATTTTATCGCCAGCGCGCAGTTGGCCAAGCTTCCACAGGTCGGCGGTAATCACCGTGGCAGGGCATACAAAACCGCCTAGCGAAGGGCCATCGGGCCCCAAAATGACGGGCATATCGCCGGTAAAATCAATGCTGCCAAAAGCATAGGCATTGTCGTGAATATTCGAGGGGTGCAAACCCGCTTCGCCGCCGTCCTTGCGCGCCCATTGGGGTTTGGGGCCAATTAGCCGAACGCCGGTGCGGCTTGAGTTGTAGTGTACTTCCCACGCGGTGGCGAAAAACGTTTTAATATCGTCATCGGTGAAAAAGTCGGGTGCACCGTGGGGGCCGTAAATCACGCGAACGGTGTGTTGCTGTTCTATGCTGGGCTGCAGTTCGGCGGGAATGGCGGCCGTTTGGGCTTCAGCGCTTGGTGCGTTTAAATGCAGTACGTCACCGGTACGCAGGGCGCGGCCATTATGGCCACCGAATTGCCCCAACGTAAATGTCGCGCGCGAGCCCAAATAGGCCGGGCAGTCAAAGCCACCGGCGACCGCCAAATAAGCGCGGGCGCCAGCCTCTTTAATGCGCCCGAGCACCAATGTTTGCCCCGCCGCGACGGCGACCGGTTGGTAGAGTGCAACGGGTTGCTTGTCCAGGCGTGCATCAATAACCGCGCCGGCCAAGGCGATGGTGGTGGCTTGGCTGAAGGTTAAACTCGGCCCTTGCAGGGTAATTTCCAGCGCCGCGGCATCGTCTGGGTTGCCGAGCGCGCGGTTGGCGAGTCGGAAGCTGTAGTTATCAAACGGGCCGGATGGCGGCACGCCGACATCCCAATGGCCTTGGCGGCCGGGGTAGTCTTGTAGTGTGGTTTGCGTACCGCCGCTTAACACATCGATGCGCAGCGGCGTATAGTTAAAGTCATTGAGGTAACGTGTATGCACTTCGCCGCGTTGCAGCATCGGGTCGACAATCAGCGCGCGCAGGTAGCCAAGATTGGTTTCGCTGCCGTACAGGGTGCAGTTTGCAAGCGCGCTCGCCAGTGCATCTAATGCCTGTTGCCGCGTGCTTTTATGCACAATAACTTTAGCCAACATGGGGTCGAAGTAAGAGGGCACTTCAATGCCGGACTCAACCCAGGAATCAATGCGCAGGCCGTCGCCCTCGGGCCATGCCACATGCGTCAGTAAACCGGGGCTGGGTTGAAAGCCGCGGTAGGGGTCTTCGGCGTAAATTCGCACTTGTATCGCGTGCCCGCTGGGGCTAAGTGTTGGCCTAATGGCGGCTAAATCGGGGCCTTGGCCAGCGGCCAGTTCGACCATCCATTTCACCAAGTCAACGCCGTAGACCTCTTCGGTCACACCGTGCTCTACCTGTAAGCGAGTGTTTACTTCAAGGAAGTAAAATTGGTCTGTTGCGGTATCGTAAATAAACTCTACGGTGCCCGCGTTGCGGTAGTGAATTGACGCCAGCAAGGCTTCGGCGGTGCTGTGTAATTGCTGCCGAACGGCGTCCGTTAGGTTGGGGGCGGGGCATTCTTCAACGACTTTTTGGTTGCGCCTTTGGCTCGAGCAGTCGCGTTCGCCCAGTGCTAGCGCACCACCGGCGCCATCGGCAAAAATTTGTACTTCGATATGTCGCGCTTTGGCGATAAATTTCTCTAAAAAGACGCTATCGTCGGCAAAGTTGTTGGCACCTAGCCGGCGCACCGAATCGAAGCTGGCCCTTAAGGTGGCTTCATCGTGGCACAGTTGCATGCCAATGCCGCCGCCACCGGCGGTGCTTTTCAGCATCACCGGGTAACCAATATCACTGGCCGCCTGACAGGCGGACTCAAGGTCGTTGAGTAGGTCTGAGCCTGGCAGCAGGGGCACACCGGCTTGCTCGGCTAGGTCACGTGCCCGGTGCTTTAAGCCAAAGGCGAGCATTTGCTCAGGTTTAGGGCCAATAAAGGCAATGCCTTGGGCTTCGCAGCGGCGCACAAAGTCGGCGTTTTCACTCAAAAAGCCGTAGCCGGGATGAATTGCTTGGGCGCCCGTTTGCTTCGCAATGGCTAAGATTTTATCGACATTCAGGTAGGTATCGGCGGCCGCACCTTCGCCTAAACTCACGGCAACATCGGCGCGGCGAACATGCAAACTATCGGCATCGGACTCGGCATAAACGGCAACGGCGGTCACGTTCATGGCCTTTAGGGTGCGAATAATCCGCGTGGCGATGGCGCCACGGTTGGCAATTAACACGGTCTTAAACATGGTCAAACCTTCGCTGGGTCGTCCCAGATTACGCGCATTAAAAGGTGGCCGTCCACCGCGCGGGGTTGTTCGCTTACTGGCGATTGCCAGATTTATAGATTGCACCTTCGGACTCTAGGCGGCACAGCTGCTAGCTTCTCAGGCGCCCAGTTTCGTCCGGTGTGCGTCGCTAGCGATCCTTTTTCTGGCAGGCTCAAGCCGTCCCTGATCGCTCTACATGTGTTCCAGACACATCAAGGCCTGAAAAATAAATCCCTAGCGACTCTGGTACTATCACATTGATTTTGCTACAGATCCCATACCAACCACTCAATCGGCGTTGGGTTGTAGCCGTTGCACGGGTTGTTGAGTTGCGGGCAGTTGGAGATCAACATCACAATATCCATTTTGGCTTGTAGTTCCACGTATTTGCCGGGTGCCGAAATGCCGTCTGCAAAGGTCAACCCGCCTTCGGGGGTGACGGGCACGTTCATAAAAAAATTAATATTGTGGCTGATATCGCGTTTGCCAATGCCGTATTCGGGGTGCTCGGCAATGGCCAGCATCCAGCTATCGCGGCAGGCGTGCATGCAGCGTTTTTCGAGGTCGTAGCGCACGGTGTTGGATTCGGTGGCGCAGGCGCCGCCGATGGTGTCGTGGCGGCCGCAGGTATCGGCAACAATTTCCAGCATTACATTGTTGTCGTTAGAGCGCAGTTGCGAGCCCGCGGTTAAATACACGTTGCCTTGTTCACGCAGGGTATCGGTGGCGCTGTAACGTTCGCTGGGGTTGTTGGCGTTGTAAAAAAGGGTGTCGGCGGCTTGGTTACCCTTTAGGTCAACAATGCGCACCACTTGGCCCGCTTTAATGAGGCTAAGACTGTAATCGCCGGCGTCGACAGTTTTGCGCTCAATGGCGTCGTTGGGCTGGAGCCTGCTTTCAATAATCATCGTGATGCCTCCAATCCCGAGTTTGCGGGTGCGCCCATGTAGTAGAGCGCGTTATTGGCAAAACCGCGCTGGTTTTCGGCGCAGGCGTTTTTGCATTCGTCATCGTCGGCAACCGGTGCCGCGGGCGTTAGTGCGATGGCAATTTCGTGGCGCGGGTAGCTGGCGCCAATATTGAGCGGGTGTGGGCAGCTGTGCAATACCACCAAGGTATCCATTTCAAAGCGCAGGGTAACGCGGCTGCCGGCAGGGCTATTGCCCTCGGCCAGCGCTAAATCGCCCTGTTCGTCGCTGGTAACTTTGCTAAAAAAGTTAATGTTGGCGGCCATATCGGCGCGGCCTAAACCGTATTTAGCCAGCTCGACCAAAAACGCATCATTGCCGTTTTGATGCCATTGGTTGTGGTCGCTTTGGTAGTCGCGTGCGCCCCATTTTTCCGCGACATGCTGGGCGCGGCTGTTGCCGCAAAGGGTCTCGTGCCAGCCTACGGTATCTTTAGTAATCGAGGCGAAAATACGGCCCATATCGGAATATAAACAATGGCCCTGCGTAAGCTTAAAGGTGTGCTGACACTTAAGCGTATCGGGTGCGTTATAGCGTTCGAGTAGGTTTTCGGGGTTGTAAAACAGCATGCCGAGGTTGCCGTTACCAGCCACATCGGTGAGTGTCATTTGCACACCTCGCCGCACGCGGAGCGACCAGTGGCCACCGCTTTGCAGCGTTGTATTGTAGAGCGTCATGCAGAGGTCTCCGTAATAGGTTCTGGCTCGTCTTGGCCAATTTTTTCGTTGATTTCTTGGTATAGCTCGGAGGCCATTTGGCCGACCGATAAATCGTAGGTGATGGTCGCACCGTAGGCGTTGGGGGCTTGCTCATCGACGCGCAGTTTGTCGAATACCCACAGCCGGGTGCCTAAATAAAAGCCTTCTTTTAAATCGTGGGTCACCATAAAAACGGTGAGCTTATATTCGCGCCACAGTTTAAGCACCAGTTTGTGCATATCGGCGCGAATGCCGGGGTCGAGTGCACCGAAGGGTTCGTCCAGTAATAAAATGCGGGGTTTAGCGATAAGCGCTTGGGCGATGGCAAGGCGCTGCTTCATGCCGCCCGATAATTCGTGCGGGTAGCGCTTTAGTGCGTGGCTTAAGCCCACCTCGTCGAGCATTGCAGTGGCTTCGGCGCGCGCGGCTTTGGCCGCTTTGCCGAACAAATAGCCCGTTAACGATTTTTTTAAAAAGCCTTTGGCGGCAATTACATTGTCTAGCACCGTCATATGTGGGAATACGGAATATTGCTGAAAGACAATGCCGCGGTCGGCGCCCGGTTCATTGGGAATGGGTTTGCCGTCGAGGTAAAGGCTGCCTTTAGACGCGAATTCCGTGCCGAGCAACATTTTTAGAAAGGTACTTTTACCGCAGCCGGAAGCGCCTACCAGCGTAACAAACTCACCCTCTTGCACGGTGACGTTAATGCCTTCAAGAATCACAGCATCGCCGTAGCTTTTCCAAATATTTTTGGCCTCAATCATGGTTTAGGCCTCTTTATGCCAAGGGAATAAAAAATCGTTGAGCTTGGCCAATGCGATATCAAAAATAAAGGCAAGCAAGGTAATCCACGCGACGTAGGGCAAAATCACATCCATCGACATATAGCGCCGGACTAAAAAGATGCGATAACCCAAACCATCCGTTGAGGCAATCGCTTCGGCGGCAATTAAAAATAACCAGCCCGCACCGAGCGATAAACGCACCGAGTCAATCAGTTTTGGCATCACTTGTGGAAGTAAGACGCGTACTAAAATTTGACTGGTGTTGGCGCCAAGGGTTTGTGCCTTGACGAGTTGCTCATGGGGAATTTCTTTGGTGCGGCGTTCCATATCGCGGGCAATAAAGGGCGTAATGCCAATAGCAATCAACGCCACCTTGGAGACTTCGCCAAGGCCAAAAACAATAAACAAAATAGGTAATAGCGCGAGCGGTGGCACTAGGGATACGACGGTTAACAGTGGCGACAAGCCTGCACCAGCAACGGGTAATGCGCCGGTCATTAAACCAATAAATAATCCGAGCGAGGCGGCTATCGCAACGCCCATGGCCAAGCGGCTTAAACTGCTTAGCGTATCGCCCCAAAACAGGTATTCTCCGGTGCGTTTGCTGGGCTCAAACGCTAAGCGGTGCATTGATTCGGCCATATGGCTAAAGGCGGGCAATAATTTGTCGTCGGGGTTTTCGGCCAAGCGCAATTCGGAATTCACCAAATAGAGCATCAGCAATAAAGCGAAAGGTAAAAGCCCCAACAACAACGCATTACCGCGCTTGGGGGTGTAATTAATTAACTTTTTCATAAGAAGTCCTACACCGCAAAAAAAATCATTAACTTGCCGTCGAAGACGCTTAGCTAATGCGAAACTCAGCCCTATCTTGGAAAAACAGCGGTTGAGTTGCCACGCCGTAAAAGGCGTGGCTATTCTGGGCCGACTAGAGCTTGCCGTCGGCTGCCATTTGCATGTAGGTGGGGTCGAAGCGCAGCTTCACGTTACCCTTACTGCCAAAGGTGCCGGCCGGCATTTCGATGCCGATAAAACCGGCATCGGGAGCGCCGTCGCCTAATAAACCGTGGTCAAACGAAAACTCAGCGACGCTTTTCATGGTGTCGACTAAGGTTTTGCTGTTGGTAAGTTTTAATGCGGCTTCGGGGGTGTAGAACATTTTGGTGCTGGCTAATTGCGAGTCATACCCGGCCAAGTCAGTACCCGAGGCCTGCGCCATGTAGGTACGCGCCGCAACGCCATCTTTATCGCTCGCAGACATCACGCTCATAATCTCGTACCAAGCGCCGACCAAGGCTTTACCCAATTTGGGGTTAGCCTTTAAGGTTTTGGTATTCACAACCAGTAAATCGATAATTTCACCGGGAATCTGTGACGAGTCAAAAACCTTGGTGCTGTTAGGCATGCTTTCGATTTCGCTCAGCAGCGGATTCCACGTGGCGACGGCGCTAACGTCGTCGGTGCCATACACCGCGACCATATCGGCATCCGAGGTATTCACAACTTTAATGTCCGCTTCAGTCATGCCAACGGTTTCGAGCGCGCGGGCAAGCAAATAATGGGACACGCTGAGTTCCACTAGATTAACGTTTTGCCCCTTAATGTCCTTAAGCGCTTTTTTGCCTTTAAGTACCACGCCATCGTTACCGTTGGAGAAGTCGCCCACCACCAGCGCAGTGCTGTCGACACCGCCCGCCGCGGGGATGGTCAATGCATCCATATTGGTCATGGTGCACGCATCAAAACCGCCGGTGGTGTATTGGTTGATGGATTCAACGTAGTCATTGATTTGTACAACGTCGATTTCGATGTCGTATTTGTCAGCCCATTTTTTAACAATGCCTTTTTCCGCGCCATAGGCCCAGGGCATCCAGCCGACATAAATCGACCAGCAAATTTTAAATTTATCGGCAGCAAAGGTATTAGACGAAAAAAGCAGAATAAAAAGCAGGAGGGACAAACGTTTCATAACGGACACCTTTCAGTTTTGGTTGACACATGGAGTACCCCGGCAAAATCGCCATCTGGTTCTCCCGGGCTTTTATCCCGCCGTGTGACCTTAAACGTTCAAGGTTGAGCGCTCTCGGACCAGCACTGCGATTGCAGCCGGAACCCTAGCGCTCTATTGATTCAAATTGTGGTATTCGACTTGGATTTTACAAGGGTACGAATAACCTAGCTAAAGCAGTATGCGTACCAATTGCCAAAAAATGGCACTTAAAGCCTTACCAAACAGCAGTTTAAACAAAGGGTTCGTGAAGATAAAGCTAAAAATCACAGGCTTGCTTGTTCGAAAGTGGTGCATTGCCCACTCTAATCATGCCTTCATGCACCAATTTGCACCTATCCTGAAGCGCCATCCGCGGCGCTGCCACAAAAATACTGGCGCTTTTCCCCCAAAGTTTTTACGAGTGGTATGAATGGGGGCGGCTCTATTTACTTC
>DATBNJ010000089.1:0-6637 GCA_036554385.1 Marinagarivorans sp. | reverse complement strand
AGACGGTCGCAAATACATGGCCCGCTGGGCGGTTATTTTCGGGGCATTCAAGCGTCGGGAACGCTTGTATAGTGCCTAGGGATAGCTTGAACGGCCCCGAAAATGATTGCTCAGTGGGATGGCGGCGAGAGGAGAGAAGAGCTTTGAGACTCTAAGCTCGAGTTATGTAAGACATCGCTCCAATCTACTGCGGTGAGCAGACTGAATCGATGTCTTAATTCAAGGCGCAGACAAACGCTAGCTGCTGCAGCGTGGTGCTACAGCGGTATCTCAAATTTGTCGGCGTTCAGCCATAAGTGCACAGCAATACTGGCAAAGTAGCCGATGGCAATAACTGGCGTCCACTTGAGGTGCCCAAGGAAGGTGTACATCCCACGTGACTGTCCCATTAATGCCACACCTGCAGCGGAGCCGATCGATAATAAGCTACCGCCCACGCCGGCAGTAAGGGTAATTAATAGCCAGTTACCCATAGACATTTGGGGCTCCATGGTGAGCACCGCAAACATGACCGGGATGTTATCGATGACTGCAGAAACGATGCCCAGTACAATGTTGGCGGCGGTGGCGTTCCAATCGGTGTACAGGGTTTCGGATACCATGGCCAAATAGCCCATAAACGCCAAACCACCCACACACACCACAATGCCGTAAAAGAACAATAACGTGTCCCATTCGGCGCGTGCCACTTTGCTGAAGACATCAAAAGGCACCACACCGCCTAGGCGGGCAAGCGCTTCTTGGTCGCCTGCGCGCTCGGCCACTTCGCGTTTGCGCGCGAGAGAACCCGGCAAGGTGCGGCGCAAAAAATAGCCAAAAAACTGTAAATAACCTAAGCCCATCATCATGCCCAATACCGGCGGCAAACCGAGCAAGGTGTGGCACATAACCGCGGTGGCAATAGTCAATAAAAACAACGCTAAAATGCGCCCAGCACCGCGCTTGAGTTCTACCGCTTCGTAAACGGCAGCGGGTTTGCGGTCTTCAACAAAAAAGCTCATCACTGCGGCAGGCAATAAATAATTGACCACGGCCGGCACAAATAAGGCTAGGAAGTCGGTAAATTGCACAATGCCCGCTTGCCACACCATCAAGGTCGTAATATCGCCAAAGGGGCTAAATGCGCCCCCAGCATTGGCTGCGACCACGACGTTAACACAGCATAAATTCACAAAACGACGATCGTCGCCGGCAACTTTTACCACCACGGCACACATTAATAACGCGGTGGTTAAGTTATCTGCAATGGGAGATATAAAAAACGACAGCAGGCCGGTCAGCCAGAACAACGTGCGGTAGTTAAAGCCTTTGCGAATCATCCAGGCGCGCAAGCCGTCGAATACCTGGCGCTCTTCCAAGGCATTGATATAGGTCATTGCCACTAACAAAAACAGCATTAACTCGGCGAATTCCAGCAGGGTATGGCGAAATGCCGCTTCGGCCAGCTCGCTGGTGCCGGCGCTGGTGTAAACCCAACCGATTAAAATCCAAATCAAACCGGCTGCGACCAACACCGGTTTGGACTTGCGCAGGTGCAGCTTTTCTTCGGCCATGACCAGTATGTAAGCGAGTACAAAAATGGCTACAGCGGTATAACCAATGGCACTGGAAGTAAGGTCCACCGGACCCGAGGCGGCAAAAACCTGTGGAGCGACTGCGCACAGCAGTACAGCTGCACAGAGACGAAAAAATAACAACAATGTGGAGTGCATGAGATACCCATTCAGAGGCGAAGTTGAAGAGGGCCGGAACCTTTAGATAAAACTATTAGATTCTACAACGGGCGTGCTGATCACTTATTGAGCAACACGCGGCGGCGCATTCTACAGTAACGGCTTTTTGCTGTCTCCCATAAATTCGCGACAGCCATAGGTGGCCGCATTGCCGAGGGTGGCTAATCATGTATAATGCGCGCTCGCAAAAATACAAACCTATGCTATTTATGATGTTCCCTCTTTTTGGCGTTACGCCACCCTAGCTGACCAACCCCTCGTTTGCCGCGCGATTCCTGCGTGCAATATCTGCCAGACTGTTAACGTCTTCTATTTTCTTTAGCTTATCGCTGCATGCCGACTGGAACTCCTGCCTTCGGCCGGTGGCTAGCGTTTATATTGACCAAAATTCAATCAAAAAGGAAACTCCATGCTGTTACATTCCACCAAAAGTGACTGGCTAGGCAATATCCGCGGTGATTTGCTGTCGGGCCTTGTTGTCGCTTTAGCGTTGATCCCCGAAGCCATTGCGTTTTCCATTATCGCCGGCGTTGATCCTAAAATTGGCCTCTATGCCTCTTTTTGTATTGCCGTGGTGACCTCGATAGTGGGCGGGCGCCCAGGCATGATCTCCGCCGCTACCGGCGCCATGGCGTTGCTGATGGTGACGCTGGTTAGGGAGCATGGCCTGCAATATTTGCTGGCCGCTACTTTGCTGACGGGGCTGTTGCAAATTGGCGCCGGCTATTTAAAACTCGGTAATTTAATGAGTTTTGTCTCCCGTTCGGTGGTCACCGGGTTTGTAAATGCGTTGGCTATTCTTATTTTTATGGCGCAGTTGCCCGAACTGACTGACGTGACCTGGCATGTCTACGCCATGACCGCGGCTGGCCTTGCCATCATCTACCTATTACCTTACGTGCCGGTTATTGGCAAGCTGCTGCCTTCGCCGTTGGTGTGCATTATTGGCTTGACCCTGTTTGCGGTATTTATTGGGCTCGATATTCGCACTGTGGGTGATATGGGAGAGCTACCCAGCACCTTGCCTGTTTTCTTGTGGCCGGATGTGCCCCTCAATTTGGAAACGCTGTGGATTGTGCTGCCTTACTCTTTATCAATGGCCGTCGTCGGTTTGCTTGAATCGATGATGACCGCAACCATTGTCGATGATTTAACCGATACCCCGAGTGATAAAAATCGCGAATGTAAAGGTCAGGGCGTTGCCAATATTGGTGCGGGTTTACTGGGTGGTATGGCCGGTTGCGCGATGATTGGCCAGTCGATGATTAATATTAAATCCGGTGGCCGAGGGCGCCTGTCGAGTTTTTCGGCCGGTGTGTTTTTGATTGTGATGGTGGTGTTTCTCGGCCCGTGGCTGTCACTAATCCCCATGGCGGCATTGGTGGCGGTGATGATTATGGTATCCATCGGTACTTTCAGTTGGGGCTCGATTATCAATCTCAGAAAGCATCCGCTTTCCACCAATATCGTGATGATCGCCACAGTGGCGGTAGTTGTTGCCACCCATAACCTGGCGTATGGTGTTTTGGTTGGCGTGCTATTGGCCGCTTTGTTTTTTGCCAATAAAGTTAGCCACTTTATGTATGTTACCTCGGAGCTTAGCGAAAAAGGCAATGCACGCACTTACCATGTGGTGGGTTATGTATTTTTTAATTCGGCGGATAAATTCGCCGCATACTTTGATTTTAAAGAGGTCTTAGACGATGTTGTAATTGACCTTAGCCGCGCGCATTTTTGGGATATATCGGCGGTGGCCGCGTTGGATAAAATTGTCGTCAAGTTCCGCAGGGAGGGCGCCGACGTTCAGCTGATTGGCTTAAACGAGGCCAGCGCAACTATTGTCGACCGTTTTGGCGTGCACGACAAACCGGAAGAAATCGACAAAATCATGGGAGGACACTGATGAATAATAAGGCAAGATCAACCGTTTTAGCCTGTATTGATGGCTCTGCCTACAATGAATCCGTCGTGGATTATGCCGCTTGGGTAGCTCGCACGGTGGCTAACCCGCTAAAACTATTGCACAACATCGAGCGGCGTCAAATGCCGCAGTCCGACCTAAGCGGCAATATCGGCTTGGGTACTCGGGAGCGCTTACTGGAAGAGCTAACCGAATTAGAGGCAAAATCGGCGAAAGTGTCCATGCAGCACGGCAAGCAATTGCTGGCGGAAGCCACCGCGAGGGCATCATCCCAAGACGTGAGCGAAATTACCTCGCTGCAACGGCACGGCAGTCTCGCCGACTCGCTGATTGAGATGGAAGAGGAAATTCGGGTGCTGGTGCTAGGTGTGCGTGGCGAGGATCACGAACATGCGCAAAACCATATTGGCTCGCAGTTAGAAACGGTCATTCGCAACATGCACCGTCCGGTATTAATAGTCAACAGCCCATTCGAGGCGCCGCCGCAACGTATTATGCTGGCCTACGATGGCAGCGAATCGGCCAAAAAAGCGCTGGAAATGGTCGCCACCAGCCCGTTATACAAAGGTATTACCTGTCACGTGGTACACGTTACCAAAAGCGAGCAAAACGAGGATGCGCTGCTAACCGAGGCTGCCGAACGGCTAAAAGGCGTGGGTCTCACAACACAAACTGCGAGCTTGCAAGGCGAGGTGGAGCCCACGCTGATGGACTATCGAACTCAGCACAATATCGATATGACTGTTATGGGGGCTTTTGGCCACAGCCGACTGAGGGAGCTGCTTTTTGGCAGCACCACGATAAAAATGCTGTGCCACTCTAAAGTCCCTTTATTGCTGTTGCGCTAGTCGAGTCAGCTAGGCCGCTTTTCAAGCCGCTTTAGTAGGTTCCCGTACCGACATTACTGCCCTCCCCAAAAAAACACCGATCGAGCGTTACTTATAACTCACGCTCGATCGGTGTTTTTGGTGTGATATCACTAGCCACACTGTGCAAACCTGTGCCCCTGTATTTGCACGGGGGCACACCAGTGTTAACGCAGCGACTCAAAAAACTTAAAGATCTCTTCATTGGCAAAACACGGCCAACCATGGTTGGTGTTCTGATAATGCGGGTCGTCGTGTTGACAGAACACGGTGGGCGTATCGCAGCCGACGTATTCCCGACAGCCGGGGTTAACATTGCCACCCCCAGTAAGGGAGCTGCAACTATTTGCCGTATAGGGCTGGGTGTTATTACTGCAATTATTGCTTTCAACAAATTGTTGAATATCTTGTGATCCATCGGCGTCGCCGAGACCTGCCCGCACGGTATCGTTCTCGCCGTGAATCACCAGCGCTGGTACCGCAGGCCAAGGCGGGTTTTGATAGGACGAGGCGATGGGGGCAATACCGGCAAAGCGTCGCTCTGCGGCACCATCGTTGCCCAGCATGGCGGCGATAAACTGGGCGCCATTGCTAATGCCCATTGCGAAGATGCTGCCGGTATCGATGCAAAGTTCGGTCAGCAATTGCTCGAGCGCCGCTTCAAATCGGGGATAGTCAACATGCATTTCGTAGCCGCCGCCGGCACTTTTGATAAAGGCCATCACATAGTTTTGTTCTAAGGCGCTGCCTACAGTGCGCGCATCGTCGTTGCGCATTTCTTCGGTATTTCGATTGCGGCCATGGAATGCAAATACCAATGGCGTTGGTGTAGTTCCGTCATAACCCTCGGGCAGTGTTAGCAACACATTAGGCACTTGCAAGTTTTGCGGTGCACCGGCGCCGATATCACAGCCAGCGCTAGCACCGCCCGGTTCGGGTTCGGGCATTGGTTCGGGTTCGCGCCGCTCGCCCTCGGCACTGGTAACTAACAAACCGCTCGCTGTCGCATTGTTTTCGCTGGCGCTAAACTCAATGGTGAGGGATTCGTCGGTAACTTCAATATCGTTAACCTCAAGGTCAATAGCCTGGAACCGGCCGCCGAATTCTGTATAAATATCGGCATTGTCCAGTAGCACCTGTCCTTCAACCACAATGGACATCAAGCGCTGGTTTGGCATCTCGGCCCAAGACTCCGCCAAATGCACCGTTGTATTATAAATACCGTTGGTGACCGGCAGCTCGTAGATATAGTTGCCGTATCGTTGACTTTGGTACAGGGCATCTTCCGAGGTGCCTTCAATATCGACCTCATTCAAATCAACGCCATTTTCGGCGCCCGATACGCGGTAAAAGTCGTCGCGCTCGTAGCGAATGCCATTAAGGTCTGCACCCTCGTTTGCGCCAATATTCAACGCATAAATTACGCTGAGCTCGTTATTGTTGGGGGCGGCGCTGCTAGCGCTTGAGAATATTGAGCTGTTGCTGACGCTTGACAATGAACTACTTGAGCTCGAGCTAGGTGACAAGCTGCTACTGGAAGAACTGTTAGCCGAACTATTCGAACGATTGCTAGAACTGGAAGGGGAGCTGCTAATGGAATGGGAAGAGGAGGTGTCTGAATCGTCGGGGTTACGGTCTACGCCACCACCGCAGGCGGTAAGTAATAGTGCCGCAGGCCATACGGCCGCTTTAATAGGCATGGGGCTCTCCATTGGTTGAAATTAATCTAAATTATTTTTTGGCTATTGTAGGGTTAATAGACGCCAAACCCTATCGGGTGCGCCTAAAAGTGTGACTCAGACCCTTGCCGACAACGGGCGCCGCAGCTGGACCAATCCAATGTCGGTCGTTTATCGCGTATGGATGCGCTGCAGCAGGCCATGGCGCAAAGAAGTGGTCAGCAGTGCGCGCAAGCCAATGGGCAGTAGATAAAAAACGGGCAATGACCACTTGCCATAGCGTACTGTTTTGTAACCGCTTCACGCCCGCTTTGATAACCAGGCATGAATCAACCCTGCCTGAAAAAACGGTACGGGCCGTTCAAAACCGCCAGACTGTATGATGGAGGCAACTTGGCTAGGAGCAAGGACGCCGACATCGTTGGCATAGGCCGCACG
>DATBNJ010000087.1:0-6726 GCA_036554385.1 Marinagarivorans sp. | reverse complement strand
CTTGCACACCTACCACACCAAAGGGGTGCATGATAGCCATGCGCTCGACCAGGTTAGCCAACTCGCGAACATTGCCCGGCCAGCCATATTTGCACAAACTTAATATGGCCGCGGAATTAAAGCGCACGGAGCCCCGCTGCTCACTTTCTAGGCGCGACACTAGTTCATTAATAAGCAGTGGAATATCTTCTGCGCGCTCTTTTAACGATGGCATCTGAATGGGAAAAACATTTAAGCGGTAGTATAAGTCCTCGCGAAAACCACCGTCGGCGATCATCGTATCGAGGTTGCGGTGCGTCGCCGCAATAATGCGAACGTTGGTAGTAAACGTTTTGTTGCCACCGACGCGCTCAAAGGTTTTTTCCTGCAGGACTCGCAAAATCTTAACCTGCATGTGCAGCGGCATATCGCCGATTTCGTCCAGAAACAGCGTTCCGCCTTCGGCCATTTCAAAACGGCCAGCACGCGCACTAATCGCGCCTGTAAAGGCACCTTTTTCATGACCAAATAATTCGCTTTCGAGTAATTCGCCAGGAATCGCGCCACAATTAACCGGCACAAACGGCCCTTCGCGGCGCGGTGAGTGATAATGCAAGTTGCGCGCGACTACTTCTTTACCGGTACCGGATTCACCTTCAATCAGCACCGTCACGTCGGTATCGGCCACCTGCGCCATCACTTGTCGCACTGTTTGAATCTCTTGGCTAGTGCCCACAAGACTGCGGAATAGGTGCACTGGGCGCTGAGTGGGCGCCTGAGACGCATTAGCGTACGCTTGGTTAAACCGCTGGGCACGGTGCAAAGCATCAACAAACGCAGAGTAGCCAAAAGGATAAGGCAGTTGCGTGAGCACGCGGCGCTTTAGGTGATCGTCGAGTACGGCAACTTCCTCATCGTACCCTTCCCCTAGGGTAAACACGGCGGTCGCCGAAAAACGCGCTTTAACATTTTGCATTTCTTGGTCGAGGTTAGCGAACTGACTGCCCGAGCCATTGGATTTTGCGCTGCCGAAAATAATGGCGGACAAATCCGTCGGCTGCTTGGCAATTTCGTCGCAGTTACTTTTCCATTCTGGGTAGGTCAGCGTGGTTAGCTGCTCGCCCATAAACTGAAAAATGAGGCTCGCCGCCTGTTTTACTTCGGGATTATCTTCGACTAAAAGAACGTATTTTTCGCCCAGCATCAACGTCTACTCCACTTCAGGCAGCTTTGCCACCGATGCACCACGGGTGTGCTTTGTTATTGACAATTTATGTGTCGCTATTTGCGCTAACTAAGTAATAGTCAACAAACTAGCTACAGTCAAATAACTGACGAAAGATTTATTCGTGTCAGAAAAGAATTGGATGCGTCAGAGGGCGCGACATGCATGGTGCCAAGGGCAACTAGCCTTGCGGCTTACACGGATGGCTGAAAAAATCTTCGATGGCGGACTTTTCCCACATGGCGTCTTGATAGCCTAGCTCCATCAATTCATTGCAATACTGGTGAGAAAACAACAAATAACTGGCCACCGATGCACCGCCACCTCTCGCCGTCGCCCCGACGGCACGCATAAAAAAGCGCAAGCTTTTAGGCAAGTCGCGCACCCGGCGACCCGCGATTTTATCAATCGGCTTTGAGGGTGTGATCACAAGGGTTTCGACCGGCCTGAGATGCAAGGTGCGCTCACAGCGTTCTTGGTCGGCGAGGTTCAGTAGCAAGTTGGTTCGATCGAGATGCTCTATGTCGCCCTCTAAGGTATCAATAAAGGCGCTGTTAAACATCTGTCCCAGAATCTGTGCGATAGAGGGCGGACGATCCAGCGCGCGCTTAGGCTTAAACCACCGCCTTTTCATGGGGTTGTGGCTGACGCCAATCACGAACATGCGATTGGCGCCGAGATGCAGTGCTGGGCTTAAAGGCGCCAATTGGCGCATGGCGCCATCACCGAAAAACTCTTTGTTTAAAGGCACCGCTGGGAATACCGCGGGAATTGCCGAGGACGCAAGCAGATGGTCCACCGTGAGCAGTGACGGCGTGCCGACCCTACGCGCGCGGCGCCATCCTCGAAGTACTGGGTTGCCCTGAAAAAAACTGACAGACTCACCGGAGGAATAACCCAGCGCCGTGACACAAACCGCTTCGAGCGCGCCGCTATCAACCCGGTTTTGAATATTGTCGAATGGGATAACGCCGGCGAGTAAATCGCGCAGCGGGCTGTTGTCGAGCAAACCAATGGGCTTGCCGCGAGCAACCCCCTGATGAAAAAGAGAGCCGGCTACTTTGAGCAAGCCTTTGGTGAGATCTCCCCAGCCCGTTTTATAGACTTGTTCGATTTCCAGCTCGCGCCAGGTTTTGGCCAAATCGTGTGCGGCCTGATTGAAGCTTCCCGGGTGCGCGGCCATCGCCAAGGCATTGATGGCCCCCGCGGAGGTGCCGCAAATAATCGGAAAGGGGTTTTCTAGGCACGGTAGAATTTCCGATAACGCCAATAATACCCCCGCTTGGTATGCCGCCCTCGCACCACCGCCGGAGAGAATTAACGCATTTGTCGCCATAGAGGGATGTGCCTTATTGTTATTAGAGCATTAATGCTATCCGAGCCCAGATACTGCCCCAAGCGTTTATCGCTCGTGTAAGTATGGCCAGCAAATTGCCGATTAGCCACTACCAGCGCCATTACGCTGGCACCTTAACAAACTAAGTAGTGGCCATCCAGACACACAGGTTTTTGGCGAGTATTAACGCGACATACGAACATGCCGTCAAGATTAGGTCTTTGCAGAGATCGTTCCAGACGATCTACTGCATTTCCTCCATCCTTGGAGGTCTACAGAGATCGTTCCCAGCAATTACCTACGTTTCCTCCATCCCTGGAGGTCTACAGAGATCATTCCCCGCAATTGCCTGCATTTCACCCTCCCTTGGAGGTTTTACTGTAACTACGCGAAATGTCGAGGGTGGCGTTTTAGGGCTCGAGCGAGGTGACGTCGCGCGGCCACCTAAAGCACGCTACGATAAATGTTCCAATGCCTCGGAAATATGCTTAACAGGAACAATGTGGAGCCCTTTGATAGGCTCTTTGGGAGCATTACTTGCCGGCACTATGGCCCGCTTAAAGCCGTGCTTGGCGGCTTCGCGCAATCGATCTTGGCCATTGGGTACGGGCCGAATTTCACCCGCCAGCCCAACCTCGCCAAAGGCCACTAAGTCGTGCGGCAGCGCAAAATCGCGAAAGCTAGACACCAAGGCAAAAATTAACGCCAGATCAGCAGAGGTCTCCACGACCTTAACGCCTCCGACTACGTTCACAAAGACGTCCTGATCCCCCAGCATCAAACCGCCGTGCCTATGGATCACCGCCAACAGCATGCTCAGCCGGTTTTGATCCAGCCCCACCGATACGCGCCGGGGATTACCCAAGTGACTTTCCGCCACTAGCGCTTGAATTTCGACTAATAACGGCCGCGTGCCCTCCCAAACCACCATGACGGCAGAGCCCGACGTCACCTGATCACTGCGCTGCAAAAATATCGCTGAAGGGTTGGATACTTCTTTCATGCCGAGCTCGGTCATCGCAAAAACACCGAGTTCATTCACCGCGCCAAAGCGGTTTTTATGGCCACGCAGTGTGCGAAAGCGCGCGTCGTGATCGCCCTCTAACATAATGGAACAGTCGATCATGTGCTCTAATACCTTGGGCCCTGCCAAGCTGCCATCTTTTGTAACATGCCCTACCAGGATCAGCACCGCACCGCTTTGTTTGGCGTAGCGCGTAAGGTAAGCGGCACTTTCGCGCACCTGGGAGACGCTACCCGGCGCCGAAGCGATATCGTCCAAGTGCATAACCTGAATAGAATCGACAACCATGAGTTGCGGGCTTTCAACACGTGCGGTATCCACGATGCTCTCGACGCGGGTTTCAGATACCAACTTAAGCTTATCGGTCGGTAGCCCCAAGCGCTTAGCCCGCATGGCCACTTGCTGCAGCGACTCTTCGCCGGTGACGTAAAGCGCCGACTTGGTCGCGGCCAAGTGGCACAGCGTCTGTAGTAGTATCGTCGATTTACCCGCACCTGGGTGTCCGCCAATAAGCACGACCGAACCGGGTACAAAGCCTCCGCCCAATACGCGATCAAACTCTCCCATGCCGGCGCTAAAACGCGGCAAATCCTCTAGGTTAACGTCTTGCAACAACTGAACCTGTGATGACTGTCCACCGGCGTAACCTTTAAAACCCTCTTTGGAGATGGAGGGCTTGCCCAGGCGAACCTCTTTTACCGTATTCCACTGGCCGCACTCAGTGCACTGGCCTTGCCATTTTCGGTAATCTGCCCCGCAGTCGTGGCAAACAAACGCTGACTGTGTTTTTGCCACTATTACTCTCCTAGTTGGCTACCATTAGCGAGCGGGTCATTATCGGCTTTTTTAGCCCGCAATTTTTGGCGAATATCCATCCAGATTTTGCCTAATTGATTGTCGCCGCGCTGATCGCGCCCTATACCCCAATAATGCTGGTAAGACGAATTTTCGAGGATTAATTGCTCTGCGGTGTCTAGTAACGCCGCGGCAATTGCCTCGTTCTGTACGGCTTTACTGTAGAGCGCTCGCGTCATTAAGGTTTTGCGCACAGTTTTAAAGTCAGCGCGCTTGCGGCGCCACCAGACATTACCCAGCTTAAAGGCCTCTTCGGGGCTGCTCGCCTGCAAAATGCGCTGGCCATATTGCGTATTGCCAAATTTTGACGCTTGATAATAGTGTTCAACACTGGGCCAATGCTGATTTTCAAGCTCAAAGCCATGGGGGGAATGGGTCGACAAAAAGTGGCTACTATCGAACCGGGAAAACGCTAAAGCATTTTCGTAGTCAGTATTATGGGCAAACATAAGGGCTCCTATCGCTGCGCGAGATAATACCATGACAAATCCCGTGCCTGTGCGCGGAGCTTACCTTCGCCCCGCCCACTGCCGACCAACGCCACTGCCACGAGCCATCCTTGCCAATGGCCATCAAATCCAGTAAAACGCGCAGTCACTACAAGAGGCCGTTATGAATACAACACCAACGAATAACACGCGAGATGTGTTAACCCGCGGCTACCGAGACCGATTCGGCGGTATAGGCCGGCTCTACGGCGAGTCAGCTCTTGCAGCGTTCAGCAATGCACATATGGTGGTGATTGGGCTCGGCGGCGTGGGATCGTGGGCCGCCGAAGCCCTCGCTCGCTCGGGCATTGGCACGCTAACGTTAATCGAGCTGGACGATATTTGCGTGACAAACAGTAATCGGCAAATCCACGCGATGAGCTCGTCGGTAGGGCAACAAAAAAACGCCGCATTAAGTGCCCGCTTGCGCGACATTAACCCCGAAATTGCGCTTCATTCCATCGAAGACTTCTTAACCACTAAAAACATTGCCCAATTAATTACCGAGCAACATCACGTTATCATTGATGCAATCGATTCATCCAGCGTAAAAGCCGCATTGGCCGCCTACTGTATTCATCAGAAGAAACGCTTGGTGATGGCTGGCTCATCAGGCGGAAAAACCGACCCTAGTCGCATTCAAGTTGCAGATTTAGGCCTCACCACCGCAGACCCGATGCTTGCCAAGGTGCGCAATATTTTATTTCGACACCACAATTTCGAGCGCAATCAAAAACGTAAATTTCGGGTGGATGCGATTTTTTCGACCGAGCAGATGGTTTACCCGCAAACTAATGGCACCGTTTGCGCGAATAAAAAGGGATTAAGCGAAGGTGTAAAATTGGACTGTGCCGGCGGTTTTGGCTCCGCCACTATGGTGACCGGCAGCTTTGGTTTTTTAGCGGCAAGCCAAGCGATAAATCGCTATTTACAAGATCAGCCAACACGATAAAAAAGCGATTTTATGGCGTCAACTTTAAAAATAAGTCGCAGGTATTTTGGTAACACGCATCGACCACCTGCGCGTAATTCTCGCCCCGTAACGTTGCAAGTGCCCGCGCCACCTCCGGCAAATATTCAGGACTATTGCGCTCACCCTGCCGACCGCACAACGGCATATCCGGCGAGTCGGTTTCTAGCAGTAAGGCTTCTAGCGGTAACGCCTTAACGGCTTCGCGCGTTTTATGTGCGCGTTCGTAGGTAATACTGCCGCCCACACCGATATGCAGCCCGCGCTGCCAATACTCTTGGGCTAACTGGGCACTGCCGGTAAAGCCGTGCACCACGCCACCGTGTTGCACCGGTGTTGCATTTAACAGCCGAATCAGCTCATTATGCGCTTTGACACAATGCAAAATAATCGGCAACTGCAGCTGGTTAGCCACTTCAATATGTGCCTCAACAATGGCCACTTGGCAGGCCAAGTCAATGTTGCATGTATTAGCAGATAACGCATCCAATCCCGTTTCCCCGATCGCGCAGCAATGTGCTGCCTGCGCAGCATCAAGCAGGCAATTCTTAAGCTCCTGTAGCCCGCAGGAAAGACCAGTCTCTTTGACAGGCACCAGCCATTCGGTAAACCACCACGGGTGCAGGCCTACCCCATACCCAAAAAACACAGACGGTTGACGCGTACGTAACGCAATACCCAACGCCTTTAGCGTTTCCCATTGCATCGGAACAACACCGGGAACTAATAACCCATGAAGGCCCGCATTTTTTGCTGCGCTGAGCACTTCTAAACGATCAGCATCGAACGCAGAAAAGTCAATATGGCAATGGGAATCAATAAATGGCATAAAACAACCGCACTAAACAC
>DATBNJ010000080.1:0-1528 GCA_036554385.1 Marinagarivorans sp. | reverse complement strand
AGCTCTTCCGAGCCTTGCCTGCACGCTAGATGGAAAGTGGCAATCACACAAAACAAAAACCCTTGCCGAACTCTACGGCAGCAAGGTGAGCAACAGCCAAAAATTGAAGCTCGCCAAAGTGTACGGCAAAACTATTATCGAATACGCCAACTGCAACACCATGGTAGTGCATGCAAACGGCGCCAAAACACAGCACACCTTCGAAACCATCGAAGACTCCAAATCCGCCGTCATCATTAAAGATACCGCCACGGGGGAAATGAATATGCTGGTAAAAGAAGGCAACTGCTACAAAATCCCCGTTAAGGGCATGGCGTTTTATGAGCATTTTTGTCGGCTGTAATTAAACGCTTTGCATAACCGCCAAGGCATAAACGAATTTAAACCGCAGACCGCGCCTCGAACTCCGGCCTTTAAAACATTTGGGCACCTCTAAAAATGCACTTTCTCGCGCTAGCGGCGTCACCGGCTTTTGCTTCTGCCATTTACCCCTGACTTACAAGCGTATTGTAAAAACCACCACGAGAGCCCAGACGTTTCACTTATAAGCCCATACGTGAAACCGATTCCACGCCCATTACATTGCATTTAATAACACTAGCGGGGCCTCACACCCGACATTGGCGCCAATGGCATGGAACCTGCTCCAGCCTCCAAAAGTCCTTTATTCCATTTGATTAACGCTGTAGGTCGAAATGCCATTACATCAAAGACTATCCCTTAAGGCGCCACCTCTCCCAGAGCCGTCTTTGCACGAGCGGTCTCGCAAACACCTAGGCGCCGCCCAAGACCTTGCGTCCACCCGTTTTTACATATCCATGTGTGATGGTCGCTACAGGCTAAATAAAAGGGACTGCCATGAAAAATAATCCCAATATCATTAAAACAAGCATTTTACTGATTGATACGGCGCCCGAAACTAATCGCCAATTGCACGCAGCGCTTGGCGGTGTTTTTGACTTGGTTTACACCACAACCGCCGCAAACGATCTCGATAATACTCTCAAGCGCGCAGCGCCTAGCCTAATCATCTTTGAAATTTTTGATGCGGGAAGATCCGGCTTTAACAAATGCCGGGAAATTACTTTTAACGATGGCATTCGCGATTTACCCGTAGTTGTTGTTATCAGCGCCAATGAAGTGGACTACATGTCGACCGGTTACTATATGGGCGCCTCGGACTACATGGTCAAGCCGTTAATCCCCGCAGAGGTACTCGCGCGAGTCGGTGGTCAATTAGAAATGGCCTCGGCGAGCCGCGCCATCCGGAAAATTGATAAATCATTTGCCAACGAGCCTTCGCTAGCGACGATACAGCGATACGAAAACGAAATAGGTAATGCGACCGTTTTGGTTGTCGACGACTGTATTGATAGCCTAGAGCCGCTGACGCAAGTACTGGCAAATAGCTACGAGATTTACTCGGCCCAAAATGGCCTAGATGCCTTAGCGCTTACCAAGCAACACCGTTTTGACATTATATTACTGGATGTCGTGATGCCTGACATGAGCGGCTACGAAGTGTGCA
>DATBNJ010000059.1:0-13595 GCA_036554385.1 Marinagarivorans sp. | reverse complement strand
AAGTATCTGGGTCGGCATCCGCTACGCGTTTGTTGTTGTAATAGAGGTATTTAGCGTCGCGGGCATAGTTATCGGCATAGAAGCCCTGTTGTTCTTCGCTGAATTCGGTAAAACTATTGCCGTCGGCCCCATCTATAAGGGCACCTTTATAATAAACGCCTTGTGACTTTACCGAATAACCATCATTGCTAATGCCTTTGTAAATATTCCACATAGATAAAGGCACGTTGAAGAATAACATTGCCGCCACAAATAGTATCAGGAAGCCTTTGGTGAGGGCATCACCCGTAATCCCCCAAAACTGGCCACCGAAGATCCAGTACAAGGCAAATATAACGACAGGCGTCAGGAATAATATAATGTAAAACCACCAAGTGCCTAATCTATTCGCTGCGCCCGGCGCCCCAAGCATCATTGGCGAAAACATTACGCCAGAGGCCCAGAATAAGAGCCCCAATGTCACGATAATATTGATTAAAGTCTGCATAATCCGTCTCGCTATAGTCGTCCTGCCAGCCGTGTTAAAAGGCGGCTTGAATGCCTGAAAATGCCTGACAGCATAGTTCGGCTTGTATCGTGGGTGCCGGTGGCTGTAAATGCTGCCGCCGTAATAAGCCTGTAACCTAGGCGGCCTGAAGAGTATTGCATCAGGCGTTTTGCTGAATGCCGCTATACGTTATTGGCTCTTACTTCTCAAATTTAACCCGCAACGCCTCCTTCACCGCCGCCGGTACAAACTTATTCACATCGCCATCCAGCGATGCAATTTCTTTTACGAGCGATGAGGATATAAAGGATAAATGCTCGGCAGGGGTGAGGAATAGGCTTTCCATTTCGGGTTCTAGGGCTCGGTTCATATTGGCGAGTTGGAATTCGTATTCAAAGTCGGATACGGCGCGAATACCGCGCACCACGCCACAGGCGCCATGTTCTTTAACGACTTGCGCTAGCAAACCGTCAAAGCCGCACACTTCGATATTGTTGTACTTGGTTAATACCTGTCGGCAAAGTTCTACACGTTCTTCCATTGTAAATAACGGTTTTTTACGCGGGCTGGCGGCGACGGCAATCACGACCTTGTCAAACAGTTTGCTGGCGCGGCCAACCAGGTCGATGTGACCGTTGGTGATGGGGTCAAAGGTGCCGGGGTAAACAACAATTGAAGGACGACCGTGTGCCATAAGGGGCTCCATGATGGGTAATTGCACAATATTGATGCTTGCCTGTTAATGCAGGCCCAGTGCGCTAAATAAGTGCGATTGTAACGGTTGTGACTGTCTGCGTCAGGTTCTGTTACAGCGCGTTGCTTTCACGCTTGCGGATAGGGGTTCGCTGGTATAGCGCAAATGTAACTTGACCTGCTTGCTTGCTCCGGTGAAGGCGCCAGTGCGATGGGGTTTGCAAGGCATAGTCTTTGGGCGTTTCGATGTAGATCCATGCGCTCTCGGCCAGCCAACCGTTGCTTTCGAGCTTGTCCAATACATTTGGCCACAGCTCTAGGGCAAAGGGCGGGTCGATAAAGACGATATCGAATTGCTGGGTGGCGGGAATCGCTAGCCATTGCTCGGCGCGAGTGCCAAAAACGGTGCATTGATCGCTCGCACCCAGCACATCGACGTTGCTTTGCAGCTGCTGGTTAGCGGCGTGGCTGGGTTCTAGCATTACCGCGCTGGCGGCGCCGCGCGACAGCGCCTCGAACCCCAGTGCGCCACTGCCACTGAAGGCATCCAAGCAGCGGCTGCCAGGCAGTGCGGGCATTAACCAGTTAAACAGGGTTTCGCGGATGCGGTTGCCCGTGGGCCTAAGGCCGTCTATCTCGGGGAAGCGCAAGACGCGTCCGCGCCATTGGCCGGCGATGATTTTGACATTGGCCTCGCGCTTTTTACTGGCTGCTGGCTTTTTTTTAGTCGGCTGGGGCACGGGAGTCTCTTAATTATAAGGTGGAGGTGGTACGATTACGCCCAAAATTCAGGTGCCGCCAGTGTAATCGGATGCGGCTGTAATTGCAGCAGGTTAGCATCTCCCGTTGTTGGTGATTTTAGCCAGTGCGTGTGCTGCACCCTTTCTATTAACATGAAGTTTTCGAAGCCAATAGCCCATGTTTTTTAATCGCAATAAAAACCAAGATAAACCCGAAGCCGACAAGGACGACGAAAAAGGCGAGAAAAAGGGCTTTTTTAGCTTTTTTAGTCGCAGTACGCCTGCGGAAAAGGCAAAGAGCACCGAGCCCGCTGACACTCAAGCACCTGCACCCAGCGAGCCTCGCCCTGCCGAGGGGCAAGCAGAGCCGACCGCATTGGCGGCAGATGACGCGCCTACTAATGCTGCCTCGAGCGAAGCGCCGGTAAAGATCAAGGAGCCCGCCGCGCGCCCGCAGGAACTGCCGGTGGAGAATGTCGACGAGTTAGAACAGCCAACGGTTAACGAACAGCCTGCACCAGCGCCGATCGAAGTTCCAGCAGAGGCAGCACCGGCAGACATTAACCCCAAAATTCACGAAAGCGTCGCAACCCCTGCGCCAGAGGGGACACCCTCGGCACTTAAGGAGGTACCGCAAGCTCCTCAAAGTGAGCCCGCTGCGCCTAAAAGCGCCGATGTGGTTGAAAAGCCCAAGGCAAAAGGCTGGTTCGCGCGCATTAAAAGTGGTTTATCGCGCACCAGCAGTCAGTTTGCACAAGGCCTCGGCAACTTACTACTCGGCAAAAAAGCCATTGATGACGAGTTGCTTGAGGAACTCGAAACCCAGTTGTTAGTGGCCGATGTGGGCATTGATGCAACCACCGAGATTATTGACGAGCTGACCGAAAGCGTCGAACGCAAACAGCTAGCTGACTCTGGTGCCCTTTATAATGCCTTACAAGACAAACTGCTGGACATGCTAAAGCCTGTAGAGCAGCCACTGGTGATTGATACCAGCAAAAAGCCCTATGTGATTTTGGTGGTTGGTGTGAATGGTGTGGGTAAAACCACGACCATTGGCAAGCTGGCTTATCAGCTGCGCCAAGAGGGCAAGAGCGTGATGTTAGCCGCCGGTGATACCTTCCGCGCTGCAGCCGTAGAGCAGTTGCAGGTATGGGGCGAGCGCAACGATATTCACGTGGTGGCGCAGCATACCGGCGCCGATAGCGCCAGCGTGATTTACGATGCCATTGCCTCAGCGACGTCAAAACAACTCGATGTTGTGATATGCGATACCGCAGGCCGGCTGCACAATAAAAATTATTTAATGGAAGAGCTTGCCAAAGTGAAGCGGGTTATCGGTAAGAAAGACGGCACCGCACCGCACGAGGTACTGTTGGTATTGGATGCGGGCACGGGACAAAATGCCGTCAGCCAAGCCGAAAATTTTAAAGCCACCGCGGGCGTTACGGGCCTTGCATTGACCAAGCTCGATGGCACGGCCAAAGGCGGTGTTATTTTCGCCCTTAGCAAAAAGTTTGGTTTGCCGGTGCGTTATATCGGTGTGGGTGAAGGCATTGAAGATTTACAGCCGTTCCGTGCTAAACCGTTTGTCGATGCCCTGTTTAATCGACAAGAAGGCGAGGGCTAGCGGGCACTGAGTCGCTATTATTCGTAAGCACGGTAATGGTTAGTAGACACGCTTCAATGTAAGGACCACTGTTCAATATGATCGAATTTCACGACGTCAGTAAGCGCTATGCGACCGGGCAAGATGCGCTGAACAAAGTCAGTTTTTCTGTAGAAGAACAAGAGATCGTATTTCTTACTGGCCATTCCGGCGCCGGTAAAAGTACGCTTATGAAGCTGATTATGTTGATGGAAAAACCCACCAGCGGGCAGGTGATGATTGCCGGTCGCAATTTAGGCCGTTTGGGCAAAAGCCATATTCCTTACCATCGTCGCCAAGTGGGTGTCGTTTTCCAGAACCACCAACTGTTATTTGATCGCACGGTATTTGATAACGTTGCCTTGCCGTTACAGATTTGCGGCATTCATCACCGCGAGGTTGCCCGCCGCGCGCGCGCCGCGCTGGATAAAGTCGGCTTGCTTAATAAAGAGACAGCCTACCCGGTTTCGTTATCGGGCGGCGAGCAGCAGCGGGTTGGCATCGCCCGTGCGGTGGTTAATAAGCCGCCCCTTTTGTTGGCCGATGAACCCACCGGTAACCTCGATCCAGAACTCAGTGCAGAAATTATGGAGCTGTTTCGCCAATTCAGTGAAGTCGGAGTCACGGTAATGATTGCCAGCCACGATGTTGAATTGATTAAACGCATGCACCGCCGCGTACTCACACTGGAAGGCGGGCGGTTAATTCACGACGGGGTGATCTGGTGAGTCGAATCATTAAACCCGGTGCCAGTAAAAAAAGCGGCCAAAAAGCGGCGACACCTAAACCGGATGCCGCCCTATCACGCGGCGCCATTCAAAGCCAAACATCGACGGGACAAAAGCTAAAGTCTTGGCGCCAGCATCACTATGTTTCCGCCAAAACCAGCTTACTGCGCTTGCTCGGCATGCCGCTGCAAACCATCATGACGTCGCTTGTGGTGGCTATCGCTATTGCGCTGCCCACCACCTTGTTTATTGCCATCAATAATGTGCAAACCCTCGGCGATAGCTGGGATGCTAACCCTAAAATGTCCGTCTATCTGCATTTGCGCGCGCGCGAACCAGCCATAAAAGCTCTGGAAAAAGAGCTTGCTCAGCGGGTGGATATAAAAAGCGTGCAATATATCTCGCCAGAAGAGGCATTAGCAGGTTTTCAAGAGATGGCCGGCTTTGGTAATGCACTTGAAATGCTAGACCAAAATCCCTTGCCTCCCACCTTGGTTGTCACGCCTACTAAGCAAGCCAGTTCGCCGGCACTATTATCCGCATTGGGTGAAACCATCAGCAAAAATCCGATTGTAGAGTCTGTGGATATGGACATGGACTGGGTGCGCCGCCTGCGCGAGATTATGGTGTTGGGTAAAAAGATCGTGACCATTTTGGCCAGTTTATTGGGCCTTGGGGTTTTGCTGGCGCTGGGCAACAGTATTCGTTTAGCCATTGAAAACCGGCGCGATGAAATCATCATCGTGAAGCTCGTTGGCGGCACCAACGGTTTTGTGCGCCGGCCGTTTTTATACACCGGCGCCTGGTACGGTTTTTTTGGTGGCGCATTGGCGGTGCTGCTGGTGTCGCTTGGCCATCAATCGTTGGCCGATTCCGTCGCCAATTTAGCGGCGGCTTATCAAAGTGGCTTTGTGCTAAAAGGCCTTACCGCTGTCGATAACCTTTCGCTGCTGGCAGCGAGTACCTTTTTAGGCTTGTTTTCGGCGTGGTTGGCCGTGGGTAAACATTTAAGCGAAATCGAACCTCAGTAATATCTTGGCTTTGGCGATAAGTCGCCGCTGTAAAGCCAATGCCCGCCCGGTGGCGTAAAACGCGGTATGAACAAACACTACCGTACTTTGCGCCTTATCCTTGGCGATCAGCTCAACGCCTCCCATCGTTGGTATCAGCGCACCGACGACACCTGCCTGTACCTGATTGCCGAATTGCCGCAGGAGCTCAGCTACGTAAGGCACCACGTGCAAAAGGTGTGTGCGTTTTTTGTGGCGATGGAAAACTTTGCCTGCGCACTTAAAAAGGCGGGGCATCACGTTTTGCATTTAACACTCGATGACACCCACACAGATGCATCGCTAGCCAAGCTGATTGAGCGATTATGTACCGATTACCGCATCCAAGTTTTTGAGTATCAACTACCCGATGAGTACCGATTGCGCGAGCAGCTAGGCGCGTTAAAACTCACACAAGCCAACGCCGATGTGATTCCTTGCAACGCTTATAGCACCGAGCATTTTCTGCTCGGTGACGACGCACTGACTGAGTATATTCACGCGGGTCGGCACAATCGCATGGAAAGCTTTTACCGCAAAATGCGTCGCGATTTTAACGTGCTGGTTGCCAACGGCAAACCCACCGGTGGCCAGTGGAATTACGACGCCGAAAACCGCAATAAGCTAGATGAAAATGGCAGAGACAATCTGCCGGAACCGCTGCTGTTTGCCAACGATGCCAGCGATGTGCTTAAGCGCTTAAAAAAACACAATATAGACACCTTCGGCAAGGCGCAGGCCCAGTTGTTATGGCCCTGCAGCCGCGCCCAAGCCAAAGAGCTATTGGCCTTTTTTTGTCGCCATTGCCTTGCACATTTTGGCACCTATCAAGATGCCATGAGTGATCAAACCGAGCATGGCTGGACGCTCTATCACTCGCGTTTATCCTTTGCACTCAACAGCAAAATGCTGCACCCAATGCAGGTGATTGAAAGCGCACTCGCCTGCTACAACGATGGTCGGCGCCACATAGGTTTGGCCCAGGTTGAAGGGTTTATTCGGCAAATACTGGGTTGGCGTGAATATGTGCGCGCGGTGTATTGGGTCAATATGCCGGCCTACCGGCGCCGCAACCACCTGCGCGCACAACGTCAACTGCCCGATTGGTTCTGGACGGGTAAAACCAAGATGAATTGTTTGGCGCAAGCTATCGGGCAGTCACTTGATTATGCTTACGCCCACCATATTCAGCGCTTAATGATTACCGGTAATTTTTGTTTGCTGGCGGGCATTCATCCCGATCACGTCGACGCTTGGTACTTAGGGATTTACATTGATGCGATCGAGTGGGTAGAAATGCCGAATACCCGCGGCATGAGCCAGTTTGCCGATGGTGGTTGGGTGGCCACTAAACCCTATGCGGCCAGTGGCAACTACGTGAATAAAATGAGCGATTATTGCCGCAGTTGCGATTACAAGGTAAAAGAAAAAATCGGCGAGAACGCCTGCCCTATCAATGCGTTGTATTGGCGATTTATGACGGAGCATCGCGATAAACTGGCCAATAATCCACGCATTGGTATGTTATACAAACAATGGGATAAACGCGACGAGGCCGAGCGCAACGCCATTATCGCGCAAGCCGAAAACTACAATTTAAACGACTTGTAAGCAGCGCGATAATTCAAGGCGCCAATAAATTGATCGGGATGATCTATTTATTGTCTAACGAGTCTTTTTCAATAAACGCAATAATCTCATCACGGATATTGTGTGAAACAAAAGGCACATTGTTAACGGCGCTGACCAGCTGTTTATGGTCGACATCATCGTAAATGCGCGTTTGCACCGCGACATTTTTATCGGTTAAATATTGGCCAAAGCTTGCAATATTTTTTGGTGTCACAATTGTATCGTCTTTGCCGTGCAGTAGCAGTGCGCGCTTAACGATCTTGGCTAGGTTGTTGCCGGGTTGATGTGCGGGCATCGAGTTGGGTACGTTAAACGGGCCGTTTTCGGTAAATATTGGAATGTATTTTGGATCTTCTGTCGGCAAAAAGAAGTCATACGGCCCCGCCAAGCCTATAAATGCTTGATAGCTTAGCGGCTTGGCGTAACTTGGGTCGGTAAGGTACATAGCTGCGTTATAGGCACCTGCGGAGTGTCCCATCAAATATAGGTTGTCGAGTGATAAGTTAAAGGCTTGCGCATTATCGGCATACCATTGCATAAAGTCGGCAACGTCTTGTACAAATTCTGGGTAGGCCGCATTGGGATAAAGGCGGTAACTGGGAATAACCACATCGTAACCATATTTACCCAAACCATCGGCTAAAAAGCCATAAAGCTCTTTATTGCCCGAGCGCCAGCTGCCACCGTAAATAAATATAATCGTGCCCTTAGACGGCTGGTTTTCAGTGTTGGCATAATAAATATCAGTGGCTAGGCCATGCGCTTCATTAAATAGTACATCGCGCTTGACCGTTTGCGCGGTATTCACGCTCATCCAGTTCCAAATTTTGGCGGCACTGCTACAGCCTCCTGTTGTCATAAGGCCTCCCGCTAGCAGCAATTTTATTAAAAATCTGTTACGAAGCATAAATACCTTCTCATTGTTTGTCCTTATAGTAGGCGTCGCCTACAGTGATGCCAGTTTAATCTATACGTGCAAATTACGCATTTAGCTTTGTTGTCAATTGAGCAGGTATTGATGAATTTCGAATTAATCGGGTTTGCATAAGTGCATTAGCGATAAGCCGAGAATTTATGCGAGCTGCTAAAAGCAACGCTTGTTACCAACATTCGCCATATCTTTAGAGGGGTACCTCAGCTGATCAGGATGATCTAGTGTTTTTAGAGTAATAGTTCCATAGAACGTGGCACTTCAGGTGCTGTGAATCGCCATTAGCATTATGTCTCCGGCTCAAGCGAGCGGCGCCTTCGGTGCCCGTAGTGATAAAATGGGGTTCTTGCGGCTTTTTGGCCTAAGCTGGCTTGCGCAAATGCGCAAATTGGTTCTTATTGATAAGATCATGCCATTGACGTGGCGGCGTTACGTCCACGTGCGGCGGCAGCTCACCAGTGCTAGTGCCGGTATAAAGCGCCATTCACCCAGTTTATGTGATCGCAATTATTGGTATGGTTTTGGGTGGCGACGAGTGACAAGGTCTTTTTGTTTCTCAGAGAAATTCTAGTGCTGTCGAGTTGGTAGTTTTCTAGGAGCTTGCTTTGGTATACGAGTTTATCGTCCGCCCGTATTGTAAAATAGGCACCATCGCCGCAAGTCGATTCGTCGTCAAGCCCAAAGCTAATTGCTAAAGACTGGTAAGCATCATCAAGCTCAAACATAATCTCGCTGTTTGAGTGGCTACCAAACCCGTCGTGATAAGTTTGATTGCCAATGCTAAAGTTGTTTCCGGCGACGCTTTTATTGATTTTTAGCGTCGACCAATCTTGTTTATAGGTATGCTTGATATTTGTGAGCTTGGTAACCTTGTCGGAGGGAGCAAAGACGCTTTGGGTTGAGTTATGTATCAAGGTGTCTTTGTAGGTGGCGTTGAAATGCAAGCGATTGTAGCCAGGTGATAAAAATTTATTGGGCAGAGGTAATACACCAGGTGGAGTGAACCTTTGTATCGACTGCCCTGTATCAAGGTTAACAATATTTAAGGGTACGGACATTTTATCGGTGCCTGTAACGGCGATATTTGCACTCAAATCATTAGGATGAACAGTAATGTCGAGCGCAAAAGCTTTTGCTAAACTCACCAGTGCATCATCGGCCGTGTACAGCACGGGGTTTAGCCAGTTAGCGTGGTCGCAGTTGCCGTTGCGGCCAATTTTGGTGATCAGTTTTAGTGTGTTACCGCCACCGACATTTAGTGTGGTTTTTTTTACGGTATTCTGTGGAATTTTTTCTGAGAATAAATGTTTTCCGTCAAGAGTGATTTCAAAAATGGCGCCATCACCACAACTTTTTTGATCATCCATGCCCATGCTTAAAGTTAGCCAAGCGAAGTTTTTATCTAATGAAAAGACTTGCTCGCTTGACGCGTGGGTGCCAATGCCAAAAGCGAATTGTTGGCCGGCGACACGCAGCGGCGCGCCACGTACATTTGCGTTGATGTGAACGTCGCCCCAACTCTGCTTGCTTTTAAAGTCCAGGTCTGACAGCAGCTGTGCGTCTTCGCTTGCTTTAAAGACTTGCAGTTCAAGTTTGTCTAGGGTGGTGTTTTCGCTATTCCTGACAGTTAGCTTTAGTGTGTTTATGCCAGGCTTAAACCATTTGCTAGGTAGAGCACCTTCTGCTTGGGTTATTTCCTTGTCGAAAGATTGCGTTACAAATTCGCTGATCACGGGGTTGAAGTGAGTTATATCAAGTTGCGCTGAAATACCCTCTTTTAGGGTGCCGACGACCTTAAAAGGTAGTGCATCTTCTGGGGCAAGACGGTCCTTTGTAAAGCTTAAAGACACGCCATAAGCCCCGTTGCGTGGATAAATTCTATCTTCTTTAAGCAGGAGCTCGTTTAAATGAAGTAGGCCCAAATCTTTAATAAATTTATTGATCAGAGTGGAATCTAGATCGGCGCGTATGTTTTTGGTTTCTGCGGGATCATCAATTAAATTATAAGCCTGCTCGGTACCTGTCTTAAGATTTTTTGTAAATTTATAGGGGTAGCGTATAGAGCCGAGATAGGTGCCGTCGAATGGCTGGACGAGTGGCACAAAGTAGTCATCACTTTGCTCTTGTAATACCGAGCTCCCCACAAAGTGGTTATCGGTTTTTATGTTAAGAAAATCGGTTATTGTGGGTGCAATATCGAGCTGCGAATAAGCTTTGTCCTTAATAATTTTGGGGGTAATTTTATTGGGCCACCAGATAAGCAGTGGCGTTTTAAACATCTCGTTAAAAGCTGTTTTGGTATTCAAATAGTTATTACGGTGCTGTCCCATAGGAAAGCCGTTATCACCCATTACGATTACCATGCTATTGCGTAAGTATTCTCTTGCGTTTAACTGCTTAAAGAACTCCCGCAAATACTTGTCGGTTAAGTGCATGGAGTTTGTATAGTTTTCGTGATGATTTTTGGCGTTGGGATAAATATAGCGCTGGGACTTCGGGATGTCGTCAAACATCATGTGGTTGGTAACGCTCATGGTGGTTACAAAAAAGGGAGAATCCGGCTTTTTCGAATGCAGTGTGTCGAGGTACTCAAAAGTCTTTTGATAAAAAATGTTGTCTTGAATGCCCCAGCCAATTTTGTATTGTTTGCGCTCCTTTTTTGACACAAAGTTTTCATCCATGCCGTGGGCGTGGTCAAAGTCATTTGCTAGTACGAAGTTGCCGGTATTTTCAAAGCTTAGGCTGTGATAGGCCTTGAGGAAAACATTGGTATAGCCACTCTCTTTTAAGATTTGAGGTAAACAACGAAAATTATTATCGGCATAGCTAGTAAACACATTTGACCGATAGCTCGGGTAAACCGAACATAGGGTGGCAAATTGCCCTTTGCTCGTCTCTACAGATGCGCTAAAAAAGTTATCAAAGAATAGCCCCTGGTGCTTAAGCTCGTCTAAAAACGGCGTAACCGGCAGTCCGTTTTCGGTACGATCCATGTAATAGGCGCTAAAAGATTCAAGCATTACGATAAACACATTAGGTTTATCGGCAGTCTTTAAAAGGTTACGCTGCTTCTCCTTTGGCACAGTCTGAAAGTAAGGATAAACATCCTTGGGCAGGGTAAAGCTCGCATTCGACGGGTGGTGATAGCGGTAAATTGAGCTGCCGAGCTCATAGTATTCGTTTTTTGCGTTGGGGAAGGCTACGGCCAGCGTTGCAGTGATTAAAAAAAGTGCCGCCCCACGAATCCACCAGCTTTTAGTTGCATTTGATGTTGCGACAAAAATTTGGAATTTTATGTGCAGCACCATTAGCGTAACCAGCACGGCTACCGTAATAAACCACCCCAGTATAGTAACGTTACTGAGCGCATACCTGAATCCATGAGGGTCCAATAGGTCAGCCCCGTTTTTTACGATGAGCAAGTAGCTTAGTGGTTCATGCCGAATCCAATGGTAGCTAAGTAACGCGAGGTAAATGACGGTAAAAGTGGCGTTCGCTGTAACTTGTATTCTTGTGGGCGCGCGCACGAGCAGCACACCGAGCAACAGGTAGAGGCTGGCGAGCGAAGTACAGGATAGTACAGCATAGGTTGCGGCGCTTAGTGGCGACCATTGATCGATATAGGCAATCTTTAGCGCGAGGGCACACTGGAAAGTGATGAGTAAGCAACATGCGGCGTAGTTCTTGATAAGCGTTCGCACAGAGGGTCCTTCCTATACAGCAGTGGTAAGGGGCTAACATATAAATTTTTCGTTATTGTTACACACAAGTGCCCTAATTGAAAAAGTCAGCCTTGTGTCACCATTTGCCAATGATGTAGGTCTTTGCGCTGGTAGATCGTAACGCAGTTTTCGGCGAATCGCGGTTTTGAGTGGTGGCGAGTGCGGCATCATCTGCGTGAGGGTTCGATCACTCTCAGGCTTGTGGGCTTGCCGATAGCTAGAGTTGCTTGGCTAGTAATAGGCATTAACGCGCAAAGCCAGTAGGGTTTGCTATGCGTATCGACTGGCCTGTAGCCGCCCGATGCATCAAGAGGGTGTGTTGGCAGAGCATGGCAATAACTGGCGGTAAAATATTGGCGAAGGTAAAGACGATGAGCGTTCAAGCATATAAAACGCAGAGGTACAAATTATGAAGCAACCCGAAGCCTGCAATGTAAAACCGCCGCGAAAAGTCGTAATGCTGCTAACGGTGGCAGGCGCTATACCCTTTGTGGTGCTGGCTATTGCCCTTTATGTGATGACGGGTTCAGTTGCTCCAATCGAAGCTCAGTCTCAGGTGTTTCAGGTAAAGCTGCTGCTGGGCAGTTATGGTGTAGTGATTGCGACCTTTGTTGCCGGTAGCCATTGGGGCAATATTATTGCGCAAATGAGCACCCACGCTAATGCCAGTCAAGTTGTAGGGGTTAGCCGCTATAGCCCTTGGCCTTTAAGTATTCTGATTCTCAGTAATATTTTTACCCTGACTCTATGGGGTGTGTGGGTGCTTGGGACTTTCCAGCAGCTCCTTTTGGGGCTTACTGTCCTTTTCCCGCTTTTGTTGTCCGTTGATTACGCGTTGTATCGTGAACATACAGTCTGGCGCCAGTATTTTTACCTGCGCGTTATCATTACCGCCATCGTGGTAGTTGCGTTGCTTACTTCCTATAGGGTTAGTGGGCTCTTGCCCTGAAACGCCTAGCGTGATGGGTAGTAAGTCCAACTGCAGGCAATTAAAGCCACTGATAGATCAACCACTGCCCTAGGGTGCCTAACATCGCCATTACCAGCGCCCCGAGCAATGCCCAGCCAAAGCTGTCGACGGTGAGGTGGTCTGTCATGTTATCGGTGATCTTAAGCACAATAGCATCGATAATCCACCGAGTAATAAAGGCGAGCAGCCAAGCGATGCCCAGTGTAAGCACAGTAAACACTGTAAAAAAGAGCCAGCCGAGTAAAAAATTCAAAACGCCGAACAGCGCTGCTACCAAAATGGCGCTTTTAAAGTTTTTAACGTGAAAACCCGGCAAGATCGCCGCCGTTAGCCACACGGCGAAGGATAAGATTAACCAGTTGAGTAGTAGGGTCATTGTTGGGCCTATTGAAATGCTGTGGTGGTGAAAAGGTCTATTGCCATATATAGCTTCCTTTACATGGAGCTCTGCATGGTATGTTCCAGTTTTGCTAGACAAGTACCCGGCTGGTGGCCTGCGTGAAACGCCTAAGAGCAGATTGGGCTATCAATGTTTCGCCTCTAAATTTATGTGATCCTGCGATTTTGGTTACGTGCATGTTTGTATTAATACGAGCCCTGAGTAGCGCGTCGTTACTGCCCGAGTGGTAGATAAGTTGGCGCTCGTCAATTAGCACCTCATTCACTCCTCCTATAGGTTTTTTAGAAATAAAGCCCCCTGTGGCAGTGAGCTTTCTGGCGCCACAGTGCACTTTATGTCAGCTGCCCATATATCCGTCATTTGCTTATCCTTGTTGAAATTTACTTTGGGGCACCTCTAAAAATGCACTTTTTCCGCGATAGCAGCGTCACCGGCTTTTGCTCCTCGGCAGTGGGCTCCTGCACTGCCCTAATAAAGTACATCCTGTACCGATGCAAAGCCGGATTACCGCACGTCCTGTGCATAAGTTCCGTCCTCGACCAAAACGCCAGGAGCGTTTTGGGTTGCCGCAGGGCAATCCGTTGGATTGAAGCCA
>DATBNJ010000037.1:0-3646 GCA_036554385.1 Marinagarivorans sp. | reverse complement strand
GCGCTTGAGGTTCCCTATAATTCGCTACACGACCAAGGCTTTATATCCATTGGCTGTCAGCCCTGCACCAAGCCTGTTGGGCCCAATCAACACGAGCGCGAAGGCCGCTGGTGGTGGGAAGATGCCACTAAAAAAGAGTGTGGACTACACAACGAAAACTTAAAAATGGACTAAAGGCCCCTAAAGCGGTTTAAGCCGGCGATGACTGACCACTTGAATCGACGCCTAAATATTAAGCACAAAAAAAGGCCACTAGGGCCTTTTTTGCGTTTAAAAACCTATGGGCACCTCTAATAAAGCACATCCTGTACCGATGCAAAGCCCGACTACCGAACGTCCTGTACATAAGTTCCGTCCTCGACCAAAACGCCAAGAGCATTTTGGGTTGCCGCAGGGCAATCCGTTGGATTGAAGCCAAGGATGGCATGTATACAGACAACACAGGAGCATTTGCCTGCCCTTGCTGTCACAAAAAAATGACTATTTTTAGAAGCTCCCCTATTTAGTATTCCGGCAACACAATATCGGCGAGCAGCTCATCGAGCTCAATCTTAGAGCTACAATTAAAGGCCGCATCAACCAATGGCTTGGTGAGGTGCGGCGCAAACAGCTCGATAAAGTCGTACATAAAACCCCGTAAAAAAGTACCGCGGCGGAAGGCTAAGCGAGTGGTACTGGGCTTAAAGAGATGGCTAGCATCAAGCGCAACCAGATCCGAGTCGACTTCTGGATCGAATGCTTGTTTAGCGACTATGCCAACGCCGAGTCCGAGCCGTACATAGGTTTTGATAACGTCAGCATCAGCAGCCGTGAACACCACACGCGGCGCCAAACCATGCTCCATAAAGGCTTCGTCTAACCGAGATCGTCCCGTAAACCCAAACACGTAAGTCACCAAGGGGTGTTTTGCCACGTCTTGAATGGTTAGCGCCGAAACTTGGCATAGCGGGTGGTTCTTGGGCACTAAGATACAACGGTTCCAGTTGTAGCAAGGCAGCATGATTAGGTCACTGAAAAGATCCATTGCCTCAGTCGCGATGGCAAAGTCCACCGAGCCATCGGCCGCCATTTCAGAAATCTGCATGGGCGTGCCTTGATTAAGCTGCAAAGACACATCGGGGTATTCATCGATAAATTTTGAAATGATCTTCGGCAGAACATAACGCGCTTGGGTATGGGTGGTGGCAATAGAAAGGTTGCCTTTGCGCTCATCACTAAACTCTTGCGCAACTTGCTTGATGCTCTCGACCTTGCGTAGTATCTCGCCCGCAGTGCGCAAAATCGCCTCACCAGCTGGCGTAATACGCGTTAAGTGCTTACCGCTGCGCGAGAACACCTCAACCCCCAGCTCATCCTCTAAGAGCCTGATTTGCTTACTAATACCCGGCTGGGATGTATAGAGGCTTTGGGCCGTTGCGGACACATTAAGATCATGATGTGCAACTTCCCAGATATATCGTAACTGCTGGAGTTTCATTATGCCCTCCGATTGGCGGCAATGTAGTTGACGTAAAAGTAATTAACGTTAAATCGACGCATTCAGTGCACCAACTTAAATGTAAGTGACGTCATTAGAGCAACAAGCTTGATACTCAACGATTTACTTATAAAAATATAAAAAAATATTCTATTGAAGAATAGGCGCAAATCAGTATATTTGCCAACCTCTTTATAACTCTAAATGTAGCACTCACTGACCCAAGCGGCGAATATCCTCGCTGTAATTTTCAACGCTTGCCACCCGTAAAGCACTTAAGTGATGGCTTGCCTACTCTATATCTTATTCACCAACACCCTAATCGCCATTACCGACACCGACCTACTTTGGACTTAAGGGCGTCGAGAGCGGCACGCGGCTACGCCTTTACTCACCTCGCAGGCCATCACAGTCTCAATTCTCAGCGGCACCCTTAAATACGGAAACAACAGATAGAAATCGAAGCGCACAACCTTGCCAATGGTGAATACGGGCGTCCGCGGCACTAAATCCCATAGCCACGGCGTTGTAGTTTGACACTAAGCTCGTGTTTTCATCCGTCGGCGCTGTTGTGCACTGCATATTATTGTTTTTGCTGCGGCCTCCGCCCTCAGGCCAAGCTCACCAATCCTGCACCCAATGACACTTTACATCCCAGATTAGGCATCCCACGTTAAGCATCCTACGCTAGCGCGCTAGGCGAAACTACCGCCAAGATCAAAAACGTAAGCTGGCAGAGATCCCGCCAAACACTTTTTTTGTATTTCCGCCATCCCATAAAGGTCATTTTGAAAGCCGTAAACGTCGCACTTTTTAATCACACTGCGAAACGCCGCGGGTGGCGTTTAAAGGTGAACACGAATTAGTCACTATTGGCGTCAAGTTCACCGCGCTTTGATTCAGACGCATTTAATACTAAAGCAGTGTCGTTTACTCGCAAATAAAACGCGCCGCTGCTCGCCCAAAATGCTGGATTCAGCAGCGATGCTTTTTGATTATACCGCAGCGGCTTGGCATCCAAATCAGCCAGCTTACCGCCGGCTCCCTCAAGCACAGCTTGCGCCGCCCCAGTATCCCACTCCGAGGTTGGCCCGTACCTAACGTAAACGTCCGCGACCCCCTCGGCAATTAAACACATTTTTAGCGAACTACCAACGGGCTTTGTGCGAACCGAGCTGAGGCAGCGCAGCAAGTAATCCGCTTTTTCGTCGTGATGTGCGCGGCTTGTTAGGGCGACAATCGCACCGGCTTGAACGCCCTCAGCGCCGATCGCTATGGCCCGTGTTTTAATCGGTGTCCAGAGGATATCGTCCCAAGAGCTAGCACTGGGGTTTGCACAGGCAGACCAATCGCTCACCGAGGCTTTGCAAGACAGCCTACCAATAGTCACCGCCTGCTTCAATACGCGCGTTAATTGCGCGGCCTCATGGGCATATAGGACACTCACCCCACAATATATAGCGCCAGTACACGGCGCGGCCACCACACCCAAAACCGAGCGGGCGCCCGCAATCAATGCCACATTCACGGTAAATTGACCGCTGGCTGCGATAAATTCTTTAGTGCCATCCAAGGGGTCGATTAACCAATACGCGGGCCATAACTGCCGCTGCGGGTAGGGGATTGGCTCACCCTCTTCGCTGAGCACGGGCAAGCCTGTTGCCTCAAATAACGCGTGAGCCAATAGTTTATGAGCAGCCGTATCGGCTCGCGTTAGCGGTGTATTATTTGCTTTTGTGGATACCTGCAGAGCGGCGCCGGTACGCTGCCCTTCATAGTACATCATGACCGCTTCACAAGCCCGAGCAACGGCCGCTAAAATATTTTTCATCGCTTGGCTGTTAAACATCAATCGTCTGCTATGTTTGGTGTAGTCATACAGAGGGTACCATGTTGAACAGCACTTTCGCACAAAGCCGACAAGGGTCTTTATGGCAAACGGCGCGATCGTTTTTTGGCCGCACTATTACTTTACTGATACTGGCAAGCGGACCAGCACTGTGGGCACAGGACAACCCAGCCGACACAGATGCGCAAAAACAAGAACCCGACAACAACGCGCCTGAGCAAGACAAAGCCGCAACGACGCCCGGCAATAACACACAAGTTGACGAGCAAGCCCCGGCGCAAGGTGAACCCGACATGGACGAGGCGGCCAGCAAGCACCCA
>DATBNJ010000035.1:0-4748 GCA_036554385.1 Marinagarivorans sp. | reverse complement strand
AACGCTATGGGGGGCGATGTTTGGTTTACCAGCGAGTTAGGCAAGGGTAGCTGTTTTAGTTTTAAGGTATTACTACACAAAAGTGAAAGGCCGGAAATGGTTACGCCGGACATTGAGTTGCGAGGCCGTCGCATATTGCTTGTTGACGACAATCCCACCAATCAAGCGATTATTGCCGATGAGTTAGTGTCTTTGGGTATTGAGCCTGTGCTTGCTAGCAATGCCAATGACGCCATGGCCCTATGTACGGAGTACGCCCACAAGGGTCAGCTTTTTGATTTGGCGTTGCTGGATAGGCAAGTCCCCGAGATAGGGGGCATCAAGCTCGGGAAAAAACTCAAAGGCGATAGCCGTTTGGCCCCCATGCCGTTGGTTATGATGACGTCACAAGCGCAGCGGGGCGAGGCTAACGAGCTGACGGCGCTGGGCTTTGCCGCGTACCTTTCAAGGCCTGTGAGCGCACAAACGTTGCTCGCCGCGATTACGGTGGTTATCGATGGTAGTTTGCTGCCTCATGCTAAACCGATGGTGACGCGGCAATTTCTCGATAACCTTCAGCTGCCGAACGCGCCAACCCCATTGCAACCGGCGACGCATCAATTAGCGCAGGCGCGGGTTTTATTGGTTGATGACAATAGCATTAATCGCGATGTTGCCAAAGACCTTCTGGCGGAGTTTGGCCTTGCGACGTCGCTGGCGTGCGATGGGCGAGAAGCGCTAGCACTGCTGGCAGCCACACCGGCAGAGCAGCCGTTTGAACTGGTCCTTATGGATTGCCAAATGCCAGGGATGGATGGCTACGAGGCCACGCGCGCGATCCGCCGTGGTGATGCTGGCGACGCCAATCGTTCGGTGGTGATTGTGGCGATGACGGCAAATGTGATGCGAGGCGAGAAGCAGTGTTGCTTGGATGCGGGCATGAATGACTATTTATCGAAGCCCATCGACGTCGAATTGCTTGAATTAATATTGCAAAAATGGTTAGGCCGCGAGTCGACGGCGCGGGCTTTATTTTTAGATTCTCAATGCACGCAACAAAATGATCCTCTGGCGCTTCCCGCAGACTGCGTCATATTGGATAAAGACGCGCGCGAGACTGCCGCGCCCTCGAGCTTGGCCGGCCGCGATGAGCCAGCACCCTGTTTAGTCTGGGACATGCCTAGTGCGCTCAAGCGCGTGCGTGGACGGCCCGAGCGGTTGATGTCGTTAATAGATTCTTACTCGGAAAAAAGCCCCGAGATTATTACCGATTTATATCAAAAAATTGAGTCGCACGATCTGCCAGAGGCGGCGCGCTTATGCCATACCTTGCGTGGAATTGCGGGAAACCTGGGTGGCTCACAACTGATGGCGACGGCACAAGATTTAGAAACCTTTTGCTTGAATAAAAACTACTCGGAAGCTGAGCGCTTAGTCGGCGAGTTACTGGTGTGCAACCATCAATTTATCAATGCACTTAGCGATTACCGGCATGCCTAAGCTGGCGCTGATAGGAGCAGCGGTATTTTTGTCCGATTGATGCGGCAATGCGCGGTGTACCTTTGGGGGTTAGGCCGCTAAAATGGCGCCCCTGTCGTTTCGCCGTCTTGTGGCACCGCCCCTTTCGCGAACTCACTAGACACACTCGTATTGACTGAATATTAACCGCGGTCAGTTTTTTCTCAGCTATAGATGCAACGCTCGTATGGCCCACGATTACGCAAAGAAAACGCGCTCTAGCGCAAAAGCTAAGCCTCGAACCAGCGCGAAAAGAACGCGCAAGTCTGCGCCGCCGCCTCCGGCCACCTCGGTACCGGGTTGGCTTTGGTTAGTGGTGGGAATTGCCATGGGCGCGTTTGTCATGTTTTTAGTGCGCTTGGCCGATGTCGATGCCAGCGACCCGACACCGCCTGTGCGAGTGGCCAAGCCGCAGCCTGCCAAGGAGGCCAAACCCGAGGTGAAAAAAGCCGCGCCGGCACCGGTCGAGCAAAAAACCGCGGCACCTGCTAAGGTCGAGCCTCAAAAACCGCGTTTTGACTTTTATAAAATGCTCGAAGAAAACGAAGTGCCGGTCGTCGCTGAGCTTGGCGAACTGGGGCAAGTGAGCGCTAAGCCCGAGCGCACATTTCTTTTGCAGGTTGCCTCATTTAGAAAAGCCGAAGATGCTGAGCAACTGCGGGTGGAATTATTGCTGCTTAATTTAGATGCGAGAACCGAAGAAGTTACAGTGCGCAATGGCGAGGTATGGCACCGCGTGTTAACGGGGCCTTTTGAGTCCCGCTCGATGCTGGCCAAAGCGCGTAGCACGCTAATTTCAAATGGCCATCAAGCGTTGGTGATGGAGTACAAAAAGCCCACCGAAGGCTAATGGGCTATGCCGCAATTAAGCACCGTTCGCTGTCTAGGTCGGCTTTAAAAATATTGAAGCTCCCCTCTATGACTGCGCCCGCCTTGAGTAGGATCTATATGCCTGTCTTTAGCGCCCGATTTTCCCGCATAGCCCGCGCTAGGGGCCGGTTTTTCTCTAGCTATTAACGGCCTTTGACGCGCGCCGTGAAGCTTAGGGTGGTTTCGCCTTTGGCGGGTATTGTGATGTTCCACTGCGCGCCGCTAGCGGAGGTTTTGGCGTGTGTAGCCGAATCGTTTGTTATTTCCCATTCGCCGTGAAACTGCTCGGTATGCACGACGGCTGCCGGTGAGTTCTTGGCGTTGTTAAACACGACTTTATAACTGACATCAAACTCGAAAGCGTTATTGCTGTCGTTAACGATTTTATAACGGGTTGCTGTGCGCACGGCAGAAACGTCGAAGCTTTTGCCCAGCGTTAGGGTGAATTTTTCGTTTTCGGCGGTGTGCTCTAAGCTGTCTTCGCCAACGAATTGAGCGTTGCCTTGGCTATCTTTTTTATAAACGCGCACAATTCCTTTGGGGAGCGGTAACCCCAAATTAGATTGTTTATCGTTAGTGATCATCAGTTGCACGGTAGGCTTTATTTTAACGCTGTCGTCGCGAAACTGATTGCCCTGAAAAACGGCATAGCGATTAATCGGCGCAGGGGTAAACACCAGTTGCTGTCGACTGCTTACGCCGGTGGCGTTAAACAGCGAGACCTGCTTGGTTTGGGCGTTGGCGATGTCTGTTTTGCGCGGCAAGCTGTAGAGCTTGTACTCCATTAAGTCCTCAGTGCTAGCGCTGTCCTCGGCGATTCTCGACGACTTCATCATCATTGGGCTGGCCTCGGGGCGTTGCTGAACCTGGTTGACGTCGCCGGCCACTAGTTGAATTTGGGCGTTGCGGTAATCGGTACTGCTGTTGTTATTAAGTGTCACCCAGCTCGATAAATCTAATCGACTGTCGTCGGTTAGCTCGGCAACGTAATCGGCGCTCCAGCTCAAGCCATTGGTTAAATAGCTGAGTTCATAGCGGTCTTTACCACTGCGGTTGTGGTTTAACGTCGTGGTGAGGGTGGGTTGGGCGCGCAAGTTATCCGGCAGTGCGGGAAAAATAAAATGGCCGACAGGATTGGTTTCTATCTTGCCGTCGATTTCAACAATAACGCCGCTATTGGTCGATAACACTTTCGCGTCTTTAACCGTTTGCGATACTGAGTTAGGTTGCTCGCCGGCACCGTGAGTGCGCACAATTTGCACGGTTTTACCGAGGTATTTCTCCAGCAGCTTTTGCGGCGTGAGCAAATCGTAGTCAAAATTTTGCTCGAGTACCTGCACGCTATTGGTGTGCTTGGTGCTGCGAAGTAGCGCTGTTTGAGGTTTGATTAGCCCGCTGACACCCATAAATTCAACATCGTGTTCGCCTTTGGGGATGGTCAGTTCGCGCTCGTCTTTAACCAGAGCTAAGTTATTGTTGTAAATCGTTACCGCAAGAGCGCTTTGGTCGCCAATGGGAGAGGTGATTGTATCGGCCGCAGCGCTTATTGTTTGCGCACCAAACGTTAGTAGCGCCGCAGCTGCAATGGCGCGTTTAAGTTGGGGTTTGGGCATTGGTGTTTTTGCCGAGGCAGCGTGTGTTGGTGACAAGATCATAGGGTGTGCATCCTTTAGCCTGCAGGGTTTTCAGTGCGTGTCGGCCGGTCGGGGGCGTGACGGTGTTAGCCTTCGATAGGGCGAAAAAGCGTAAGTTCACGTTAACGCTTTAACTGCTTTAAGTACCACGCTTTAAATTCATCGGCCGGTAGGGGCTTTGCGATATGGTAGCCCTGCGCAATTTCGCAATCGAGTTTGGCCAGCGCCGCCATGGTAGCTTCGTCCTCGACGCCCTCGGCCACCACGTTTAAACCAAAGCTATGGGCTAAGCCTATGGTCGATCTAATGATCATTTCGTCTTGCTCATCGTTGAGCATGTCAGATACAAAAGTGCGGTCAATTTTAAGTGTGCTAAGGGGTAGGCGCTTAAGGTAGGCCATTGATGAGTAGCCGGTGCCAAAGTCGTCAATCGCAAAGCGCACGCCGAGGTCGTGTATGCGCTTTATGATTTGCAGGCTGCGTTCGGGGTCACTGATAAGGGCACTTTCGGTAATTTCGACTTCGAGCGATTGCGCGGGAAAGTCGTTTTCTCGCAAATGTCTTTCTACCAGTATCGGAAAGTCGTGGTCGATAAGGTTGCGCGCCGATAAATTAATCGCCACCTTCATGGGAATGCCTTCCTTGTGCCACGCTTTGGTTTGCTCTAAGGCGCGCAGCAGCACCCATTCGCTGAGCGGTTTGATGATGTCGGTCATTTCAGCCATAGGGATAAATTCGATGGGTGGA
>DATBNJ010000031.1:0-5464 GCA_036554385.1 Marinagarivorans sp. | reverse complement strand
TGAATAAGTAACAACTACACCATCAACCGTTGCGTATTCGGTACCACCTTCAGAGATAGTACCTGTCCAGTCGCCATCGGCTTCGGTGAATTCTGCCATAACATTGTCTTGGTTTTTAATTGTGACAACCTGTGCAGTCGTATCGTCATCATCAGTAACAGCACTTAACTCCATGCTATTGCCGGGCCATTTCAAAGTCAGTTTAGTGGTTGCTTCAAGCTCAGCTGAGCGCCATGCAGAAAAGCTAGCTTTAACCGCACCGATCACGCCAGCAAAGTTTGCATCAAACATCACTGTCGCTTTTAAGTCGGCATAGTTGGTGGCCGTTTCATCATCGCTTTTCACTGTGCCGTCTGGTGACCACATTTCGCTGAATGTCACGTCGCTACCGTCACCGGTTACCGACAAGCTAAGGTTGAACTTGTCACCGGTTGTATTGGCGACGGCACCCCACAAGGAGAACATGATAGTTTCAACACTTAAATCAGCAGAACCTGACTCTACGCCGTCTGTTTCAGAGAACGTCTCTTCAAATTCGAGCATACTAAGCATAGTTTCTAGCTTGCCGGTAAAAGTAATGGGGTCTGCACCGTCCGCAGTGCTTAACTCCATGATTTTCACATCCAGCATCAAGCTAATCTCGCCGAGAGTCCAATCATCACTGACAGTGCGATCATCAGAAATATCACTTTCCGCTTCCGTTGCAATAACCATCAACTCTTTAGTCACGAACTTGGAGGTCGGCATAACTTCTAATATTACATTAGCAGTCGCCGCAGTGCCGTTAATCCATACGTCGCCCATAGCGCTGTACTGCTCAGTACCATCGGTCAAAACATCGTCAGTGATACTAATGCCATCCAAAGTCGCGTCCATCTCCACGGCGACCTCAGTGGTATCGACCATCACGTCCTGATCTACCGCCAAGGAAACTGACAACACAGTCACCTCTTGTGTCTCTGGGTTAGTTTCAGTTTCTCGCGTAATGGTAACTTCGATACCATCAAGTGAAGTCCAGGTTGTAACACTGTTGTCGTTATCGTAGGCCTCATATGCCCGAGACATTGCTTCAACAGTCAGGCCCGTTGCTTCAACAGCACTTCCTAAATCAGCACTGGTAGCCAATTCAGCAGCCTGTATCTGCGTTTCAAAAGCTTCAGTTTCAGCCATTACAGTACTATCAGAGCCTATAGCTGCACTGTTAATTGAATTGCCCACATCGCCCAAAACAGCTACAAATGCTTTAACCTTATCTAAGCCTGAAGCACCTGCGGTAGGGCTAGGCGTACCTTGAGAACCTTCGGTAGAGGGTGGCGTATTTGCAGCATCATTAGCGCTAGCAGTGACTTGAGTGTCTATAATGGCGAGGTTTGGCAACTCGACTTGCGCTTGCGCAGCTCGAGCCGAGACCGCATTGATTACATTTTTTGCTTGTGCCAAGATTTCAGCCAAGTCAGTATTATCTGAACCAATGCTGGGGTCTGCGTTAGTGATCAAACCTTTGGTGGGGTCTGAGTATTGCTGCGTAAATGCGGCGATGGCCTGTGTGATAGAGCGCGCAGCATTGTCGCCGCGGCTCGCAGAAACGATCGCGGGGCCAAGCAAGTTAAAATTAAGAGCAGATACATCGGCCTGCGACACCGCCTCTGGGTCAGTCAGGTCAACAACGGGAACGGCACCTAGATCGGTGACACCCGTAATGCCGAAGCGGTCAATGACTCTTGATTGTGAGATTGCATATCGAGCCGCAAGAGACTCACCATCCTGTATAGAAGAAAAAGTCAGAGAAGATGCAATATTCGTAAGCATGCTCACGTTAACTGTCGCACTCGGACTGGTAAGTGGAGGAACGAAAGCGTCCAACGCAAAATCCGTATCGAGAGGCGTGGACGCACCGAATGCGATGGGGGTAAGCTCTGTGCCACAGTTCAAAATATCGCATATCATGGTAGAATCTTCTGCCGCAGATACACGTAATAAAAACGGATTAACTGAGCTTGGTTCAGGAATATTAAGCGTGTAAGCGCCAGTAATATCAGTCACGGTGCTCGTGATGGGTATGCTGCAATCCGGTCCAGCAGAAGTGACTGGGCAAGCTGTAACTATAGCGTTACGCAGAATGCCCTTGGATGCCTTACCACTCACAGCAACCGTTTCACCTGCCGGCGGCTCTATCACTACCGGGTCATCGTCATCATCACTACAGCTACATCCTTGGGTTAAACCTACAGCCGTCATGGCTGAGAGAAGTAAAGCGCGTGTATATATATTCACTATCAGTCTCCAGTTCTTCAAGTGAAGCAGCAACCATCGAACATCGAGCCGCCACATCGGGGGATTTTTAGGGGCAAATCAGTTGAAACCCATATACCGTCATGGGATCTCCTGAAAAAACTATAGAAGTGAATAAGAATCTCGCCAGCGAAATGGACATAAAAAAAGAAGTTTTTTAGACTTGCCAAAGGGGCTAGACGGTAGCTTGAAAGCTGTCAACGACACTTTAAGTCGTTTTGCGCATAATGGCTGATAAGAACCATTCGTTTTAGTCTTGCGGTATAGATTGAGCACAAGACTTGCGTATCAATCCCGTTGCCAATCGCGCACCATGGTATACATGGCCGAACCTGCGGCAAAGATCTCACAATTTGTCTTGACAGAAGACATCAAACGGGGATAATACCGCGTCCTTATTTAGGTCGCATTCCGTAAGCCAGCTGAATATCTGGCGCAACTCGGTGTTTACTGAGTTCGCAATACAGCTTGGTCAAATGCCGCTATCCATGCATAGGCTGCGACCACTAGGTTTTCTTTGAATTTATTTGATTTGTAGGAGCACTACGGTGGCCAATTCACCTCAAGCACGCAAGCGCGCTCGTCAAAACGACAAAGCCCGCGCACACAACGCAAGCCTGCGTTCAATGGCTCGCACTTACATTAAGAAAGTTATCGCAGCCATCGAGACCGGCGACGCACAAGCTGCACAAGCTGCACTTGCTGCCGCAGTACCGGTTATCGACCGCATCGCAGACAAAGGCATTATTCACAAGAATAAAGCCGCTCGTAACAAGAGCCGTTTGAACGCACGTGTTAAAGCCTTAGCTGCCGCATAATTACGGCACTAAAAGCGCATCTCGCAAAAACCGAGCACTAGCATTGCTCGGTTTTTTTACGTCCAGCTATACGGCCTCCCTCCACAAATCCTTTTACCAAAAACACTGGTTTGACTGGTGTTAAGCCCCCTCATTCGCAAAGCCGCGGCTAGCCTGCACAGTAATCAACACCCAGCCACACAACATTTTCGCAAAAACCCCTAAAAATAATGGGTTATTTTTCTGTGAAGCTCACCCACCCTGTACGCCAAAGCCAACTATACTGCTATTTTATTGGTGCTAGAATGGCCAAAGACAACGCTCTTAAAATAAAACGCGCCTTACCTGAATAAGCTAAGACAACTGCATGACGCTACTCCATAATAACCACAGAGCCTTGCCAACTTTAGCCGATAAATACGCTCGGCTCGCAAAAGACGAGGAGCTTTGGCAAACCAGCCTCAAGCGCGCAATGTCCATTGTTGCCGACCATAGCCGAACCGCGCTGAATGTGGCGCGCTGCGGCGTATGGCTGTACGAGCGCGATCAGCAGCAAGTCTTGTCGCTTAACTGCCAAGCCTTTGCCCATGATACCGGCTTAGTCTCGAGCGAAGCGCTATCCATACGCGCAGGCGATTACCCCACCTACTTCGCAGCCTTAGAGGGCAGCCGAGTCATCTGTGCCGACGACGCCCAAGCCGACCCGCGCACCCAGTGCCTTGCCAGTGCTTATTTAACACCCAACAACGTCGGCGCCCTGCTCGATGCCACGCTACATTCAGAAGGCGCCGCCTCGGGCGTTATTTGTTTTGAGCACACTCAGCTACCCCGCCAATGGCAGCTTGAGGAGATTCACTTCGCAACATCAGTGGCAGACTTGCTATCGCAACTGATCATGTACTACTCACTGTGCAATAGCGAAATGCGCTATCGCACCGTATTCGACAGCACCGGAGACGCCTTAGTCATTATTCGCGGCGAGCTCATTGCGGACTGCAACGCTGCGGCACTGCGGCTTTTTCGCTGCAGCCGACCACAGTTTATTGGCCAACCGGCTAACAAGCTGTGGCAACTACCCCAGCACGACGACACCTCGACCTACAAGCGCTTTGAGTGGTTGCAAACGCGCTGGGACAACACTCAGTTTTATGCCGACGTCAGCATCACCCGCACGCAGCTAGAGCAACAGGAACACCTAGTCGCCTCGGTGCGCGACATCTCCGACCGAAAAAACGCGTCCGATCAGCTCAAAGCGTTAAATTCGCTGCATCAAGCCATTTTTGATGGCACCAATTACTGCATCATTGCTACCGACCTCAACGGCCTTATTCACACGTTTAACCGCGCAGCGGAGTATCACTTGCGCTACAGCGCCGAGGAAGTAATCGACCTGCACTCGCCGCTTATTTTTCACTCTCAAAAAGAGCTCAGCTGGCGCGCCGAAACGCTAAGTCGCGAATTGGGCTATGAACTACTGCCCAACTTTGAGGCTTTGGTGGCCAAGGCGCGGCTCGGCGAAATCGAAGAGTACGAGTGGCAATATCAGCGCAAAGATAACACCGAGCTGCCCGTGTCATTGGCGGTTGCACCACTGCGCGATCCGCAACACGCCATTTGCGGTTTTTTGTTTATGGCAGCTGACATTACCGAGCGCAAGCGCGCTAACGAACAGCTCATCGACTCCAAGCGCGAAATGGAGCGTCGAGCCAACCACGATAGCCTAACAGGCCTGCCGAATCGCTCGCGACTGCACGATGTCGCTGCTATCGCTATTCACAACGCCCACAAAAATGGTAGCCGAGCAGCGCTGATGTTGCTCGATCTAAACCGCTTTAAGGATATCAACGACACCCTCGGCCACTCCATTGGCGACCAAATACTCAAGGAAATCGCCAAACGTCTGCAGCCCATGCTGGTGCGCCACGGAGCCTATTTGTATCGGCTCGGCGGCGATGAATTCGCCATTTTAATCGCCAAAATCCAAGAGGGCGATGAGGCCATTTCGCTGGCCAGCTTTATCGATGCATCGCTGCGCAAACCTATCGTTTCGGATGGCATATCCCTTGAAATCGGCGGCAGCATCGGCATTGCCATCTACCCCGACCACGGCGATAGCAGTCACGCACTACTGCGCTGCGCCGATGTTGCCATGTACACCGCCAAAGCCAACGCCCAACCGCTCGCCTTTTACGATGCCGCCCAAGACGCCCACAGCCCGCGCCGCCTAATACTTATGGCAGAGCTGGGCAATGCCATTCGCCAAAACGAGCTCGTTTTGCACTATCAGCCCAAAGTGGATTTAAAAACGGGAGCCTGCGTCGGCTGTGAAGCATTATTGCGCTGGCATCACCCAAAGCTCGGTCAGGTTCCACCCA
>DATBNJ010000024.1:0-2642 GCA_036554385.1 Marinagarivorans sp. | reverse complement strand
CAGTATGTTTATGCCGTTATTGATGGAGAAAAACAGCGCTTTTGGTACGCCGGCAAGCGAGAGCCAGGGTTACATGCGGAGCTCAGCCCTCCAGCAGCGGCTGTTGGGCTCGTTTGTGATATTGAGCAAGAAAACGAGTTTGTCGATCAAGGCGTAGGATTTATTGGTTCAAAATGTAAATGGAAGACTATAAGGAAATAAAATTCATGGCTACCCTCTCACCTAAAGTATCTTCAAAACTGGCAGCTGATATTTATCTTGTTCAAAATAAAATGGACGAAGAAATATTCTTCGAGCGTTATGCCTCATTTATCAAAGCAGCGTCTTCAAACGTAATGCATGCCGAAGTTGGCTCGCGACTTATCAACACTCGTGATGCATTCGGCGTAGCCTGTAAAGGCGCAGGCGACTACGAGAATGATGTTTTTCTTATCTTTCGTGGCTCCACCTTCGCAAACTATGGCGCCGACTGGATAAGTAACGCGCGTATTGGCCTTGAGATTGGCGAGTCAGATTGGCCGGTGCATACCGGCTTCAACCATATATTTAAAAGTATGCTAACGCAGCTAAAGGACTTTTTCGCTTCACTGAATGGCAAGCCCCGCATGGTGCATTGTGTTGGCCACAGTTTGGGCGGCGCTATAGCGACCTTAGCATCCGACTGGGTCAGCAAAAAATCATTAAGCAATGCCACTAAAGTGTACACCTTCGGCGCTCCCCGACCTGCCACCCATCTATTCTCCAAAAGCTACACCAATAGATTAACGAAGAACAATATTTACCGCGTGTACCACGAGAGCGACCCGGTGCCAATGATCCCTGTGTTCCCATTTTGCCACTCGCCGTTTGGCAATATGGCCTATTTAATCCATACCAAGCCGATGATTTGGCCTTGGGACCATAAAATGGGAGCCTATATCAAATCCATAGAAGCCAAGGGGCGCTCTTGGGCTTCGTTGTCGCCTACTGGGGTGCACGAGCCCACCGAAGCGCAGATGCAGCAATGGCTTGAATCCGGTATTAAAGTCGAACCACGTTCGACCACGGCTTGGCAGTGGGTAAGCTCAGCGCTTTTTTACGTGCTACGCAAAATCGTAGGTTTCTCAATGAGCAAGTTACAAGCGACATTTACAGGAATCGTGACCCTTGCTGATAGCATCGCTCTACTATTGCAAAAAGGCCTAGATAACGACCCCGATGATCCAAATGGACCTTCCGGCGGCGCCTCAAGAAAAGGAGTGGGCTATTGGATCACGCGTTTAATGATCAAAATTATGCAGATTCTGGGCTGGTCGAGCAATATAAAGCGCGACAACTTAACCCGTCGCTTTATGCAAAATGCCCTACAGCGTTTGGTCGAAAAGTCGCACCTCGAAGCCACAAAAGCCGTTCAAACACTCACCGTTTAACGGCCAGCCATCTTTGCGGTACTCGAGCAGTGAGCGGCCGATATCAGGCCATAGAGGCTTTAGCCTAGCAACCCATTATCGCCACTCGAGCCTTAATTCGCTATGTGATTGCGTTCAGGCGCGTGAATACACGTTAATAGGGCTTTGATAGAGGGGGGCTTGTTCCTCCGCCAAATTTTGGTTTCAGTTTCGCCCTTTTTCGCCCTTTAGGGCGTGCCGGAGCGTAGCGGAGGCCACGTTCGTAGAGCGAGCAGCTTGCTGCGTTAAACTAAGGCTCCCTTTCCTCAGACCAATTCTCAACATCCTCATCGTTATGGCTGCCCGCGATACGATGGCTCTCCGAGGCCCATTCGCCTAGGTCAATCAATTGGCAGCGCTTTGAGCAGAAAGGGCGGTGGGGGAAAGCGTCGGTCATTTGCACCGGCTTTTTGCAGGTGGGGCAGGGGATTGTGGGTGCGGTCATGGTTTGCTCTTGGTTAATGAAGGCGCGTTTTATTTAAGGCTTAATTTTGGGATGGGCGTTTATAAGTTAGCCATTAGCATATGATGAATGGCGTGAACCTGTTGTTGAGTGTATTCGATTGTGCCGCTGTTATCGATGACGTAGTCGGCTTTGCGGTTGCGCTCGTGGCGCGATAGCTGGGTGGCCATAATCCGCTGGATTTGCTCGGGCGTATTGTTATCGCGTTCACAAGCGCGGGCTATTTGCGTGGCCTCGTCGATATCGATGGCAATGCTTTTGTATACTGGGGTGTTTTTTTCAAACAGTAGCGGGCTAACTAATAAGCCGTAAGGCGAGTTAAACGCGCCGACCTGCTGAGCCGTTCGGGCTTGAATCAGCGGGTGCAACAGGGCCTCTAACCACGCTTTTTCGGCGGGGTATTCAAAAATGCGGGCCCGCAACGCGGCGCGGTTAAGCTCGCCTTGCTCGGTAATAATATCGGCAATGCTGGTGCCAAAATACTCGGCAATACGCGCTAGCGCGGGCTCGCCAGGTGCAACGACGAGTCGCGCAATATCGTCCAAATCAATCCATTCGATGCCTAGCTCGCTAAACAGCGCGGCAACAGTGCTTTTGCCGCTGCCAATGCCGCCGGTCAAACCAACAACCTTCGCGGTGAACATAGCTTTTAGGGGACCTTTAAAAATAGTAATTTTTTTGTGAGAGCAAGGGCAGGCAAATGCTCCTGCGTTGCCTGCATACATGCCATCCTTGGCAATAAAGTACCGCCC
>DATBNJ010000176.1:0-8028 GCA_036554385.1 Marinagarivorans sp. | reverse complement strand
GCCCTCCTTGGCTTCAATCCAACGGATTGCCCTGCGGCAACCCAAAACGCTCCTGGCGTTTTGGTCGAGGACGGAACTTATGTACAGGACGTTCGGTAATCCGGCTTTGCAGGAGCAAAAGCCGGTGACGCCGCTATCGCGTAAAAAGTGCATTTTTAGAGGTGCCCGTAACACTGGTCCGTCTTTTAAGGAGTCATAAAGGAACATTTTTACGTTGTTGCGAACCGATAAAATAATACCTAGTCTCCACCTATCGCAAATGCGTTTAGGGTACTTAAAAAATAATAATATAGAAGGCTGCTGGTTAATATGTATAAAACCATTATTGCCCTTGGGTTGTGCTTACTGGGTGTGGCGGGTTGTTTCGGCCGAGGCTATACATGGCTGTCGAGTTCTGAAGTTGAATTTTATGAAAACTATCGCGAAGCCGCGTATCTCGCCATTTTAGATGGCCCCGACGTTGAAAATACGCTCTACAGTATTACGGGGCAAGATGCGGCACAGTTTGCCATTAATGTTCAGTCAGGTGAGGTACATTTCCAGCGCTCCCCCGACTATGAAGACCCTCAAGATTTTAACGGTGATAACCGTTATGAGATCACAGTCATCGCTACTGATGCGACTACTGGCAAGCAGCATTCGACGGTTGATGTCGGTATCACAGTGAAAGATGCTGAATCTGTAAAGGCGACCAAATTATTCCCGCTGCCGAATAGTTATGTTGAGCCCAACGGCGATGGCATTGTGCCGATGATAATAACAATTGATGATCTATATGCGCCGGTTTTTTACCCCGATAATTGGCAAGCCGTTGATACCAATATCACGCGATTTTTTAATTACCCGCAGCCATTTTTTTAATTTGAGCCCAACTATACTGAAGAGGCAGTCGCTGTTTTACTTGATTCGAAGCGTTATAACGACTCAGACACTTTACGGCTAAAGCAGTATTATAGCCGTAAGTTTTTACCGCCGTTTGAGGTGCCCATGTTGCTTAACTATGGGTATTTGATCAACCCTGAGGAAAAAATAACGGTTGCCTATTTCAATAAATTATTAGACCAAGCGGCACCGGTGGAGCTGGAATGGCACTTAAAAAATGAGTTGAGTGATCCGCCGAGTGATTTTATAGAACAGCCTCGACAAATTGCAGTTAGCAAGGAAGCGCTCTATTTTGCGAGTAACAAAACACTGTGGCGAATGCCGCGCGATGGCACACAACTAACACAGGTTTACAGTACCGAAGACGAAACCATTGAAAAAATCGCCGTGATTAACGAGCGTTTACTTGTGCTATTTCGGGATGATACCGCATTGCGCTGGCGCCTTGCCGAGCTTATTAGTGATCGCGTGTTTGTTCACTTGTATGAAATTGATGGCTTGTCTCGTGAGGTGTTAGGTGCTGACTATGATGTTGAGATTTTATCCATGGATTCCGCCTATACCGTTGCGTTTTTGCCCGAGGAGCTGTGTCGCGTAAATAGCGAGGGCGTGGCTGAAACGACAATGTACCGCTTTGATGCAGCAGGAGGCGTGCGTGATACCGCCTTGTTAACAGGCCTGAATAATGCTTTGTTTAAATGCCAAGATGGACTTTTAGTAGATACAAATTCCGTACTTGATCTCGAATACAAGTCCCCACGAATGAGCTACAACCCATCAGAAAATTCGCTCTATTACTGGGGGCGACGATATTCAGCCGACCAAATAAACGGTATTACAACCAGCAACGGACCGTCTTCGTTAACAATAGGCTCCGCATATTCTCTTGACGAGTCGGTGGACCGTTTTAGTGAATATCAACACTTTTCCAGAAGCTTTAACGAAAGGACATCGATGTATCTTAACGGTGGCGGGTTGTTTGTTGCCAGTGGTCACATAGATGCTGAGGCAGTGCGCATCTCAAGCGAAGACTACCCAGTGATTCATTACGCCGTAGATACCTCCGCCGACCTTATTTACAGTATTGGCAATTGGAGTAAGGTACAAGGCCCAACTTTAGCTGTGCATCATTTTTACAGTGGCGCTGCCAGCTATATCCCGCTGACGCTGACTGCCGATTAGTTACCATTCTCAAATGCCATCCAAATGTGAGTCGTAAGCGTAAGAACTCAGTATATCGAGCGCAGTATACTTTGAGGGCCCAAGTGCCAGTCGGGCACCTGCTAGCAGGAGTAACTGCCTCTTTTCTCCGATAGCTTAAGGGTGGACTATGGAGCTGATTATCGAGGCGTGTGAAGGCGGTTTTTTTATCGCCAAATTAACGCAGCACGATCACAACGAGCAATGGCTGCGGCTTATGTGCCGGCGGCAGGGGTTAACCTACCGAGATAATATGCGCTTTCACAGCCTAGATCATATTCGAGACTACTTTGCTCCGCTTACACCGCAAAGCGTTTGGCTGGTTTACAATCATGCCTATGACGAGATGATAGGCATGCCATCTTCCGCTACAGTTTCTCGGCAACCGCTCTATTGGTATGCGAGGCGCAGTAAAAGTGCGTGATAATTTCAAGCAAGAGCAAAGTAAACCCGCAGGGTCGACGGCTACCGTATATTACGATGGTCAGTGTTCTATTTGTGCACGCGAGATAAAGCACTTGGAGCCGAGATCTTCTCTGGCGTTTGTCGATATACACGGCGAAGCGGAGCTGCCGAAATCGAAACATGCGTTGCTTGCCGAACTACATGTGCTTGGTGACGAAGGTCCCCTTATGGGCTTCGATGCCAACCTTTACTTGTGGCGCATGAGTGGATACGAAAAGCGTGCTCAGGTATGTGCTGCACCAGTCATTTACCCGATAGCTAAAGCCGTGTATGAATATTGGGCGAAGTGGCGATACCGTCGCCGTTATCGCAAGTGCAATAGCGAGCAGTCGCTATGAATGTGGTGATTATGGGCAGTGGCGCGATCGGTTGTGCTTTGGCTGAAGCGATATTGGCGCGTTACCCTGCTAGCCAGTGTTTGATCACCTACTATCGTAACCCGCCGAGCTTGCAGCATCGGCGCCTTAGGGTTGTGCAATGTGCCGCCACTGAAGAGCATGCCTTCCAAGCGCTTAGCGCCCAAATCGCCGAAAAGCTCGGTAGTATTCAGTGGCTCATTAACACGATTGGTATTCTGCACAGCGAAGCAGATGCCATTGCGCCGGAAAAGCGTTTGTCTCAATTTGATGCCACGGCATTTGAGCGGGTGATGCGGGCTAATGTGTTACCGACAATGTTTGCCGCGAAGCACCTACTTAAACGCTTTGACCGTCAAGAAACGACTATTTTTGCGACTATTTCAGCTAAAGTCGGTAGCATCGAGGACAACCGCCTAGGGGGGTGGTACAGCTACCGTGCCAGCAAAGCTGGTTTGAATATGATGTTGAAAACGATTGCTATCGAGCAAGGCTATAAAAACAAAAAGCTGTGTGTCCTTGCACTGCACCCCGGCACTACCGATTCAAAGCTGTCCGAACCCTTTCAAGCCGGAGTTCCGGCGCATAAGTTGTTCAGCCCTGCAAAAACCGCTAATTATTTGCTCGATGTTTTAGCGAGAGCGCGGCCTGAAAATACGGGTAGCTTTTACAGTTGGGATGGCTCTGTAATACCCTGGTAAGCTTTATTGCTATCCGAGTATCACCCTAATTATCTACGGTATTTTAGTAACTCTACAAAGAGGCTTTGACATGCGAGGTGTTAAAGCGGAAGCTGCGCTGTACCGGATGACGACGCTACTGCCGTGCCTTTCCAAAGCCCCCCCGACGTGGTCGACGAACGGCTTGTTGGTGTTTTAGTCGATCAAGCCACGGTGGCTATACGGCGTTTATTGATGAGATATTCTCGAAAGCCTTGTGGTTTTGGGGCGGCTGAGCAGCACTATCGATTAATAACGACGGATATCACGAGGATAAACCATGGATTTCGACCGCTTTAAGATTACGGGTGATAAGAAAGTATCGCTGAAAGATTATCCAACCGACTACGATGGTGGTCTAAGTGAAGACGACCTGAAAGAGGCTGTAAAAGGTGTATCTAAGGATATCGTCGAGCTACAGGAAAAACTTTTTGCGGAGAAACAACAGTCGTTGCTAATTGTTTTACAAGCTATGGACGCGGCCGGAAAAGATAGCACCATCGAAAAGCTCACCTATTCGATGAATGCGCAAGGCTGCAATGTACACAGCTTTAAAAAACCGTGCAAAACTGAGCTGGCCCACGATTTTTTGTGGCGAATTCACGCGGCGGCTCCGGCTAAGGGCGAAATTAATATTTTTAATCGCTCCCACTACGAGGATGTGCTAATCGTTAAAGCGCACGGCTGGGCAAGCGATAAAACGATAGAAAAGCGCTATCAACATATTAATAATTTCGAAGAATTACTGAGTGATAGTGGCACTCGCGTTGTTAAATTTATGCTTAACATCTCGCCTGATTATCAGTTGGAGCGTTTTAAACGGCGCCTTCGGCGACCGGAAAAGCACTGGAAGTTTAACCCGGCGGATATCGAAGAGCGCAAACTCTGGCCGCAGTACATGTCGGCGTTTGAGCAAGTTTTTGAGCATTGCTCGTCGAACGCTGCGCCTTGGTACATTGTGCCGGCCGAGAATCGGCGCTTTCGAGACTATATGATGGCCTCGGTGGTTAAGGCGCATTTAAACGATTTATCGCCTAAGTATCCCAAACCCAATTTTGATGCCGATAGATATACAGCAGATTCTTTAGAGTAGTTCAAAAGAATAACTCAAGGCTGCAAAAACGATAAGTCCGGCTTGCCTAATAAGCCTTCGGAATAATATTGCTGTTGCTGAAAAGCTAGGTAGCGTTGTAACGGCGGAAACTTGGGTAGCTGATTGTAGGGCTCTGCCAGCTGATTCATGTAATCGAGCATCGGAATTAAAAGTGCATCACACAGGGTAAACTGCTCGGCGATATAAAAAGGCTTGTCGCCGATACGGTTATCAAGCCACAAGAGCAGGCGCTCGGCCTCGGGCAGCGCCGCCTTGACGACATCAATACGCACTTTTCCGTTTTCCCCCTTTGGCAAAAAGAATTCCAACACCAAATTGCTCATTAACGGTTTGATAACATACAGCGACAACATGCTCGCCTGCGCACTGACCTGAGCGTTCAATGTGGGATCGGCAGGGTAGAGCGGGGGCGCCGCTTTACCGCCGCCGACTTTGTCGTCTAAATACCGAGCGATAGCGGACGATTCCTGCAAGATAAGGTCGCCATCGAGAAGAACGGGCATTTTTTTAAACGGATGTAGTGCTGCGTGCTCGTCGGAAAAAGGCCGAATTAGCTCGCCGAAGGGTGCCAGCGTGGCTTCGTGAGCTAAGCCTTTATACTGGCAGATAAGGCGCATGCTACGTAAAAATGACGAAAAGCTAGGGCCGTAGAGTTTTAGAGCTTCCATATTAATTTCCTACTGTGCTTGAAGGTGTGTTTACAGTAGAAGCGCGTTAAAATATGTTCAAGAACATATTTTAACGCGCTGCATCATTCGGTTATTCTTGTCAGTCAATCTCAGGGTGACGATTACATTCTGCGCCGCCTGAGAAAAACGGACTAATGGGAGGCACTTGTGGCTTGGGCAGAGCAACACAAAGAAAATTCTCGTGAGCGCATTGTGGATTGCGCCGCTTTACTCTTTACTCAGAATGGTTTTGAAAACGTTTCGATCGATCAGGTGATGCGCGCGGCTGGTTTAACCCGTGGGGCCTTTTACGCGCACTTTAAAACTAAAGCCGAGCTATACCAACATGCCATTATTGCCGGTGCGCGACAAGCCAAAGCGGTATTAGATACTGCCGATAGCCTTGATGCTGGCGCAATGGCGGAGCACTATTTGCGCATTGGCGATAGCCAGAACCCCGACAGTTTTTGCCCGCTAGCCTTTTTTGTGACCGATATGACGCAGCGGGACGATAATATCCGGCATACCTATACGCAGGCTTTGAAAGGGTATATCACGATCCTCGAGAATATGGCGCTAACGCCGGATAAAGCGAGACAGGCTGCGGTCATGATGATTGGCGGGTTGGCGTTGTCTAGGGCAATTACTGATGACAACCTTCGAGAAGATATGCTGCAGTCGTGTCTTGCGGGTGTGCGAAGCATGGCGGCAGGCGAGCAATAGCGTGCCCGCGTTCAGCGTGATCAGAGCCGGTAAGAAAATCGTAACCGGTTGATATCTAGCTACTGGCATGCCGTTTCGTTTTCCAGCGAATTATTTAGCTCGAGGTGAGCATTCGGGGATGTAGGGTAGACCGCTTGAAAAAGAGCAGATGCACAGTTTAATGAATATATTTGCGTTACCGGTGTGTAGGAAATGGGATCACCGGCTTCTTCGCCAGTCGATTTCAATATTCCTGATATTATGATTTCCTTGATCGAATCGCCGTCTAGGTCCGCCAATGCAAAATCCAGCAGTTCGTTCTCATACACGAAGCCATCGTCATGTACGTCGTATATTCGTAGTAACAAGTTACCGATTTGAATGGTTCCGTTACCCTTTGCGGTCTTTTCGATAGTAGCCTCTACGCTGAGCTTGCTACCCAGCGGTATAGCTACCGATTGCACTATGCCTGAGTGATTTTGCACACCCGAAAAACGATAGAAGTTAGAAAGCCTCTGTTGTAACGAGGTCTCGCTGGCTGAGGCACAGCTCGTTATAAGGGCGAACGACACTACGGTTAGGAGCATCCGAGGTCTTGGTATAACAAACTTCATCATGTGAGCGCCTCATGGTTTGGGTAATTGAATAGGGTAGGACGATGCTGGGTTAGTAGCCCGGGAAACTATTCGTTGCGCGTAATTGATGCCGTATTGTTTCCCATTGCTGGTGATTGCAGAGCGGCCGTTATACCTTTCGAGTGCAGTCTGCCACCCATCGAATGAAGCTGTAGTACGATTGACTGGCGGTTGGCCAGAGCGGCCAAAACCCTTTCTGGCTAGCCAGATGATCGCTGCTTTAAGATTGACATCGACTGTTCCCTCGTTGCGTGAGGCAGGGCGCGACAAGCCTGTAGATAGTTTATACACAGACCAATCTCCGGGAACATTGACCTGTGCGGGATCAACGGCCCATGCGGCTAAAGATCCCGCATCATTCCCACCAGTCTCCTGGATGATCCAAGACTTTACCAGCGCTTCACTAAGATCGGGGATTCCACCTGCTTGGCCTGAGGTGGCGCCGATGAATGTGTCTTTATTTTTGTTGAACGTTGTGACCAATTTGATGATAAGTTGGTCATGTTGTAAGTAGCGAGGAGACGTGAATCCGTGAAATTTCATAAAAGCCAATCCCTTGTTCTGGCGAGCTTTATGGCAGCATACCGCTACCCGCTTACACTCGATGCGTTTCATGCAAGACCAAATGACTATATTGGGTTTGAGTGCCTTTTTCAACACGGCGAATGCAAAATGCTAGCGCCTTAACACGGCGGCTTGGCAGGGGCTTAGTTGCGGTGAAATGACTTTTAGCTACACCGCCCCTAAAACACAAAAGCAGCATTTGAGTATTGATGCTTTTTTATGGCTGGGGCTTGTGACTGGGCCATAAAGTTATTGGATCATGAATTTGCTGTATGCCGCTGCAGTCCATAATAAAGTAACGAATCCCAAACTTATGACCACGGCTGCCGACCCGATATCCTTCGCCCGGCCAATCATAATATCGTTTTCTAACGTTATGCGATCCGCGAGTGTTTCGATGGCTGAATTCAGTAGTTCCGTTAATAGCAAAATACACAGGGCCGCAATCAGAATGCTCCAATGGGCAATTGAGTTAGCTAACAAAAAAGTGGTGGGGAAAAGCACCATGGCTAAGGTAGCCTCTTGGCGAAAGGCAGATTCATAGCGCCACGCAAATTTTAGCCCGCGAAAACTACACAGGGTGGCATTGATAAGACGCCTTAAGCCTTTTCCATTGGGTTTATTATATTGCTTCGCGATTGTCATCTTATTTAAACACCAGTGCGTTGGAGGCTTGCGGACGATAGTAGCGGATTTATTGGCGCATTTTTATTGCCTTGGTGG
>DATBNJ010000018.1:0-17045 GCA_036554385.1 Marinagarivorans sp. | reverse complement strand
TCCACCCGGCCCTTCACCGGTACGCCCCCAAAACGTTGCGTGGCCTTGGCGTGGCGCGCCAGTTTCCCGCGCCATAAGGCCATTGATGTGGTGCGCGAAGCGATATTGCAAAGCTATGCCTAACACCGTTAAACCGACGTCGGGCACCGGCCGCATTGCGCTGCACAATATTCCGCTATCGGGGCTGAAAGGCGTGGGCGATAAACTGGCATCGACCCTCGCCAAGCTCGGCTTAAAAAGTGTGCAAGATCTGCTGTTTCACTTGCCCTCGCGCTACGCCGACCGCACCCGCATTGCCGATATTGCCGAGTTACAGGCGTTGCAGCCCGCAGTGATCCAAGGCGCCATTACCAGCGCGCGCGTGGTGTTTGGCAAAAAACGCAGCCTGGTGGTCAACCTTGCCGACGATACCGGCCAAGTCGTTTTACGCTTTTATTTTTTTACCGCTGCGCAACAAAAAATGCTCGCCGAGGGCAACTGCGTACGCTGTTATGGCGAACCACGACCCGGCGCGCTCGGGCTAGAAATGTATCACCCCGAATACCAAACCGTGCAATCGCTGGATGACATCGAAGGGCTGGAAGATACCCTCACCCCCGTGTACCCGCTGACCGACGGCTTGAGCCAAAAACGCCTGCGCACTTTGGCCCTGCAGGCGTTGACGTTACTGGACGACAACCCGCCCAATGAACTATTGCCGGTCGAGGTAAGCCGCTTCTTTAACCACTGCACGCTAAGCGAAGCGCTGCACACCGCCCACAATCCGCCCGCGACGGCCGATATTAACAGCTTGCTAATGGGCACTCACCCCTGCTTGCAGCGTTTGGCATTCGAAGAGCTTCTGGCCCACAACCTTACCGTTCAGCAAACGCGAATCAACCATCAACAAGACCCCGCACCGGCCCTACCCGCCGACGATCACCTTAAAAGCCAGCTGTTGCAGCAGCTGCCCTTTAAACCCACCGGTGCGCAACTGCGCGTGCTGGGCGAAATTGAAGCGGACCTCGGCAAAAATATTCCCATGCATCGTTTGGTACAAGGGGATGTCGGCTCCGGCAAAACGCTGGTCGCGGCGCTCAGTGTGCTGTGCGCATTAGCTCACGGTTATCAAGCCGCGTTAGTCGCGCCCACGGAAATTCTCGCCGAGCAGCATCGCAACAATTTTCAGCAGTGGTTGAATGCCTTGGGGTTTGACGTCGCTTGGTTGGCGGGCAAGGTAACGGCCAGCCAAAAGCGCAAAGCACTCGAAAAACTCGCCAGTGGCGAAGCCCATATGGCCGTCGGCACCCATGCCCTATTTGAAGATGCGGTGGTATTTCATAAGCTAGGGTTGGTGATTATTGACGAGCAACACCGCTTTGGCGTGCAACAACGCTTGGCCTTGCGCAAAAAAGGCGGCGAGCATTGCCCGCATCAGCTGGTGATGACCGCAACGCCCATACCGCGCACACTTGCTATGACCGCCTATGCCGACTTGGAGCTGTCCATTATCGACCAACTGCCGCCGGGCAGAACACCCGTCAACACGGTGATGATTAACCAAAACAAACGCCCCGATATTATCGGCCGCGTGCGCGCCGCCTGTGCAGAGGGCCAGCAAGCCTACTGGGTGTGCACCTTAGTCGAAGACTCTGAAACGCTGGCGGCGGCCGCGGCTGAGAAGACCTGCGAGCTGCTGCGCGAAGCGGCGCCCGAACTGGCCATTGGGCTGGTACACGGGCGCCTTAAAAGTGCCGAAAAAGACGCCGTTATGGCGGCCTTTAAAGCCGGTGAGATACAGCTGTTAGTCGCCACAACGGTTATCGAAGTGGGTGTAGATGTGCCCAACGCCAGCTTAATGATTATCGAAAACCCCGAGCGCTTGGGCTTGGCGCAGCTACACCAAATCCGCGGGCGCGTGGGACGGGGGCAACGCGCGAGTCACTGCGTTCTGTTGTACGGCCACCCGCTATCGCGACAGGGGCACGCCCGCCTTCAGGTGCTGCGCAACTCTAACGATGGTTTTGTGATTGCCGAGAAAGACCTTGAATTGCGCGGCCCCGGAGAGTTGCTCGGCACGCAACAAACCGGCGATATGCACTTTAGGCTGGCCAATCTGCAACGCGATGCGGCCATGATCGAGCGCATCCATTGCGTTGCTAAAACGCTACTTCAACACCACCCTGATATTGTAAAAGCGCTAGTTAGCCGCTGGTTCAATAATCAACAGGAATACGTTAAGGCGTAAAGCCACTATTTGCGCGAAATTCTCGTTAAAAGGTTATAAGTGCACCTTTCATCTATAGCCTTTTCCGACCAGTGACCCACACCACACCGGCTTAGCAGCTATATTTAAGCTGTGCGTTAAATTTACGTTATCGGTCGAAAGTCGTTAAACGAGGAGTCCGTTGTGGCATTAAACACCAGTATTTTGCAAATGTTAGAAACTAACAACATCCACTACCAGTTGCGAGATCACTTACCCAAAACACCCGCCAGTGCTACGAGCCCAGCGGGCTGCTTTGTAAAGTCAACTTTGTTAAAGGATAGCAAGGGCAGCGTTCAGGTGTTGTTGCCGTGGAACTACATCCTAGACTTAGACGCCATCACCGCTGAATTTAGCCGCAACTTAAAAGCACTGCCTCCCGAGGACTTGCGGGCGACGCTGGATCACACGGGTTTAACGGCTGTACCAGCCATTCCGCAATGGCAAGACTGCATCACGTTGGTCGATAGCTCGCTGTTGGACTACGGGACCTTATGGCTCGAAACCGGCGATCAAGAGCAAACCCTCGAAGTCACTCGCGATGACTTTTGCGCTATGGTAAAAGCGGGCAATATTGCCCGCATTGGCAATCAAGCGCCCGAGCTACCGCAATCGAGCGAGCGCGATACCGCGCAGATTTCCGCCTCGGTGCAGCGCTTTACTCAACTGCGCATCAAACAGCGCTTAGAAGATACGCTGGAGCTCCCCCCCTTGCCCGACACAGCGCGCAAAATTATCCAACTTAGGGCCAACCCCGATGCCGATATTAGCGATTTGACTGATATTGTCGAGCTCGACCCTTCGCTGGCTGCGCAAGTGGTCAGTTGGGCCGCCTCCCCTTACTACTCTGCGCCCGGCAAAATCAAGTCGGTACACGATGCGATTGTGCGCGTGCTAGGGTTTGATATGGTTTTAAACTTGGCCTTGGGCTTAGCACTAGGTAAAACCATGAGCGCCAACGTCATGAACGAAAAACAAGTGGCCGCTTACTGGCGCCACTCGGTTTGCGTGGCGGCCACCATTGAAGGTTTAGTTACAAGTATTCCGCGCGAGCATCGCCCAGCATTTGGCATGTCTTACCTTTCGGGCTTGTTGTGTAACTTTGGCCATTTGATACTGGCTGATGTATTCCCCCCCTACTACGCCAACATCAGCCGCCACCTCGATGCCAACCCGCACATTCAAGGCAGCGCGGTAGAGCAACATATTGTGGGCGTGAGTAGCTGCCAAATAGCGAGCTGGCTGTTAGAAACCTGGAGCATGCCCAACGAAGTGATCGTGGCGATTCGCCAGCAATACAATCCCAACTTTCAGGGCGAGCACGCACAATACGCCAACTTAATTTATATTGCCGAACAACTGCTGGCGCGCAGAGGCATTACCAACCGACTGCCAGCGCCTATTCCGCAAAAACTCTACGAAAGCCTGCACCTAGACCCAGAAACGGCCGATGCCACGATTGATAACGTGCTGGAATCCAGCTCGGAGCTCAACGGCATCGCCGCAAAGATGGCGGGCTAACACGATCAATTAACCGATTCCACTAATGGGTTACGGGTTAGCCAGTATTTAAACCAATAATAAAACCGCACTAAAAAAGGCTTGATGACATCATCAAGCCTTTTTTAGTGCGGTTTTATAACTATCCGGCTAAATAAAAATTATCCGTTTAAAAGAGTGCCGGCTGATTATTTTCTAGGCATTGAAGCACCGGCTCTTGCAGGGCTTGCAAGGTATTGGAAAACTCAACGGCAGCGTTTTCCAGAGCGTTTGACCAGAGCAGATGACTAATGCGTGTAAGTTTAAATAGCACCCGTGCTTTGGCAGGATAGCCAAGGGTAGACCTTGCACGCTACAGGGAAGTCGCTAATTAGAATAACGCACGAGGCACGGGTGCTCTTTATTAGGCATTGCAGGAAGCATAATATCGAGGAACCGTTATCGGTGGCGCGAGGCCTCGGGAGGACTTAAACGGCTAGAAAATAATTAGCCCATGCCCACTTTCGTGAGCCGCTGACACTTTAGCGAGCCGCTGAATAATTCCCTCAAGTTTTTACTTTTTGGCGATTAAACAGCGGCAAAATGCCAACACACAATGGCCAAAACTCGCTGTCGCTAGATCAATGGCTGTCACATGGGTCGCGGCTGTAACAGCGCAGCGGTACGATTGCGGCATAAAGTGCAGCATTTAAACTTCGCTTTTAACAGCCGGCACGTTATGACTTAGTGATCACCAACAGCACCTCGCCAACGCGAAAACCGAATTTAAACATTGTCGATTCATTAATTAGCGTCGTGTCATTCACCAGGTACATTCTATCGTCGACGGTCACCTCTATTTCATCGCCTTTATAAGGGACTTGCAGCACGTACTTCATAAACAAACTATTGCCAGACACCTGTAAGTCGCCCTGCCCGGTAACGTCGCCAGCAACAGCCGTGTAACGGTTATCGCCGTTGGGGGTTAATGTCCACACGCGTTTTTGCCGCTCGCCGTCATTAAATACAAAGGACTCATCCAAGGTGCCTATGCCATTTTCCCAGCTCGCTTGAATATCGGCATTAAAATAGCGGATGACTTTACCCGAGCGGTTTTTGACCACTCCGTGGGCGGTAAGTGGTCCGTCGAAAAACTGCTCTAAGGTGAGAACGGGCGTGTATTGCTGGTACTCAGTTACCTTCACTTGGGAACAACCTGTTAACATCGCCATTGCAAGCGCACCTCCCGCTAGCCCAACCCAAAAACGCGTAAAATTAATAGTCCAACTGTTCAACATAGTGATTCTCCAATTAGGTTCACTGGCCTGTTGTACGGATACACCGCAAAACGCCACAGACGGCGTTCCAAGATAAGACGCAGTTACTACGCGCGACAGCAGGAAACGTATGACACAAACATCCACTAACAGCGACCCCGCGAACACAGCGCGGCGCGGTAAAAAGGGTTTTACCCTAGTGGCGGGCATCCGCCCTTTTACCCAGTTGCCCATGCATTTGCGCTCTACAGGCATTCAAGGCGCCGCTACCATTGCCGAGCGCTGGGTGGCAACAATTGGGGGCTGCCTTGCCATATTTTGCATCGCCGCTTTGAGTATTCGCATTACCGGCACTCTCGGTGCCGCCGCCGTTGTGCCGTCCATGGGGGCTTCGGCCGTGCTATTGTTCGCGGTACCCCACGGCCCGCTGTCACAACCTTGGGCATTATTTGTTGGCCACGGCGTTTCGGCGATTGTCGGTGTCACCTGTGCACTGCTGGTGCCCCATATGCTGCTAGCGGCCTCGTTGGCGGTCGGCTTGGCCATCGGCGCCATGCTATTAACGCGTTCTATTCACCCCCCAGGCGGCGCCACCGCATTGGCGGCGGTTATTGGCGGCCCGACCATTCACGAACTGGGCTACGGGTATGCCGTGATGCCAACACTGGTGAATTGCGTTATTATTTTCGCCTTTGCCGTGGTCTTTAATAATCTATTCCCGTGGCGACGCTACCCCGTGGCGCGCGTTAAATACCGCCCCGTGCCGCCCAATCCCGCCGCGCCGCTCGATGCCGATAGCCTGCAAGACGCCTTGCGCGAGCACAATATTCATATGCCGGTTGCGCAGCTGCTGCCAGCGGTCCATTTAGCGCTGCAAAAGTCAAAGCAACGCGCAGGCAGCATCCCCATTGAATTAGGCGGTGTGTATTCAAACGATAAGCCAGGGGCCGAGTGGGCGGTAAGAAAAATCGTCGATGAGTCGCCTCACGACGACCCCGAAAAACATATCGTCATCTACACTGTGCTTGAAGGTTACGGCGCAAAACGCCGCTCGGGCAGCTGCCGCCGGTATGAGTTTTCGGCATGGGCCAAAAAACGCCTGCAGGCTGTGCCGAAACAATAACAAACGCCCACCATAGCCGACACTTGCACCAGCGGGTGTCGGGTATATTGGGTATTGCTACTAAGGAATATTGGGCCGCACTTAGGTGGCCTAGCACAAATGGTATTAAATGGTTAAACAACGAAATGATCGCCTCTGGCGGAGTAAGGTTTACAGCGGCATTAGCCTTCGGGCTGGCGCACTGTTATGCGGGCTAGTGATTGGCGCGTTCAGCAGTGCCGACGAAGCGAGCGCTGGCTCGGCCCAGCCAAATGCCAAGGTGACCTTTGAGCCTTGCCAGCAAGCCAAACACGGCACCGCTTTTTACGGCGCGCAATGCACACAAATACAGCTACCCGCGAATGATACTAGCCCGGCCGCCACACTTAACGTGTTGCGCGCCAGGGCGCGCAGTGAGCCCAGCGACGACCCCCTAGTTGTAATTACCGGCGGCCCGGGCACCGCCGCTGTGGGGCTTGCTTGGCAGTACTTGCGCTTTTTTCACAAGGTTCAGGCCGAGCGCGATATCCTATTTATCGACCAGCGCGGCACCGGCAAAAGCCAGCCCTTTGACTGTCCAGCGGCGAATGAGCTCGACCAAAATTTGCCCGGTACGCAATTGGTTGCCGAGATGAATCGCGCACTGGCCGAATGCGCGCAAAATTACGGGCAATCGCCCGGTGCGCTTGAAGCCATCACCACGCGTCAGGCGGCACTCGATATCGAAGCGGTGCGGCGTCAGCTTGGCTATCGGCAAGTCAACCTGTGGGGCAGCTCTTACGGCACCCGTGTGGCGATGGAATACCAGCATTTATTCCCCACTACCAGCCGGACAGTCACCCTAGATGGCGTGGCCCCCGGTGCCATAGCACTGCCCCACTATGCCGAGTACGACGCCGCCCACGCACTGCAACACCTGTTTGAAACCTGCGCGCAACAACCTGCGTGCCACAAAACGTTCGATAACCTTGCCGTAAAATGGCGGGACACCATAGCGCGGCTGACGCACGCCCCCAGCAAAGTAAAGCTAGCCCACCCCCGCACACAAGAGACCCTCGAGATCACCATTACCGCACCGCTGCTGGCCAACTGGGCGCGCTTTGCCCTCTACAGCCGCGAGTTAGCCGCCCTGCTGCCCATGGCGATCAACGCCGCTTACCAAGGTGACTACCATCCACTATCCAACCTCGCCCAAATCGCTAGCGACAGCGTTAGCGAGGGCATGAGTTATGGTATGCACGCGGCTATATTGTGCGCAGAAGATCGGCACGCGCCAAAGGTAACGCGAGCGGGGGCAGGTAACCTACCCAATCTGCCGTTTAGCGAACTTAACGACTTAAGCGCCGCCTGCCGCGCCATGCCCTTGCCTGATCACGCGGCCATAAATAGTCTGTTTACCCCCATTACCAGCGCCATCCCAACGCTGGCATTATCGGGCCAGTTCGACCCAGTTACCCCTCCGTTTTGGGCCGATTGGGCCATCAGCAAACTGAGCCATGCCAAGCATATCGTCGTTGCGGGCGGGCATCACGGGGTGACGGGCTTGGGCTGCTTGCCGAACTTAATCGCCGAATTTATCGATGCCGCAAACTTCAGCGAACTGGACACAACTTGCGTGCAGCAAATTAAAGCAACCGCCTTTTTTATCGATGGCGCCGGGCCAGATTTACTGGCCCCCAGTACATCGTCCGCGGCAACGGATAAGGACCCAGCGCGTGATTAGAGTTGAGCATATTGAAAAACGCTTTGGCGCGACCACCGCAGTGCGCGATGTAAGTTTTGAGGCAAACGCGGGGCAAACTTTAGGTTTACTTGGGCCTAACGGCGCCGGTAAAACCAGCAGCTTGCGCATTTTGTGTGGTTTATTAAAACCCGATGCTGGGCGCGTGCATATTGATGCTATCGACGTGGTGAAATCACCGGTGGAAGCGCAGAAAAAACTCGGCGTATTGCCCGATAACTGTGGGCTTTACACCCGCTTAACCGCCGCTGAAAACCTGCGTTATTTTGCCGAACTTTACGGCCTTTCGCGCAACCGCACACAGCAGCGCATGGCGCAGCTTTCGCGACAGCTCGATATGGATGAAATTCTACACCGCAAAACGCAGGGTTTTTCCCAAGGTGAGCGCATGAAGGTCGCCCTCGCCCGTGCCCTAATGCACGAGCCACCGTACCTGATCTTAGATGAGCCCACCAACGGGCTCGACGTGCTCACCACCCGAGCCGTGCGCAGCTTATTGCTGGAACTCAAGCGCAATGGCACCTGCTTGATTTTCTCAAGCCACTTAATGCACGAGGTTAGCCACCTTTGCGACCAATTAACGGTGATTACCCACGGCCAAGTGTCAGCTCACGGCACCCCCGAGGACATAATTCGGCAAACAGGCGGCACCGATTTAGAAGCCGCTTTCGCACAATTGTGCACAAGTGCTAGCCCGCACTCACCCGAGCACGACAAGGCCAAAACGCCATGAAAATGATTTGGACCGTATTTAAAAAAGAATGGCTCGATACGCGACGGGATATTAAAGGTGTACTGCCGATATTGATTATGCCGCTACTGTTTGCCCTAACCAGCTACGGCGTGCTGAATTTTGTTGCCGCTATGCAACAAGATAAACCCGAATTTACCTTGCCGGTAATGAATGGCGACCAAGCCGCGCCGCTACTGGCCGCATTGCATGAGGCCGGCCTTAAAACCACGGGTTTCAGCGGCGACCCTATCGCACAGGTACGCGAAGGCGAAGTGCCCATGGTATTGCGCATTCCAGACAGCTTTAGCGAGCAATTCCGCGAGCAACAAATGGCGAATATTGAGCTTATTTGGGATTTGTCACGCAATGAACATCAGGCCACGGCCAACCGGGTGAAGTCGGTGGTGGCCCGTTGGTACCAAACGTTGGGCGCGCAGCGGCTAATTTTTCGCGGCGTTAGCCCACAAGCCGCTCACGTAGGCCAAGTTGTAGACGTTAACACAGCGCGCGAGCAACAGATGGCAATGCGTATTTTGGGCTCGGTGCCGCTGTTTTTAGTCTTGGTTGCCTTTATCGCTTGCGCGGGCGTGGCCACCGAAATGGCCGCAGGTGAACGCGAAGGCCGAACCCTAGAAACCTTGCTGATGGTGCCCATCGCCAAGCACTGGCTATTTGCCGGCAAGTGGTTAATGGCCTGTAGCTTGTCGATGGTGGTTGTGACCCTCGCGCTGTTCGGGCAATTTATGGCCATTAAAATGGCGCCGACGGCCGAGCTAGGTTTGCGCATTGATGTATCACTACAGGATTATTTGCAGGTATTTGTGCTGCTAGTGCCATTGGTGGCGCTAGCGAATTCGTTGCTGTTGTTTATTTCGCTGCGCGCCCGCTCACTGAAAGATTCACAAACCTACACCCAGCTTGTCACCTTACTGCCAACCGCCACGGGGCTATACGTGTTGCTTTCGGGCAAGTCCACCTCATTGGCAATCGCAGCCATCCCCTTACTGGGCAGCCAAGCGCTAATCACCGATGCGTTAAGTGGCCTAAGCTTAAGCGCCGGCATGATCGCCCTCAACGCACTCACCTGCCTTATGTTGGCGGCGGGGTTTGCCTTTGCGGGTGTTAGCGCGTTCAAACTGCGCTAGCCCGCTTTTTCGAGTCAAACGCCACGGATGGCATTTCGGGGTAAAAGTGCGTTATTCAACCGGGCTGTTCGAACCTAAGTACGCCAAGGGCAAAGTTAGAGCGCACTCCGGCCACTTCGCAACCCCTTGCAGGCGCTAACAATCGGCTAACCCAACCACTTGTGCAAAAGGTCTAGCTGTTACCTATTCAATCGTAAAACAGTATAGGCACTCACTGGTATAACCGGCCTATGTTGCTTAGCATGATCGTTAGGAAGCATTAATGCATCACTGGGCGGTGCACATGCTCGTGCCGTTAAACGCCTAGAGCAAAACGTGACTTTAATCTTGCTTTACGCCATTTAGGCAACGAATTATGAGCATCAATACCGCTTATTAAGGCCGCCAACAAAAAACGTTTTGGGGCTTTAGTGTAAAAAACGGAGGCTTACAAAGATGGCTCCATCCTTGGAGGTTTACAGAGATGGCTCCAGGCAATCTTCTGCGTTTCCTCCATCCTTGGAGGTATTTGCGGCTAGGCGTAACATTTGGAATGGCGTTTAAGGATAACAACTAACCAGCAACACCCGTCGCAATGATTTAGGTCAGCGTGAGTAAGAAGTTTATCTTGAGGAAACCATGGCATCATCTGTGTCCGCGAAACCACCAAACGCTAAGCGCCGATCGCACGATAGCGATACCGACGATGATGCCATTCCCTCGCTCGCGGTTCCTCGCGGCTTTAATCCCGATCAATTACCCACTGATACGGGCATTAAGCGTTTCGTAAGAGTGAAGACATTGCTTATTACGTTTACGGTTATTGCTGCCGTTTCACTGGTGTTTTTTGCCGCCAGCCAACTGGGGACCAACGTCAACGGTGCGGCGGTAAAAGCGTTTAACGCATCGCGGGATTACCGACAAACGCCCTTTGACATCTTGGATGCACAACAAATTTGTCAATTTCAAACCCAAGAAACCCACGGCAAGCGCCTGCTTATGAGCTACCTAGATACCCACTCAAGTCGCTTTGAGCCCCGGCTTGGCATTTATAAAATATTCCTCGTTGCCCATATCGGTAACCGCAATGAATATGATGAAGCCACCATCCATTGCCACATCAACCCTAGCAAGCACCTGATTAACCACTACAAAACCGTTTTCCCTGAAAAGAGCTCTATCATGAGCCGAGCGATTAGGTTTTTTACCCCTTAGCCAACGCTACTGCCCCCTAACGCTTCACAAAAGCGCCGCGGCATAGACGTAAAGTGTGGATAAGCGCACAACGCCAGTGCTGGTGGCAATAGAACGCCAGAAAAAGGACACTGAGAGAATGGTCAATTTCTCACAAAGCACGCCGGTCATATCAGCTAGGCAGCGCCAACCGAGGGCTCTAATATAGGCGCTACATTCACTGCGAGCGAATACAAAAAGGAAAACGTATGCTTGTTTATGATGGAAATCAGCCTCTCGAAGATCCTTCGTCGCTCCACTCGAGAGTCAATGCGACACAGGGAAACTGGGAACACCCCGTAGCACAACACAGCCAATCCTCGAAGCGCCTAGTGTGGAACCGCTTGTTCGCTTTGGTATTGCTAGTGGCTATAAATGGGCTAACCTACTTTGCCATTCGGGCGATGCTTTCTAGTTAATCCCTATCCAGAAACGCTAGTGAGGCATAGCGCAAAGGGGATAGCGGCTATCCTTGAAAATCACTTGCTGCCTGAATCGAAAGCCTAAGTTGGCAGCGCTCGCTCCCGGTGCCCATGGGTATTTACACCACTCCCAGAGGGCGTTTCGCAGGGCCAAAAGACCTCACACGTCACCATTGGGCCATTAGGTATTCGCCCAACCTACTCTGAAGCCGTATTGGGGATTAGCGCTGGGTCCCGTTCTAACCGAATCGTCACTCGCCGATTTTTGGCCCGCCCTTGGACTGAGTTGTTCTGCGCCGTTGGATAGCGCTCGCCATGCCAGCGAACGGTAATACGGTCTTCGGGTAAGCCCTTGCTAACAAGGTATTGGGTGACTTCTTTGGCGCGATTTTCCGACAGAATATAATTATCGGCGCGCGTACCCACGTTATCGGTGTGGCCGTCGATGTAAAACTCGGTCACCGAGGGGTCCGCTTCGCAGTAGCGCACGATATTATCAAGCTTGCGGCGTTGCTCGGGCGGCAGGGGTTCGAACAAGGCAGAACCAAAATAAATGGCAGTTCGCCGAATTTGATCAAAATTGGCCGGTAATAAGTCACCTAAACAGCCCAAATAACGCCGGTAGGCGTCTCTGAAGCCAATGGGGCTCACGTGCACACGGCTGGAATCCTCAGCGCCGTACCACGGCATTCGGGTCAGCTCCATTTCATAGCCGGTATTAAGCTCTGCCAATAAGCGCTCGGCAACCTTATCGCCGAGCACAACGGGCTCTTCACCGCGGTTCACGGGCACATAACCAAGGTCGATTGGGCTGAGGTTATGGCGCCACGCTGGCGGCTGTAGAATCAGCAAGGCCTTGCCCGTTTGTAAACGCTGCGCCAAAGGCACTAATCTAAACTGCGATTTCTCGCCCGCGCGCGTGCGGAACACGGCCTCGCCGTAAAAGGGCACGCTGTGAGTCAGACTGCATTCGAATACAGAACCGTCAAAGCGCCAGCTGCTTTCCTCTATGCCGTTGGTATAACTCATTGAGAACACCACGGTTGCGGGCAAAGCTATCATTACCCCCGCAACCACGGCCAACATACGCCAACTCTTCTCAATACCACCACGGGCACGCTTGCGCGCCCATTTCAAAGACTGCACCAACCACTGCATATTCACCGTCCACAGATTGCTTCATAGCAGGTTATCGGCGGGTAGCGCCTGTGCTTTAAAGGTGATTTGCGGTAGCATGCGTTTGTTTCCGATAACTGAGGTAGGCTGGTGACCCATTCGGCGGCCCAAAGTGACCTCGCAGCACCCAGGCACTGGCCTCCTACGACCATTGAGCTTTTCATTTCTATGCAATCAATTACCCTTACTGCACCCGACGACTGGCATATTCATTTGCGCGATGGCGATGCGCTGGCTCGCACGGTGAGCGATGCCGCGAGCCAATTTGAGCGCGCAATCATCATGCCCAATTTGGTGCCCCCTGTGATGAACGCCGAGCAAGCGCTCGCCTACAAAGCGCGAATCCAAGCACAGGTGCCAAACGACACGCACTTTGAACCGTTAATGGTGCTGTATTTGACGGATAACACCAGCATCGACGACATTAAAGCGGCCAAAGCCGCTGGCGTGGTCGCCTGCAAACTTTACCCTGCTGGCGCCACCACCAACTCCGACTCAGGCGTCACCAATGTCAAAGCGCTCTACCCCGTGCTCGAGGCCATGGCCGAAGCCGGTATTAAGCTGCTGGTACACGGAGAAGTCACCGATGGCGATATTGATATTTTTGATCGCGAAGCCGTTTTTCTCGAGCGCATACTTGCGCCACTCCTAAAGAGCGTAAGCGGTCTGAAAGTGGTTTTAGAACACATTACCACTGCAAACGCCGTTGACTTTGTAACCGACCACGACGACAACCTAGGCGCGACTATTACCGCGCACCACTTGTTATTTAACCGCAACCATATGCTCGCCGGCGGCATCAGGCCACACTATTACTGCCTGCCTATTTTAAAACGCAGTACACATCAGCAAGCGCTCGTAAAAGCCGCTACCAGCGGCAGCCCAAAATTCTTTTTGGGTACGGACTCGGCCCCGCACCCCACCCACAAAAAGGAAGCAGCCTGTGGCTGTGCCGGGGCCTACACGGCCAACGCCGCACTCGCGCTTTATGCGCAGGCATTCGAGGACGCCAACGCCTTGGCTAAGCTCGAAGGCTTTGCTAGCCATTTCGGCCCCGATTTTTACGACCTGCCTCGCAATACTCGCCAAATCACTTTGGTCAAAGCGCCTTGGCAGCAACCACAGCAGCTAAGCTTAGGTGATAGCACCATCACACCGCTGCTGGCTGGGCAAACCTTAAACTGGGCCATACGCGCCTAAAATTGATTATTAATTTGATGCTAAGGATTATCAGTGAGCGATACTGACGCCAATGAAACCACGGTATTTGCCTCGCGTTTTCGCGGTTACCTGCCGGTTATTATCGATGTAGAAACCGGCGGTTTTAACGCCAGTACCGACGCGCTGTTGGAAATTGCGGCTGTCACCCTCGATATGGACGACGACGGTATTATCCGTCCCGGCACAACGATTGAATTTAATGTAGAACCCTTTGTGGGCGCCAACATTGAGCAATCCGCGCTGGATTTTACCGGCATCAAAGTCGATTGTGAAATGCGCGGCGCCGTTCCAGAGGAACAAGCACTTACCGATGTATTTGCCGCTATTCGAAAAAAGATTAAGCAATACGACTGCAAGCGCGCCATTATGGTCGGTCACAATGCGCATTTCGACTTGGGCTTTGTCCATGCCGCCGCCGAGCGCTGCAGCATTAAGCGCAACCCGTTTCATCCATTTTCGTGCTTCGATACCGCGACCTTGTCCGGCCTTGCCTTTGGCCATACGGTGTTGGCCAAAACCTGTCAAATTGCGGGCATTGACTTTTCAAACCGCGAAGCCCATAGCGCCGCCTACGATGCCCAAAAAACCGCTGAATTGTTTTGCATGATCGTTAACAGGTGGCAAGAGCTAGGCGGGTGGCCCGTTATTCGCGAAGACTTTAACCCTTTTAATCTCAGTTAAACGCGGTTTTAATCGCGCTTTTACTGCCCACGAATTTTATCTGTGCTTTCTCTGCCAACCAGCCTAGCCACTACCGTTGTCCGAGGGAGCCACTAACTGCGACCCGACGCAATGACCGAAATTACCAATTACTCACCCGTCGCCTACGCTCAACAGCTAGCCGCCAAAGAACAACAAACCATCGAACAATTTGCGACTTTTAAGCCGCCCGCTCTGCAGGTGTTTAGCTCGCCACCACAACACTATCGAATGCGCGCCGAATTTAAAATTTGGCACAGCGAAGGCCGCTGTGATTACGCCATGTTTAAGCCCGGCACACCCAAACAGACCTACATTATTCAAGACTTTCCCGCCGCCAGCGAGACCATTAATCGGCTGATGCCACAATTGCTGGCCAAGCTCAATGCCAACGAATTGCTGAGGCGCAAGCTATTTCAGTGCGAGTTTTTATCAACCACCACCGGTGACTGCTTGGTCACACTGATTTACCACAAGCCGCTTTGCGATCAATGGCAAACGGCGGCCGAGCAACTGAGCCAACAGCTTGGCTGTCAGATAATTGGCCGTGCGCGCAAACAAAAGCGCGTATTAACACGAGATTGGGCCGAAGAGCGCTTAAACATAGCGGGCCGCGAGTTCGTTTACGAACACGTTGAAGCGAGCTTTACACAACCTAACGCCAGCATTTGCACCGACATGCTCAACTGGGCGTTTGACCATACACGCAATAGCGAAGGCGACTTGTTAGAACTGTATTGCGGCAACGGCAACTTTACCCTGCCACTGGCACAAAACTTCAGCCGCGTTGTTGCCACCGAAATCGCCAAAAGCAGTGTCGATTCGGCGAAGCGCAATATGGCGCGCAATAACATCGACAATATTGCCTTTGCCCGGCTTTCCAGTGAAGAATTTACTCAAGCGATTGAAGGCGTGCGAGCATTTAAGCGTTTGGAGCACCTCGACCTTAATAGCTACCGCTTTTCGACCGTACTGGTCGACCCACCCAGAGCTGGCTTGGATGACGGCACCATCAAGCTGATTCAACGTTTTGAGCGTATTATTTATGTATCGTGCAATCCAGACACGCTCTACAACAATTTACAGCAGCTGTGCCAAAGTCACGACATTGCGCACTGGGCACTGTTTGACCAATTTCCTTTCACGCATCACCGTGAGTGCGGCGTGATACTGCAAACAAAGCCAGCTTAGCGGGCTTTTACCCTTAATCTAAACAACTGGAACTCAAAAACCAAAGGCCGCTCACTATGAAACGCATTTATTTACTGGTAACCGTTTGCTTATCTTTAATGACTACCCAATTGCCAAGCTTGGCGCACGCGGGTGAGTTAAACCAAGAAAGCACAGCGGTATTTGGCGACTTCACCGTGCATTACAGCGCATTTAACAGCACTTTTTTGCAACCCAAAATCGCCGAAGCTTACCAACTTGTGCGCGCCAAAAACCAGGTGTTACTCAACATTACCGTGCAAGATAAAAACGGCGAAGCCATCGACGGCAACATTGAAGGTTATGCGCAAAATTTAATGCAGCAAAAAAAGCCAATTGACTTTAAAACCATCAAGGAGCAATACGCGGTTTACAGCATCGGCTCATTGCGCATTACCAATGAAGAGGTGTTTAATTTCGTGATTAATATCGCCCCCGACGGCGTCGAGCCCTTTACGCTTAAGTTTACGCGTAAATTGTACGTCGATTAATTCACCTTAGCGGTTGTATCCAAGCTGTAAAATTGATCGGAGCAAAATTATGCAGACTCTCGTTTTAGCGAGCGGCAATGCAGGCAAACTGCACGAATTTAATGACCTTTTGGGCGGCTTAGGTTTTAACGTCAAGCCCCAAGGTGAGTTTGACGTTCCCGAAGCCATCGAAGATGGGCTTACTTTTATAGAAAACGCCTTAAAAAAAGCGCGCAATGCCTGCAAGCACAGCGGCCACGCCGCGCTGGCCGATGATTCGGGCATCGAAGTCGATGCGCTTAACGGCGCTCCGGGTATTTATTCGGCGCGTTTTGCCGGCCCCGGTGCTAGTGATGAAGCAAACAACCAAACGTTGCTCGAGGCCCTGCGTGAAATCCCTCAAGGGCGACGCACCGCGCGCTATCAATGTGTGCTCGTTTATATGCGCCACGCGACGGACCCAACTCCGATAATTTGCCAAAGTAGCTGGGAGGGTGAAATTTTAACATCCCCCATTGGGAATGGCGGCTTTGGCTACGACCCCCTGTTTTGGCTACCCGAATACAAGATGACATCGGCACAGCTGGAAAAAACGGAAAAAAATAAAATCAGCCACCGAGGCAAAGCGTTAAAACTATTGCGCGAAAAACTGCGTAATTTACCGGACTCATAGCCCTAGAACAGTCCTCGCCCCCCAAAAAAAGCCCGCATGCGGGCTTTTTTTGTGACGACGCAAAGCGCCACGGATGGCGCTGGGATAGTAACCCACTAATGGGCGCTTCTAAAAATAGTAATTTTTTTGTGAGAGCAAGGAAGTACCGCCCGGAGAACCGCAGTTTACGTGGGGTAAATGAGGATTCGAGGACGGAACTGACGCCGCTATCGCGTAAAAAGTGCATTTTTAGAGGTGCCCT
>DATBNJ010000015.1:0-6696 GCA_036554385.1 Marinagarivorans sp. | reverse complement strand
GAATCAACGCTATGGTCCCGCCCCCTGTGGCGCGCGCTTTCAGCTGCTTCATCGTCGGCGCCAGTTCAATAAAAGCGAACAAAAGTGGATTGGCTGGGAGCGTAAACGCGGCAAGCTTCATGAACTAAACCGTTTATTGCGCGGTGCCAAGGATACTAGCTATGTCGCCATTCATGGCGAGGCTGTGGTCGTGCCCAGTAATGTTCGCTATGTCATTGTGTTGGATGCTGACACTCGGTTACCTCGCGATACGGCGATGAAGCTAATTGGCAAAATGGCCCACCCACTTAATCGCGCGCAATTTTGCGAAGACGCGCAACGGGTGGTCCGAGGTTACGGCATTTTACAGCCTCGGGTTACGCCGTCGTTATCGACCGGAAGGGAAGGGTCGCTGTACCAACGGATATTCTCCAGCCCGGGTGGCATGGACCCCTATGCTGGCGCGGTTTCGGATGTTTACCAAGATTTATTCGGCGAAGGTTCATTCACCGGTAAAGGCATCTATGAAGTCGATGCTTTTATGGCGGCAATGGACGGGCGGGTGGCAGATAACACCATGCTCAGCCACGATTTATTCGAGGGCGTTTTTGTTCGCGCAGGTTTAGTTAGCGATGTTGAAGTTATCGAGGAATTCCCATCGCGTTATGATGTTGCCTCAGCAAGGCAGCACCGCTGGACCCGTGGAGATTGGCAGTTGCTGCCGTGGATACTCGGCAGATACCGCGGTAAGTATGCGGTATCCAAAGTAGGGCGCTGGAAAATGCTCGATAATCTTAGGCGCTCGATGGTGCCACCGGCAATGTTAATCGCGTTAAGTGCGTGTTGGATGATGCCCTTGCCACAAGCATTAATGGCAACGGGTTTATTGCTTGCTTGTTTTGCGGTTCCGGCGTTGATACCCAGTTTATTTGCTGTTATCCCCCGCCGCGCCGGGGTAAATTTTTCGCATCACTTTCGCATGTTGGGCAACGATTTTGCCAACGCTTGCACGCAAGTTTTTTTGCAAGTTAGTTTTTTGCCCGACCAAGCATGGCGTATGGTTGATGCCATTAGCCGCAGTTTGTGGCGCATGGGCGTATCCCGTTCGAACTTATTAGAATGGAAAACGGCGGCCCATTCCAATAGCGGCCCTCGTTTAACCGTATTCGGCTTTTACCGAACCATGGCGTGGGGCACCTCGTTAGCCATGCTGCTACTTGCCAAATCCCTGTTTGTTAACTCTTCTGTTTGGCCGATTTTGTTGACTTTTACCATGTTGTGGCTGGCGGCGCCGCTGGTGGCGCTATGGGTTAGTCGGTCTCCGGATATCCCGCAGGGGCTCGCCTTTGACGAGCACAATCGTGACCTGCGGTTAATTGCTCGCAAAACGTGGCGTTTTTTTGAAACCTTTGTTACGCCTGCCGATAACATGTTACCGCCCGATAATTTCCAGGAAGATCCAGAGCCAACCGTGGCTCATCGCACATCACCTACAAATATGGGACTGCATTTATTATCGTCGGTCGCGGCAAGGGATTTTGGTTGGGCGGGAACCTTGCAAACCATTGAGCGCCTAGAAGTTAGTCTTGCCGCTATGGAGTCGTTGCCTAAATTTCGAGGCCATTTTTACAACTGGTACCAAACCCAAACTGGGTCAGTCTTACAGCCCGATTATGTGTCGGCCGTGGATAGTGGCAATTTGGCGGGCCATCTCATTGCTTTGGCGAACGCCTGTGAGGAATGGTTGCTTGAACCCATCGGTAACAATATTCGCGCGGGTATTTTAGATAACCTGGCAATGGCCAGCATTGCGCTGCAAGAAGAACCCATATTGGCCGATCACGAGCAACCTATTCGCGGTTTGCTTGATGAGCTTTCAATCCAATTGCGAGGCGTGCAAAGCTTAGATGTTTTAACGCCGGTGCTACTGCGTTTGCTGGATAAGGCGCGGCTTGAAGCGTCAAGCCTTTTGCCCACTAACGCCACCGCTCAAAATGCCGATATGCGCTATTGGCTTGACGCCCTGCACGCTAATATTATCGAGCACGAACGCGACAGAGTGCTGCTAGAACAAGGTGAATTTACGGCTTGGTTGTCGCGAATTCGCGCGCTCGCACGGCGTTCTCGACACCTAGCGATGGCTATGGATTTTTCGTTCTTACTGGATACCGAGCGCAAGCTATTGGCTATTGGCTACTCAGTTTCCGATAATACATTGGATGCCAGCTGTTACGATTTATTGGCGTCAGAGGCCCGCTTGGCCAGCCTCATCGCCATTGCCAAAGGCGACATAAATTCCAAACATTGGTTTAGGCTTGGCCGCACTGCTACCCCTCTGGGCAAAGGCGCCGCGCTTATTTCCTGGTCGGGTTCGATGTTTGAATACCTGATGCCTTCGCTCGTTATGCGCGCGCCAGCAGGCAGTTTACTGGAACAAACCAATCGCCTCATTGTGGGTCGGCAACAGGCTTATGCCGCGCGCTGCGCAATACCCTGGGGGATATCCGAATCCGCTTACAATGCTCGCGATATTGAGCTGACTTACCAATACTCAAATTTTGGCGTTCCGGGGTTAGGGTTAAAGCGCGGGCTCGCTGAAGATTTAGTGATTGCACCTTATGCCACGGCACTGGCCACCATGGTTGATCCCAAAGCGGCTGCGCAAAACTTTGATCGGCTTGTAAGCTTGGGAGCATATGGGCGTTTTGGCTTTTACGAGGCACTCGATTTTACGCGCTCGCGCTTGCCCAGCGGTGTTGAATATGAGGTGGTTAAAAACTATATGGCGCATCATCAAGGTATGTCGATTGTGGCAATTGCTAACACCTTGCAGCAAGGCAAAATGCGCCAGCGTTTTCATAGTGAACCCATGATCCAAGCCTGTGAATTGTTGCTACAAGAGCGGGTGCCACGCGATGTGGCCATTGCCCACCCGCGCGCCGAAGAAGTACAAGCCGCAAACCGAGCTAGCCACAGCGAAGAGGCCGTTGTGCGCAGGCCGAATCCATCGGCCAAGGGTGCGCCCAATACTCACTTATTATCTAACGGTCGTTATACCGTCATGTTAACAGCTGCCGGTGCCGGGTACAGCCGCTGGAAAGACATTGCCATTACCCGTTGGCGCGAAGATTCAACGTGCGATAACTGGGGGTCCTATATTTATTTACGGGATGTTCACAGCGGTGAAAAATGGTCGCCTGGGTCTCAACCGTTGGGGGTTAGCCATTGCCATCGCGCCGGCGTATTTGCAGAAGACTACGCGGAATTTATTCATCGTCAAGAAAGCTTAGTCACCAATATGGAGGTATTAGTGTCCGGCGAAGATGACGGCGAGGTTAGGCGAATATGTATTAGCAATGGCGGCCGCGATAGCCGAGAAATTGAATTGACCTCTTATGCTGAGGTTGTACTGGCCACGCCAGCCAACGACAACGCGCACCCGGCATTTTCTAAAATGTTTATTGAAACGGAATATATCCCAGAACTGGGGGCATTAGTTGCCACGCGAAGGCCTCGGTCGGGGCAGGAGGCACCGGTATGGGCCGCGCACTTTGCCATCGTCGAAGGCGAAATAAGCGCTAATCCACAATACGAGAGCGACCGTCTTAAATTTATTGGCCGCGGTAATAACGTAGCCTCTGCTACGGCACTGCAAGGCGATAAGCCACTGTCCAATTCCGTGGGCACGGTATTAGACCCAATATTTAGTGTGCGCCGCAGGTTGACAATTGGCTCGGGTAAAGTGGCGCGCGTGGCTTTCTGGACGGTGGTTGCCAGTTCTCGCCAAGCGGTGCTTGATTTGGTGGACCGCCATCACGACCGCAGTGCATTTGACCGCGCAAAAACCCTTGCCTGGACGCAAGCCCAAGTACAGCTTCGGCACTTGGGCGTTGACTCGGCCGAAGCGGCTGAATTTCAGCGATTGGCGTCGCCATTGATCTACGCAAGCGCTCAATTTCGCTCGTCGTCGGCTGCCATTAGCCGCGGTGCCGGCGCTCAAGCAGAGCTTTGGCCGCTGGCTATTTCTGGCGATTTACCGGTTTTTTTATTGCGCATAGACGATTTGGAAGATATTGCCCAGGTTAGGCAGATATTACGCGCCCATGAGTATTGGCGCAGCAAGCGTTTGGCGGTGGATTTAGTCATTATTAATGAACACCCATCGTCCTACATGCAAGACTTACAAATAGCGATAGAAACCGCCATTCGAACCAGTCAAACGGGCCCTCGTTTAGACAATGGTTCAGCCATTGGCTCGGTGTACGCCCTTCGAGCAGATTTGCTAACGGCACAGCAGAGCGACCTACTTAAATCAATTGCGAGGGTGGTATTGCTAGCGCGGCGCGGGCGACTTAACAAACAATTGACATGCTTACCGCCGTCATTTGAGCGATCATTACCGCTTAAACCCCAGGTAGCTGTGACCGTTGCCGAGCCGCCGTCGAGCCTAGAGCTTACTCAGGGGCTTGAGTTTTTTAATGGCACCGGCGGTTTTGCAAAAGACGGCAAGGAATACGTCACGGTATTGCAAGGTGGGAAGACAACCCCCTTGCCTTGGATTAATGTTATCGCCAACGAAACGTTCGGCTTTAATGTAGCGGCCGAGGGCAGCGGCTATACATGGTCTGAAAATAGTCGCGAAAACCAACTCACGGCATGGTCAAACGACCCTGTATCTGCGCCCGCCAGTGAAGCGTTTTATATTCAAGATAAGGAATTAGGTGAAGTCTACAGTCCAACGGCATCGCCCATCCAAGACTTGGGTGTCTATGTCGCTCGCCATGGTTTTGGTTACAGCCAATTTGAGCACCAGGTCAGCGGGTTAACCTTTTCGCTGTTGCAGTATGTGCCGCTTACTGACCCGATTAAAATTTCTCGGCTAACGATTACTAATCACTCAAAGCGCAAGCGTCACCTTGTAGTATCATCCTACACCGAGTGGGTTTTAGGTCGAGACCGAGGCGCTTCGGCCCCTTTTATTATGAGCGAGCTAGACGAGGCTACCGGTGCAGTTTTTGCCAATAACCTCTGGAGTTCAGGTTTTGCTGGGCGCATTGCTTTTGCCGATCTAAATGCTAAACAGCAGTTCTCTACTGGTGATAGAACAGAATTTTTAGGCCGAAATGGCAGCTCCAGTTCGCCCGCGGCCTTGCGCACAGATGCAGATTTAGCAGGTACTTTCGGCGCGGGATTAGACCCTTGCGCGGCGCTACAATACAGCATTACATTGGCGCCAGGCGAACATGTTGAGGTGGTTGCCTTTGTGGGGCAATGCGCCGATAAGCGTGCCGCGCGTGATTTAATTCAGCAATACCGCACAATGGATTTGGACGGTGTGTTGGCCGACGTCAAACTGCACTGGTCACAATTACTCGGTAATGTGCAGGTTAAAACACCCGATCGTGCAATGGATATCATGCTAAACGGTTGGCTTTTGTACCAGACAATTGCCTGCCGGATTTTAGCGCGCTCGGCATTCTACCAAGCGAGCGGAGCTTATGGGTTTCGCGATCAATTGCAAGACGGCATGGCGCTTACCTTCGCAAACCCCGCTTTAACCCGCAGCCACATTCTGCGTGCAGCCGGTCGCCAGTTTTTAGAAGGCGATGTACAGCATTGGTGGTTACCGCATTCTGGGCAAGGGGTTCGCACGCATATTTCAGATGATAGAGCATGGTTGGCTTACGCCACCGCGCTATACATTCAGCGCACTCATGATTGGGCAATTTTAGACGAAAAAATCCATTTTTTGGAAGGTCCAGAGTTGGCAAAAAATACCCATGATGCTTATTTTCGTCCGAGTATTGCCGATGAAAAAGCCAGCCTGTTTGAGCATTGTGCTCGTGCCCTAGACCAAAGCTTGACGCTAATTGGGGCTAATGGTTTGCCTTTAATCGGCACGGGCGATTGGAATGATGGCATGAACCAAGTCGGCGAGCACGGCAAGGGCGAAAGCGTATGGCTAGCTTGGTTAGTCATTCGTAGCATTCGTTTTTTTGCCCCTTTAGCTGAGCAGCAAAACGCACAACAGCAGGCGCGTGCGCAAAACTGGTTAACCCAAGCCGAAAAAATCCGAAAATCGGTGGAGCATTGCGCGTGGGATGGCCAGTGGTATCGCCGAGCTACGTTTGACGATGGTAGCTGGTTGGGGGCAAGCGAGAACGCCGAGTGCCAGATTGACTCAATCGCTCAAAGTTGGGCGGTGCTATCGGAGGCCTCTGAGCCTCTTCGTGCTGCGAAAGCAATGGCATCACTCGACCGGCTGTTAGTACGCCGCCATGATGGTTTGGCGCTATTGTTTAAGCCACCGTTTAATAAAAGCCACCCAAGCCCAGGATACATTCAGGGCTACCCACCAGGGCTTCGGGAAAACGGTGGTCAATATAGTCACGCTGCCATGTGGGCTATATTAGCGTTTGCAAAACTGGGGGAGGGGGACAAAGCCTGTGAATTATTTAATTTGCTTAACCCGATCAACCACAGTTTAAATCCTAAATGTACTCGACGTTATAAAGTAGAACCCTATGTGGTTGCCGCCGACGTCTATTCGGTAAGTCCTCACGTTGGCCGCGGCGGCTGGACATGGTACACAGGCGCTGCGGGTTGGTTGTATCAAGCGGGTATAGAAGGGATTTTAGGCATTCGTCGGCAAGGAGAAAATATCGTGATAGCCCCCACCTTGCCAATTCAATGGCCTGGTTTTGACGCTACAATTGA
>DATBNJ010000324.1:0-16178 GCA_036554385.1 Marinagarivorans sp. | reverse complement strand
CAACACCATCACCCCTTCAGCGCAAAATAGCGGGTCGCCGCTATAGGGCATACTCGTACACTCGGTCGCCAGCTCTAGCAAGTTGATTCCTCGGTCGGCGAGCGCTTGAGACATTTCAAGCACCAACCCCGGGCGATCCGGCGCGCTGGATTTAAAGCTCGCACGAGCCCCCTCGTCAACAGCCTGGGAAGCCACCGTATCAACAACGACGCGAATACCCTGCTGGGCCAACGCCTGTACAGCGCCTTCCAACGCCTGCTTATGAGGCTCGTCAATATCGACACAAATCACCCCGGCGAACTTCCCGCCTAACCGGCTCATCTGGCAATCAAGCCAGTTGCCCTTACTGTGGGCTACGGCATTTGCCACGGCGCGCACAACGCCGGGCTTGTCATCACTAATAACACTGAGTATCAACTGCATAACATCTTCCTATTGGTGTTTTTTTATTGTCAAGGCATACTGCGGATCGTTACCAACGAGGCCAATATGATAATTCCACCCGCCAAGTTAGACCCAGAAGTACTCAACTCAATTTTAGAGGAGTTCATCACGCGCGAAGGCACCGATTACGGTCTAGACGAACTCAATCTACAAGAAAAAGTTGCCAAGCTTTACCCCCAAGTTCTGAAAGGCGAGGTTTTAATACTTTTTGATGAACAGTATCAAACCCTGCAGCTGATCAACAAGCAAGATTACGCGGCACAGCCGCGCCCCACGCATGCACACCCATGACACCCTTTTTGGCAAGGCTATTATCCGCTCGACACCACTGCGGTCGCCAGCGCGGGCTCAGCTATTGCTGGCTCACGGCGCAGGCGCGGCCATGGACAACCCAGTGCTTACCAATTTGGCCGAGCTGCTCGCCACCACCTGCCAACTCGAGGTCGTTCGATTTGAATTCGACTACATGCACCAGCGCCGTCACGGCGGCGCCAAGCGTCCACCGCCAAAAATAGACCGGTTGATAGACGAGTGGCGAAGCTGGCTAGCTGGTTTTAATCAACCCCAGTTGCCGCAATTGATAGGCGGCAAATCCATGGGCGGACGAGTTGCCACAATGCTCAATAGTCCCGACTTTAATGCCGAGCCCGAAGCACCCGCTTGCTGGCTAGCCACCGTATGCTTTGGTTACCCGTTTCACCCGCCGCGCGATGCCACGCGGTTGCGCACCGCACACCTCACACAGCAATACCATCCTACCCTTATTATTCAGGGCAGCCGCGACCCTTTCGGCAACATAAATGAGGTGAGCCAATACACCTTGAGCCCGCAGGTTAGCCTCGAGTGGATCAACACGGGAGACCACGACCTCAAACCCTTAAAAAAGTCGGGGCTTAGCCACTTGGCTGCGTTACAACAAAGCGCTCAGGCCGTTAATACGCTGCTCGACCGATTAATCCGGTAAGGCTTTTACCTAGACCGCCAACAAGGTAATTTTTTCGGGCTCTTGTAGAATGGGGGCAAATAAATTGATCAACTCGGCGCGCCGCTCACTGCGCAGCCAACGCTGCCAATCTCGCAATGTGCGCCACTTGCACAGCAAAAAACGATGGTGGTGATCGTTCATGTCTTCATAGGCCTCACCCGAAATAAACCCTGGCACAGCATAGGTCTGCTGCAGCATATCGCGGGCACATTGGTCATAGGTACTGGCCATACCATCGGCGATGCGACGCTCGATAAGAACGTAAATCATAGTTTGCAATCTCTATCATTAAAGTAACTATCCAGCAGCTCACTAGAGTGGGCACTGGCTAATTAATGTCTAGGCTATTCAAGCCTGCACCTGCACTTTCGAACATATTGAAACCCCAGCAAGAGCGGGCGCTTCAGTGCTTAGCACATAAGCCGGCAAGCCCCTTCAAACGGTTAATTTTTATTTCGCGGAATAGTTACTCATTCAACTCATTAAACAATCTAGTGTCTAGCCGTTTGAGAACAGCCCCTAGGCGCGACAAAATATCAATACACCCGCTTAAAACCGTTGCTCGGCGCGCAGCAGCAGCTGATAGCGGCCCGCATTTTTTTTATACCCCATCGGTACGGCAAGGTCGATATGCACGATATTGCCCACGTGTGTTTTGCTGGAGGTAATTCTAAGGCCGACGCCGACGTTACCGAGTATATCGCGGTCGTAGCCTTCATTATCGATAGCAAAATCATTGTTGTGCAATACGCCAACATCCACATAACCGACCCAGCCAACCCGCAAAATATTGAGTAAGTGCAGATTACTATGATATCGATACTCCAGCGAACCGCCATAGGCTTTGTTACCCAAAACATAATCGGTGGGGTAACCGCGAACGATTTCAGCCCCACCCAAACCCAAGGCATCGTGAATACCCGAGGCCCTTGCCTGGCGGTATGAACCTATCGCCGCCACGCGCTGGCGATCATCGAGCAACCAGCGGTAATCCGCCGTAAACTGCGCCTGATAATAAGTATCGTTATCGCCCGCCCCTTGATAAAACACCGAATCAATATCTGTCGAAAACGCGAACAACGCGCCGGGCAAAATAAATAGCTGGCTGTAGGCCGCGTCAGCCACAACCGCAGCGCGCGCCCTGCCCGACTTGGGGCTGTAACCTAACGATGCGCGCCAGCGTCCACCAACGCGTAAATCCTCAACCGACTCAATATAATTTACGTTTTTCATCACCACAAAGTCTGTCGACTGATGTTCGACAGACAACCATGGGTAACTGAGGTTGTCCAACGCGTCTGGCTCTAACCCTTGCTGCCCCACAAAAGCATCGTAGGTCTCTTTGCGTTGAGAGATACCGGCGTATACTCGGGTCACGCTGACCGAGTCAAATCCGTATTGAAACGCCGCATAAATACTTTTTTCATCTGAGTTTACGTCGTAGGCCGCCACTTCCGTACCGTTTTGCTGTGTTTTAATGCGTCCCCGGGTTTGCTCAGCACTCGCTTCAAATGCCGTTCTTGTGCCCTCGGTGTAAAACGGCTTACCAAAACGAAACGAGCGCGCATAACCGTCAGAATTGTCACTAAAGCCAAAACCCAGCGATAGCGGTTTGCCAAAAAGGTAGTCCTTGCTATAGCGATACGCAACTGAGCTGCGCTGATCATCTTTGGTCAGGATCACTGATATTTCACTACCACTTCCCCAGAAGTTACCCTCAACCAGACCAAAGCGGGACTTATTTTCACCCCCCTCTCGGCTGGCACTCACGATCGGCTGAGTCGTCCATGCATCTTGGGTTACCACCAACAGGTGCACGCGGTCATTGCATACTGCGACCGGCATAATAAACGCGTCCGATAAATAAGAACGCCCCCGCAGGTTACGTTCTGTTTCCGACACCATCGTAGGATCGAGCTTATCACCCTCGGTAAACTGCAGCTGTGGCCGCAAGGCCGACTCACGGGTGCGAATGTTCAGAGAATTGACTAAACGAAACAGCGCCTTATCTTCATCAGGGTCGGCGGTATCAAAAACATCAACCCGCGCGAACTCGATGGATTCAATCACCATCTGTTGGTATTGGGCAAAACGATTATCGGCGTGGCGATCGGACAATAAACGTTTGGCATACTCGCGACGCGACATATCAAAGGAAGAGCACGCCTCGTTTGCATCAATGCTCAGCGACGCCGTTAAAGCAGCCTCATCGGCATAACTGGCCTGCGCCCAAAGTAAAACGACACAAAAAAGGGCTACAGGTCGCGAGAGCGCCGATCCCACATTCGTTGTCACTACTTGCACTCGCTTGACGAGGCTATAAACTAAAATCACCGACCAACCATTTTCCTGTATTAAGAAACTAACATGATACGCACACTGCTCAAGGGATTTACAGCGTTACTTATCGTCTTAGCGATCATTGTGGTTTGGGCCATTACGCTTAACAAACCCAAACAACAACACTTCGAGCACTACAGCTTACCCTTAGATATACGTACACTGCCGCAAAATTGGACAGCCGATATTCGCCAACAGGTAAGTCATACTAGCTTTGGTTCACGGCTAGTCCCACTTCATTGGCTACTCAACCTTGAGCAACCTTTTGATAGACAGCAATTTTTGGACCCCGAGCATATAAGGTCATTGGGTTTTATTCCACAACAACATGCAACAAATAATACTTACGGTTTACCAGTCGGGTTTAGCATTGATTACAAGCACGATGTGCCTTGGGTGGGGCTAACCTGCGCCGCCTGCCACACGGCGCTTATCGAACACCAAGGCCAGAAGATATTGATTGACGGAGGCGCCGGAAAACTCCATTTCAGCGCCTTTGAGCGGTCACTGTTCAACGCCATTACCTTGACGATCGAGGAGCCCGAACGCTTCGCACGCTTTAGCCGAACCATTACTAGCACTAGCGAAAAAGAGCTCAAAACGCAACTGATCGAATGGCAAAAAAAAATGGCGCGTCACCTTGCCATCAACCAAACCGATACGCCTTATGGGCACGGTCGCCTAGACGCATTTGGGATTATTTTTAATGCCGTGGCCGTTAAAGCGCTCGGCGTCGCCACCAATGTTCGCACCCCCGATGCGCCCGTCAGCATACCCGTGCTGTGGGATGCCCCTCACTTTGATGTCGTGCAGTGGAATGGCTCGGCGCCCAACCGAGAACCCGGCCCACTGGGGCAAAACATTCCCACCGCCATCGGCGTATATGCCGATCTCGAGATGGGACCCGAGGCAATCGGCGGTTACTCGAGCTCCGTGCGGGTTAAAAACCTAGGCTACCTGCAGCACAGCTACGCCAAACTCACCGCCCCCAAGTGGCCAGAAGATCTACTCGGCAAGCTCGATAGCGCTCTGGTCGCGAAAGGGCAAACTCTGTATGAAACGCACTGCCTTAGCTGCCACGCCCTTAGCCGTAATAACAGCGCGACCGCGAAGTATCGCACCACCTTGATACCCGCTTCGGAAGTCGGCACCGACCTTGCGATGGTGACAAACTTCACCGAGCAGCGCGTAAGCAGTGGCTTCTTGGAAGGGCGAAAAACGGCGATTATCACCGGCCCACCCCTAGAAGCAGAAGTCAGCCCTGTTGACCTGGTGATTAATGCGGCAGCCGGCGTGATGCTGAAAAAGCCTTTCAGTACACTCAGCGCTGTAGCCACACAATACGAAAGCAACTACCCTCCGCCAAAATCACGAACCAGCAAGGTTTATAAAGCGCGGCCGCTAAACGGCATTTGGACCAGCGGGCCATATTTGCACAATGGTTCCGTACCAACCCTATGGGACCTTCTCCAACCACCGCAACAGCGCCCAACACAGTTTTTTACCGGCAGCATAGAGCTAGATGTAAAACGCGTGGGTTATAGCGTTAACGCCACAAGCGATAACGCGGCTCGCCCTTACGCCAGCTCTATGGATACGCGTTTGTACGGCAATAGCAATGCTGGCCATCGCTACGGCACAGCGCTATCAAACGATGAAAAATGGGCCCTAATTGAGTATCTAAAAAGCCTCTAGAGCAACCGCTTACAGGCCACTGGTAGACTAGCGGTCATACTCCACATCAGTAGTGGCCTCACCCGTCATCAGCTGCTGGATAATCGTCTCGATACTTTGCTGCCGGTAAAGCACCGCGTGCAACGCCTGAACCAACGGCATATACACCTCGAGCTCATCGGCTTTTTGCTTTACGGTTTTTAACGTATTAATACCCTCGACAGCCTGGCCAATATCGGCGACGGCTTGCTCTAAAGACTGCCCTTGCCCCACAGCATAACCCGCACGGTAGTTGCGGCTTAAGTCGGAGGTGCAGGTGAGGATGAGATCGCCCACCCCAGCAAGCCCCAAAAACGTCATAGTGTCGGCACCCAAGCGATTAGCAAAGCGACTCATCTCAGCTAAACTGCGGGTTAACAGCATTGCCATGGTATTGTGCCCACAGCCCAAAGCCGCGGCCATACCCGTAGCAATAGCGTAGATATTTTTAAGTGCGCCGGCCAACTCGACACCGTAACGGTCAGAGTTAGTGTAAACCCTAAAGGTGCCCGAAGAGAAAACCCGCGGCACAAGTGCTAAAACATCGGTGTGTTCGCTGGCGACCACACTTGCGGTGTACTGGTTTTTAATGATTTCAGCCGCAAAATTAGGGCCGCTCAATACGCCGATTTTTACATTCGATAATTCTTGCTCGAGCACTTGGCTCATCAAAGTAAAGCTATCAACCTCGATACCCTTGGTCGTACTGACCACAATCGTACCGGGCTTTAGCAAGCCGGAAACGCGTCGCGCAACCTCCCGAAAGGACTTGCTCGGTATCGCAATGACCACTAAATCGCAACCTTCGACGCACTCGGCCAAATCACTGCAAAAAGCCAAGGCCTCATGCAGTGGGTAATCGGGCAGGTACTGGCGATTGCAGCGCGTTTCACGACACTCTTGTGCCCGCGCAGGGTCTCGAATCCACAGCCGCGCCGCATGCCCATTGGTGGCAATAATATTGGCAATGGCAGTGCCAAAACTTCCGCCGCCCAAAATAGCAACGCGTAATACAGTGTCGGGGATATCGGTCACACCCATTCCTCTTTTAAACTAAAACAGTTTCGCACAATAAAAAACCCCGAAGGCTTTAGCAATCGGGGTTTAGCGGTACCGCAATGGTGAATTAATGGCTCAATTCAAGCAACAGCTTATTCAAACGCTGCACGTAAGCGGCGGGGTCGTTCAAGCTGCCGCCCTCGGCCAAACTGGCTTGATCGAATAACACCTTGGCCAAATCGGCAAAGCGATCCTCGTCGGGCTCTTGATCAAGCTTTTTCACCAAGGGGTGTTCGGGGTTAAGCTCGATAGTTGGCTTACTTTCCGGCACCGCTTGTCCCGCCGACTCCAACAGGCGACGCATTTGCGCACCCATCTCATCGTTGGCAACCACTAAGCAAGCGGGTGAATCGGTTAAGCGGTGAGTAATACGAACCGCAGTAACGTCATTTTCCAGCACTTTACCCATGCGCTCGGTCAAACCTTCCAATTGCTTTTCGGCTTCTTGTTGGGCCTTTTTCTCTTCTTCACTTTCGACGGCACCTAAATCGAGCTCGCCTTTACCCACATCTTGGAATGATTTGCCATCGTATTCTTGTAGGTGACCCATCAGCCAATCATCGACGCGGTCAGTCAGCAACAACACCTCAATACCCTTTTTCTTAAACACTTCTAGGTGCGGGCTGTTTTTAGCGGTATTGTAATTTTCAGCGACCACGTAATAAATCTTATCCTGCCCTTCAGGCATGCGCTCAATGTATTGGTCTAGCGACTGATCTTGCTTTTTGCTATCACTGATGGTCGTCGTAAAACGCAGTAACTTGGCAATTTTTTCGCGATTAGTAAAATCTTCAGCCGGGCCTTCTTTCATGACCTCGCCAAATTCAGACCAAAAAGCGCTGTATTTTTCAGGGTCCTTCTTCGCCATTTTCTCTAGCATATCGAGCACGCGCTTGGTCAACGCTGACTTCATACTATCGATGTTCGGGTCTTTTTGTAGGATTTCACGAGAAACGTTAAGGGACAAATCATTCGAGTCGACCACGCCCTTAATAAATCGAAGGTACAGCGGCAAAAACTGCTCAGCTTCGTCCATAATAAAAGTGCGCTGAACATAAAGTTTAAGGCCACGTGCCGCATCTCGGTACTGAATATCCATACCCGCTTTGGCAGGCACGTACAGTAAGCTTGTGTAATCGAGCTTGCCTTCTACTCGGTTGTGACTCCACGTGAGCGCATCTTGGTAGTCGTGGCTAACGTGTTTATAAAACTCTTGATACTCTTCATCTTTAATATCACTACGCGAGCGCGTCCACAACGCTGTAGCGCGGTTGATCGTTTCATTTTCGGGCTCTTTTTGCTCACCATCGTCATCTGCGGTCGCTTGCTTGGCCATAATAATCGGCAGCGAAATATGGTCTGAATACTTCTTAATAATAGACCGGATACGCCAGCCGTCGGCGAAGTCTTCTTCGCCTTTTTTAAGGTGCAGCACAATATCGGTGCCGCGTGTGGGCTTATCAACGTTAGCGACGGTATAGTCTGCTTCACCAGCGCTTGTCCAATGCACACCCTTAGAGGCATCTTCACCGGCACGGCGCGTAAAAACCTCGACTTTATCGGCCACGATAAATGCCGAATAAAAACCCACGCCAAATTGCCCAATTAATTGTGAGTCTTTCTTTTGGTCACCAGACAAGTTCTGTAAGAACTGAGCGGTACCCGATTTTGCAATCGTTCCCAAATGAGACACCACATCCTCGCGATTCATGCCAATGCCATTATCACTAATCGTTAGGGTATTGGCGTCTTTATCGGCACTGATGCGAATGGCTAGCTCAGAGTCATTTTCGTAGAGTTCGCCGTTGGCTAAAGCTTCGAAGCGAAGCTTATCGGCGGCATCTGAGGCATTGGAAATTAATTCACGCAGAAAGATCTCCTTGTTGGAGTACAACGAGTGAATCATTAAATGTAATAATTGTTTGGCTTCTGTTTCAAAACCTCGCGTTTCGGCGGCTGCTTCAACCGTCATAGTCAGGCTCCTATCATTGCAGAGATTATTATTGCATGTGAATGATCAATGCCTGCCAAGATGGGGTTAGCCATCTTGGATTTCAAGGGGGGCGCAACAATTCAGTCGTTTGAGCAATTGTAAACCGAGAACACCTGCTCGCCATCCATCGCAGGGCCCTTGGCGACAATCGTGTCGCCCTGCATGACAGCCGCCTGATTCTTTGCCAGCATTATTAATTCGTTGCTTTGTTTTTCTTCAGAACGTCCCACGACAACAATTTTTGACAAGGTTTTGGAGGTCGTCTCACCAATCTTTTGACAGCCAGCAACAGCCTGGGCTTTAACCAAGGCAACGTACTGGGAGTCCACGCTGGGGCTCACCCAGCTACACGCCGACACACTCGTCAAAGACGCAGCTGCCAGCGCTGCAATAATGGGTCGACCGGGCTTGCTCAATAAACGGTTTAGTTTCATAGCTCTCTCTTGTCTAGCAAAGTGAAATTATCGCCTCATGTGAAGTTGCCGGCCAAGCGCGCCAGCAAACTTGCTTTACTTGGCCTGACTACCGGCACTGCTGGAGCTTGCCTCTACACTGGGCTGCCGCTCGCGATGCTCGCTGCCATACAGGTTTTTCGCTTGTTGGTAAAAAGCATCAGCGCTTATCGACGGCCTAATATTTAACGCAGGATTAACCAACACCCGCTCGTACGGTACCCGAGCCATAACGCTCGGCCTATCAACCAGCTCGATAATCTTATTGAGTGCCATTGCGCCAGGCAATATCAACGCCACCGCCAAGACACCAGCCTTGGGCAGCCGCGTCGCCATGCGCGCACTCGCAAATACCGCCACACAGAACACCACCGCAGTGAACAAATCAGACATCAATGCCCACGCATTCTCATTTGGCAGGTGATAGGCAAGCCACGGCGTCACAAAACTCAATAATGACATTACTATAACAGCCCCGCCCGCGATAAGGGACTGGGTAATAAAATGGCCGTCGCCGCGAAGAGTGCGGCCGATAGCGGCCCAAAAGGCCCCGTACACAAACATACCAACAACCACGTAGATCGACTCGATACCGTGACGCCGAAGGGCTGTTTCTACCGGCAAATTTAAATAGGCCTGCACAACCGTAATGGCAGCGACCAACGTCGCCATAAACACGGCGATCGGCCAACTGCTCAGATCGTGAATACAACGATGCCAAAATGTTAAAGGCTCTGCTTCTGGCACATAATGCTGCGGATGGCAAACGCGCATACGGGTGCGCCCAATAATCACCACATCGCCACTGCTCAGCTTTGTCGAGCCTTGCACTGCATACTTTTTGCCCACCACAGGCTCGATGGCGACGCCGTTTTTAGAGTCCAAGTCGATGCACTCAATCGTGTGTGTGTTTTGGTCGCTACGCAATTGCACATGACAGGCGTCGACAAAAGGATCCTCGACAATTAGTGACTGGTCGAACCCCCGCCCTACACTCACCTGCGACACATCAAATTGGCGAAGCGATAATGCCTGATTCGCACGATTTAATATTTCTATGACGAAGGCCATGCGAGCACCTGTGCGAAATGATGTAAGAATTTTTGCGCCGTCGCTTCAGTAACGCCCGACAAGGTGTAGTGGCTCATAACCCCTTCGCGATCACGGTCTACTGAAACGGCCATGTAAAATGCATCGTGCAATCCTGCCAGCTTTTTGTATTCGCGAAGGCAATAACTAACGCGCGCCTCTAAACCGCGAGCATTGACCACCTCTTTATCGAGACACCGATAGCCCGTCAACTGATCTTCCGGGCCACGATTTGCCGGCACCGCAAAGCGCGTCTCATCAGCTAAATGGCGATAGACACTATAAGAAGGCCAACCATCAGCGGAAAAGTACAGATACTCATATTCCACATAGCCGGTGTTAAAACCGTGAGCGACATATAGCGAGTGACCACTGTGACAACCGCGCGCTACCGTAAAGGTTTTTTTCTTTTTATCCCTATCACTATCGCCCCAGCACTCGAGCCAAGGCAAAGGTGAAGTCGCCACCTCGACTGACCCTAACAAGGTGGTTTGCCATGGCGTCGCGAGCGCCGTTTCTACCATCGCGCCGGTGTGAGCTGCAATTTGGCGAGTAATAACCGGAATTAAGTCACTGACTTTGCCTTCAAGCTGATAGCGCTGAATTAACTGCGAAAGCGCCTTAACTGGCACCAAAAAACCAATTTGATTGCCGGACGTCGCGACGTTAACACCGACCACCGCCGAGCGATTATTAACCACAGGGCCGCCACTCATGCCCGGGTTTATCGCACCACTGAAATGGATTTGCTCGATAAACCGGCGCTCTACCAAACCATTAAAATTGCCTTCGACGACGGTCATGCCAATGTCATGGGGGTTACCCAAGGAGTAGAGCGTTTCGCCTTTGGCCGGCAACGCTGTCTCTAATAAAAACGCCTCGCCAAGCCGCTCTTTGCCCGACGGCGTAGTTGCGGGCACGGTCGTTGCGCGTACATCACTGGCATCTGGGTTTGCCAACGCCAAATCCGCCACCGGAGCACCCTCTTTCAAACTTACCGAGGCCGGGTTATCGACAGCTAAAAGCGCAAGATCGTGCACAACATCAACCGCCAATACTTTAAGCGTCTGGGTTTGCCCCGCCTTTTCGATTTCGATTCGGTATTTATCAGGCTTAAATATTTTGCTGGCAATAACGTGATAGTTAGTCGCCAGCATACTGCCATCGGCAACCACAAAGCCCGTGCCCAGCGAAGCTCGGCTCCCCGAGGCCACCTCGATAATGCGCACCTGAAAAATAGAGTTCTGATAAGCGGCGTAAACACCCACCGCATCCGTCGATGCGCGTGCCCAATGGCTCGCACACCCCAACAGCACAGCGATTACACACACGGTTCGCATGACGCGTTTTTTTAACGGCAACACATTGTTCCTTCAAATACTTAAATTTTATTGACAAGCCACTTTAAGATACGAATAGCTGCGGCCAAACAGATGATGGCCAAGCTTTTAGCCAAAAAAGCCCAGCTGATGCTCGAATTATTGTTTTGCCTGTATCGGCTCCGATTGCGACCAGGGCGCATTGCAACCTAGCAAGCCAAGTTTGGCACAGATTAAATAGACTGACGCGACAATACTGCCACTTATTGCGCCGAACAAATGCGAATCGACCGCGACTAAGCCACCAATCGACGACAACAAATACGTATTGTCGAAACCGGGCAGTTGCTCCATCACAATTTTGCCGAGCAAAAAGGCGCCGAGCAAAATACAAAAACCTCGGCTTAGCCACCAGTGCCAAATAATACCAGCCGCAAAAAAGCCGTATAAAGCTCCCGAAAAGCCGCGATAAGACGAGCTTTCAGCCACGCTTACGAATAAACCTGCGCTAATCGAAAACGGTAATACAAGCAGCAGTATCGCCAGCAACCTCAGGGGCAAATAGGCCACCACCAACAACCAAAGCACGCAAATGCCAGCAACATTCATTGCCGCATGAAGCCCCCCAAGGTGGACATAATGCGCACTGAACCACCGATAAGAAAGCCCACTGGACGTGCGTAGTTCCAAGTAGTTGACAGCTGTTTCGGGTAAAAAACCCAGCGCCAACACCAGCACGCAAAATAGCGCAAATACGACGTGTTTATACAATGGCTGGGCGGGCACTAGCGCGCTTAACCAAGCATTCAAAAAAAGCGCTCCACGTTAGAATGGCAGTGGCACTGGCTCGCCATTAAGCGTTGCCTCGCCCTTTTCATACTTTAAATCGAGTTCATATTTTTGCGCCCGAAAAGCAACAAATTTTTGCGCTACAAACAGGTCTAACATCTGCTGAGTTTGCGCGCTAACTGTTGCCTCGATGTCCGCATCAGAGGTGCTCACGCCATCGGCCTCTAGCTGAGCTTTAATCTGGCCTTCGATATACCGGCCCACCATCGCACGCACAACGGGCTCGTCGGCCGAGGCATTCAAGCTAAACACCAGATACGGCAGCACCGCCATTGGGTACTGAGGGCTGATTCCGGCACTCGCTAGCGCATTGCCCTCAACCGATAAACTCGCATGGCTTACAAATTGCCCCTCTGGAGAGCTAAACTGCAGTCGCTCTAACAGCATTTTAGGCGATGCAGGCAGCAGCTCGTCCAATATCAAGTTGCCCACATGCTCTTGCCAGTAACTAGCGCCGGCATCATTCGGTGCTGAATTGAGAACCGTTTGGTATTGCTCAATAAACGCTAAGCTAAAATCTTTATAAGCAAGGTCTAAAAAGACATCATTAAGCATCAAGTCGATGGCTGGGTAGTTCACACGCCGCACGGTAAACGAGGACTTGGAATTTACTTTTGTGTCGTTCTCGCTTAACCACGTCTGGGCCAATAATGTTAGGCCTTCGACAGTACCAAGCGCTTGTGCTCCGCCTTGGGCACTTGTCTCGATACTGTCAACCGACAGCGTAATCGAACCAGGTGCGACATTGGCCGCATGGAGCTTAGCCAACTCCGCTCGCACAGCCCCAGACACACCACCGACATCAATCTCAAATCCTGCACCATCGTTAAAAATCGCCAAGCGGCTTGCTTTAAGGGAGTAATCAAGCACGCGATCGACGCCAATGTTGCCGCGCCCCTCGTAACCATTCGCTAATACGCGGGTGTCGCCATCGTGATAATCGAACGGCAGCCAGCGATCGACAATAGCCGTGTTGCCCAGTAAGTTCATACGCGCCGTCAGCTGATAAACAGGCCCATCACCTCGCACCGCCAATACACTTTTTAAATAATCCTCTTGCTGATCCAACAAGCTAATTTGCAGATCAAACCAGCCGGCACCCAAGCGCTCCTTGATCAGCACAGGGCCATGCGTTAAAGCCACATTAAATGGCAAGGTCAAATTGTCGGCAGTACCCGAAACGGGAATATCGTTAATGGCGACCTCGATAATGCCTTGACTACTGAACCAGCCGCGCTGGTATTCACGCCAGCTCGCAGAGTACTGTGGCAAGTCATCGATATAACGTGACAAGTCTTCCATGTAGCGCTGCGTTTGCCAGCCCATATAACCCGGCACAGCGATAAGTAATGGAATAATAAGAAATATAAAAACAGACAACAATTTTTTCATAACAATCTGCGCGGTGCTTAACGCCCCAACAACCCTTTTAATTTATCGACAGCGGCTTTGGAGTCTTCGTCGAGATTTTCTTCGAGCTTAGCCTTTACTTTATCTTCTACTTCAGACTTGGCGACTTTTTTGAGTTTATTTTTAGCGGCCTTTTCGGCGTCGTTTAGGATCGGCTCTAAAATCGCCACCGCCATCTCATTGGCCGTTAAACCTTGACCGCCACCATCGAGATTGGCGCGCTGCACGGCGGGAATATCCAGCGTGTAACTGCCGTAATCTTCGGTAATTAAACGCATGCTATTGTTGGCAAAGGATAATTTTTTCACAATAAATCGTGGCTCGGGTCCAGCGTCAGCCACCGGCTGATCGGCCTCCGACGATTGCGGCGCCTTTTCGTTAACAAACTTTTTAACTGCCTGGTGTAATTGCTGAATATTCGTGGTAAATCCCTTTTGCTCCGCCACAATCGCGATACCGTCAATAATAATTTCGTCCAATACGATGATGCCCGAGCGCAAACTGTTAGGGTCGACTTTAACCCGTAAAGTATCCGCTTTGAAGGCGTGCTCAGACGTAAAGCCTTTAGGGTTGGCCACTTCAAAGTTTTTCAGTTGTGCCACCCCGCGCAGCAGCTGAATATCGACACCACCGAGGTTAACGGGCGTTGACGTCACTTCTGGGCCGCGCGTTTCCACGGCATCGACAACAAGCCGCTCTAAATTAAAAAGCACGGCAAGCACTGCCCCAACAACGAGCAACACAACCAATGCGACAATCGCGGCGGTTATCTTTATCGCTTTCATAGGCTTTCTCCCAAGCTAATTGATTCGGTCATTACAGTTTCGCTCCACGTAAATGTTGCCAGGCACATCAAAGGCATTCAGCCCACACAGTTTAGTAGCCGCTATACTGCTAAACACCTGCCCAATCAGCAAGCTTTTCCGCCCACATTGGCAATATTTAGCCCTATTTCGGCACCACCTATGCGCAATCCGGCAGATAAAGGCTTGCAGATCAAGTCAAAAAAATGTCGGTATCGGTTTAAATGGCACTACTTCTGCTAGAGCTTATACGCGTCACAGTGAAACCGCTGTATTCGCGGCACTAACGCGTTTTTTGCGGTATTCGTTGGTCGCAAATTGTCAGGTTTTGCCGTTCTTAACATTTAACGTTGCCGTAATCGGGGAAGCAATACGTTGGTTAGGAATAATACTGCATGCGCCTAATAACATTTATATATAGGAATATAGCTACCAATAACAGCTAAAAAGTAGTAGCTGCATCAGGTTTCGCGCACTGCGTCACAACACTTGCGCGAGCGAGTTAATGCTTGCATTACGACACTATCGGCAAAAAAGGCATTTGAGATACACTCGCGTCAAGGATGGCTTAGGTACTGGCACATAGCCGTGCATTAATGTGCCCTAAAAACACTTGGCAAAGCCGCTTAGCTGCAATCTAATCGCGCTTGCCAAAACAATAAAAACGGCCCGGTTTCAGCGACCATACAAGGGCTCCAAGTCGTACTATTGGGACAATTTGTTATGAATAATTTAGCCGAACAGCAATGCGACGACACGATCGAAAAGGATGGTATTTCACGTGTTGAGTGGGTTTATCGCACTTTAAAACAGTCCATCCTCACTAACGAGTTTTACCCAGGTTACCAAGCGCTCGAGCCGGAACTCGCCAAAAGCCTCGGGGTGAGCCGTACACCCGTGCGCGAAGCCCTGATCCGGCTCGAAAATGAGCGATTAATCGAGCTTATTCCACGTAGAGGTATGCGTGTAATCCCCTTGGTGCCCGAGGATATGCGAGAAATTTACGAGCTGCTGACAAGCCTCGAAGTCACCGCAGTCGAAATGCTGGCCCGCAAACGCCCTACTCGCTCAGCGCTCGCAGACTTAGAGCAAGCCATCGACGATATGGAAACCTGCCTCGCCGACGATAATCGAGAAGGTTGGGCGGAAGCAGACGACCGCTTTCACCGTTTACTGGTCGAAACCTGTGGCAACAGCCGCTTGGCGGCAATGGCTTCCAGCCTGCGAGATCAAGGCCACCGTGCGCGCCTTGTTACGCTTAAATTGCGCGAAAAACCCACGCAGTCGAATAGGGATCATCGCAATGTTATTGAAGCGATTATTGCAGGAGATTGGGAAAAAGCGAGCGAGATCCATTATTCGCACCGACGCAATGCCGCGGCGGTTTTAGTCGGAATACTCGAAGACTTTAAACTCCCGCACTTATAAGTGCGGCATTTTTTACGCTGGGGCAATAATTTCGCTTGGCCGTCTTGCCATATAGTCTCGCCATAAAGTAATCTCGCTGTATGGAGGTAGTTTCTTAGGGTGAGACTACCGCAACAACGGTTATTTTTGCCGCTGGCGCTAGCTGCGTACTACTTTTTCCCTCTGAACAAACCCCTCACCTTAATGATTTAGACGGCTTATTCCCCTACTGCGCTAGTGGTCACCAAAAACTCGCGTTTTTAGATGGCACTAACATTAACAAGGCCGCACTGCGACATATTGGGGTAGTTTGGA
>DATBNJ010000303.1:0-11114 GCA_036554385.1 Marinagarivorans sp. | reverse complement strand
CGACTACGGTTGCGGCTCTGGCATTCTGGGGATAGGAGCAATACTGCTCGGCGCCAATCGCGTTTTGGGGGTGGATATCGACCCTCAAGCGCTACTGGCAACACAAGACAATGCCCAGCGCAACGCTATTGCCGCAGAGCGCTTCCCAGTCGTCTTCCCTGATAAATGCCCTGCAGCGCCCGTCGACCTTGTGGTCGCCAATATTCTAGCTGGACCACTGGTCGAGCTAGCCCCCACGTTGACAAGCTTGGTAAAAGCTGGCGGTAAGCTATGCTTATCAGGGATTTTGGCGAGCCAAGCTGAGGCTGTTCAAATCGCTTACGCGGCCGATTTTGCCTTTGACCCAGTCGCGCAAAAAGAGGAATGGGTTCGCTTGACCGCAACTAAGCGCGCATAGACAATAACCGTTTTGCCCAATTCGCAACCGAGCGATAACAAAAACATATGACAAGCTTGATTACCCGCTGTCCCAAGTGCTCCACCGCCTTCAATGTGACGGAAGCGCACCTCAATACCGCGAATGGTGCAGTGCGCTGTGGTTCATGCCTTAATGTGTTTAATGGGCGAGAAAACCTTACCAATAGCCTGAAAAAAAAGGCGCTATCAAGCACTCTACTCGACGACGATGACGATCTACTCATCAGCGACGACCTCGAGCTCGACGAGCACCGCTACCAAGACCGCGAACAAGACCAAACCGCCGAGCGCGTCAAAAGCATTTTAGAAAAGGCGGAAGACAAAAGCGTCACTGAAGTGGATGACGACGAAAGCTGGGCTTTAAAGCTACTTGAAGAAGAGGGCCACAACCCTTCATTGCTAGGGCTGAATAAAAAAGAGCCCGAAACCGCGAAACCCGAGCCCCCCCAAAAAGCCCAGCCGCAAAGCACCAAGGCAAACCCGCGCAACAAAGTGGCGCCGAGTGCAAAAGTTAAGGTCAAAAGTGACGGCGCTGACAAAGCTCGCAAAGTCGTGAAACCAGCCCCTAAACCCTCATCACCTAAAAGGTCGCAACACTCCCAGCCCGATAAAAATACCGAGCAAGACGCTGCCGTGCCTCGCTCCAGCTTTTTAGATGAGAGCAGCTCGCCCGTTGAGGCAGAAACCGCCGATAAAACATCATCGGTTGCCGACCACAACGCCCAACAAGCGCAACACGAAAAAGACGTCGAGCGGGGCATTAACGAAAAAACGCCCGCCGCGAAAAAAGCACAGCAATACGCCGCATCAAAGGCCAACGAGCCCGAGCCCGCCACAGAAATTAACGAAAAAGACTTTGCCGAGCTACAAAAAGAGCTTGATGCCGCGAAAAGCGATGCCCCCCCTCAAGCCCCAAGGACGCTAGTCGATGCTATTGAGGTTGAGGCCGTAGAGCTACAATACAGTGCAAAACGCCCCGTATGGCTAAGCCGCATGATTTGGTTACTGTTAGCACTACTAGCAGGCGCGGCACTTGTTGGGCAAATTGCTTGGCTTAAATTCGACGAACTCAGCATCAAAGAGCCCTACCGCCAATACTACGCTATGGCCTGCGAACACTTGGGTTGCGAGCTGCCCATTCGCAAAAACCTGCGGGAGATTCGAACCTCAAACCTGATGGTCAGAAGCCACCCCAACACCGAAGGCGCCCTGCTCGTGGATGTTGTTATACAAAATCACGCCCACTACGAGCAGCCTTTTCCCAAGCTGGTACTCATTTTTAGCAACATTAAAAACAAAGTCGTCGCGAGCCGCTCATTCGAACCCAGCGAATACCTAGGCGGCGACCTCGTTGGCGCAACGATGATGCCATCACTAAAAGCCATTCATTTATCGCTCGAGCTGGTAGACCCCGGCAAAGGAGCGGTGAGCTATAAAGTGGTGATTGAGGAGTAAGGCGCCAATCAGAACACGCCGCCGGCCGCCAGTGATGCCTACAACTAATTTGCAGGCATGTGAAACAGCTACCAGTATCATCATAAAGGCGCAGCAAGCATTAGCTATTTTTTAGCCAATTTGGTCAAATTATACTTTTGAAAATAAGGCGGTAGAGGTATGATGGCCGCCCTTTTTTGCAACCCGAATAAGGGCGCACGCGGTGGCCATTTGCGCCGCGAGCGAGCTGAGCATTGGCGCTGCACCCGCCGGCACACTAAGCGATAGCACTAAGCGATAGAGAGAACAGGCAACACAGACACCAAGCAACACTACTGCATTACTAACCTCATAACTTCTACGACAGAAGGGCGATGGACACTGGCGTTGCCACCATCGCGTTGAACCGTGCTTATGTTTGAGCACATGATGTATTCGGTGCTTGGCACCAACCAAGTTCGCAAAGTGACACAAGCAACTTGATGAGATGTATCCTAGGGGGATCAATTTGTTTCACATCGGGCCCTATGCCATTACAGGTCGTGCTGTTTTAGCCCCTATGGCAGGCATATCCGACCAGCCTTTTCGCAACCTGTGCCGAGCACAAGGTGCGGCGCTGGCAGTCAGTGAAATGGTGACCTCGCAAACGCACCTTTGGCAAAGCCGCAAATCGCAAAACCGCTTGCAGAGCCACGGCGAAAACGGCCTGCGCAGTGTGCAGATTGCCGGCAGTGAACCGGCAGCAATGGCCCAAGCCAGCCAGGCCTGCGTCGACGCCGGCGCTCATATTATCGACATTAACATGGGCTGCCCCGCCAAAAAGGTCTGCAACAAAGCAGCAGGCTCTGCACTGTTGCGCGACGAAGGCCTCGTCGATGAAATCCTCCGCGCTGTAGTGCAAGCCAGCCTCGTGCCCGTAACGCTCAAATTCCGCACCGGTTGGGATACCGATAACAAAAATGCCTGCCGCATAGCGCGCATCGCACAAGACGCCGGCATCCAACTGTTAACTATCCACGGGCGAACGCGTGCCTGCCGCTTTAATGGCAACGCGGAATACCAAACCATTGCCGCCGTTAACCGCGAAACCGATTTACCCGTCATCGCCAATGGCGACATCAACAGCCCCGAAAAAGCCCGTGCTGTACTCGAACAAACCGGCGCTGCCGCCGTCATGGTAGGCCGCGCCGCGCAAGGCAACCCCTGGCTTTTCCAACAGATTAATGCCTATTTAGCCACTGGCGAGATAGCACAACAACCCAACTTGGCCGAGGTCGCTCAAACGCTACTTAAGCATCTTAACGCCATGTATCAATTCTATGGGCCCGAGCAGGGTGTACGCATCGCGCGTAAACACTTTGCCTGGTACATGGACAAGCACCTGCCGACGCAAGAAGCCGTAAAGGCCGCGCGCCGTCAATTTAACCCGTTGCTCTTGCCCCAAGAACAATTAAAGCTCGTACGCACACTCTTTACCGAGCACTTACCATTAGAGGAAGAAGCCGCATGAATTCAGCCGAACCTTTTATCACTGAACGCCACCAAGAACCCACAACACCATCGGCCGCTATTCCCAGCGCACCGGTTCCTCAGTTTTCACAACCTGAGCAGCGTCAACAAGTGGGTCAAGCGCAATCACTGCGCGACTACGTAGAACAAGCGGTCACCAATTACTTCCAACATCTGGAAGGCCAAGAGGTCACCGAAGTTTACGATATGGTGTTATCAGAAGTAGAAGCCCCACTACTTGAAGTTGTGATGAAGTACTGCCGCCACAATCAAACCAAAGCGGCCCAAGTGTTGGGGTTAAACCGCGGCACTTTGCGCAAAAAACTCAAGCAATACGGTTTACTTTAAGTATCGCTTTCGCAACGCCTTGCTGGTTAACCGCTAGCAAGGCGTTGTTGTTTTCTTAATTTGTTAAAAGTCTGAGGACATCACTCCCATGCCACACTCGCAAAATGTTGCAGTGAGCCGTGCGCTTATCAGCGTTTCTGATAAAACCGGCATCGTCGAATTTGCCCAAGCCCTCGCCGCCAAAGGCGTTGAGTTACTCTCGACCGGCGGCACTTACAAGCTATTAAAAGACAACAATATCGCCGTTACCGAAGTGTCGGATTACACCGGCTTCCCCGAAATGATGGCCGGTCGCGTTAAAACACTCCACCCCAAAGTCCACGGTGGCATTTTGGCCCGCCGCGGCACCGACGAAGCGGTAATGGCCGATCACGGCATCAAGCCGATCGACCTTGTTATTGTTAACCTCTATCCCTTTGAAAACACCATTGCCAAGCCCGACTGCAGCCTCGAAGACGCCATCGAAAATATTGATATCGGTGGTCCAACGATGGTTCGAGCAGCGGCAAAAAACCACAACGATGTCACGATTGTGGTGAAGGCCAGCCGCTACGACGCGATTTTGGCTGAAATTGAAACCGATGGCGGTATCAGCTACAACACCCGCTTTAACCTTGCCATCGAAGCATACGAGCACACCGCTAGCTACGACGGCGCCATTGCCAACTACTTTGGCCGCTTGGTTGAGGGCGGCAGCGAAGATTTCAGTCGCACCTTCAATAGCCAATTTATCAAAACGCAAGAAATGCGCTACGGCGAAAACCCCCATCAAAAGGCGGCGTTTTACGTAGAGAAAAGCCCCGCCGCCGGCAGCATTGCAACCGCAAAACAGCTGCAGGGCAAAGCGCTGAGCTACAACAACATTGCCGATACCGACGCCGCACTAGAAACCGTGAAGCAGTTTGACGAGCCCGCTTGCGTCATTGTTAAACACGCCAACCCCTGTGGCGTGGCGGTTGCTGAAGATATACTCAGCGCCTATGACAAAGCCTTTGCAACGGACACCGAATCGGCGTTTGGTGGCATTATTGCGTTTAACCGCGAACTCGATGCCGCTACGGCGGAAGCCATCGTTGCGCGCCAGTTTGTCGAGGTGATTATTGCACCTAGCGCAAGTACCGCCGCGATCGAAGCAGTATCCGCTAAGAAGAATGTGCGCTTACTGGTAACCGGAAACTGGCAAAACACTGGTGCTACCGGCCTAGATTACAAGCGCGTTAACGGCGGCCTACTGGTACAAGATCGCGACAACGGTATGATTAGCTTAGACGATTTAAAAGTCGTGACCGAGCGCGCACCTACCGACGAAGAGCTCAACGACCTATTATTCGCTTGGAAAACCGCCAAAATGGTAAAATCCAACGCGATTGTGTACGCCAAAGGCGGCCGCACTATCGGTGTGGGTGCGGGCCAAATGAGCCGCGTAAACTCCGCGCGCATTGCTGGCATTAAAGCGGAACATGCGGGCTTAGAGGTTCCGGGCTCGGTGATGGCAAGCGACGCTTTTTTCCCGTTCCGCGACGGTATTGATAACGCCGCCAAGGCAGGCATTAAAGCGGTGATTCAACCCGGCGGCTCTATGCGCGACGAAGAAGTCATTGCAGCGGCTAACGAGGCGGGCATTGCCATGGTGTTTACCGGAATGCGCCACTTCCGGCACTAATTTAAACGGTACTTGTTGCGAGCTAGCGTCGGCATTGCGCTCGCGTTACTCGCACAAGTCATCCCGCTTACCCCATTAGGAAAAGTCGCCCGAGTTTATAACGACTCAATAATGGCGGCTTTTAATGGCAACACTTAAGGCAACAAAATGAATATTCTGATCATTGGCGGCGGTGGCCGCGAACATGCTTTGGCGTGGAAAGCCGCGCAAAATCCTGCCGTAAATACCGTTTTTCTAGCGCCCGGTAATGCCGGTAGTCAAGGCGACGGCAAATTAAAAAACATTGCCATCGACGTGTTGGAATTTGAAAAGCTCGCACAATTTGCCCAACAGAACGACGTCATTTTAAGCATCGTCGGCCCTGAAGTCCCTCTCGTAGAAGGGGTGGTGGATTATTTTCAGGCGCGCGGCCTAGCGTGCTTTGGGCCCAGCAAAGGCGCTGCACAGCTCGAAGGCTCTAAGGCGTTCACTAAAGACTTTTTAGCCCGCCACAATATTCCCACCGCCGAATACGAAAAGTTTACTGAGATCGAACCCGCGCTTGCCTACCTGCAAGAAAAAGGCGCGCCGATAGTGATTAAAGCTGACGGCCTGGCCGCCGGTAAAGGCGTGATCGTTGCCATGGACTTAGCCACCGCCGAAGAGGCCGTCAAAGATATGCTTAGCGGCAACGCCTTCGGCGATGCGGGCTGCCGCGTCGTTATTGAAGAGTTTCTGGACGGCGAAGAGGCTAGCTTTATTGTGATTGCCGACGGTAAAAACGTGCTGCCGATGGCCACCAGCCAAGACCACAAGCGCGCAGGCGACGGCGACACAGGTCTAAACACGGGCGGCATGGGCGCCTATTCGCCGGCCCCCGTGGTTACCCCCGATGTGTACGATCGCGTTATGGCCGAAGTGATTATGCCGACCATTAACGGCATGGCGGCCGAAGGCAATACCTACGTCGGCTTTTTATACGCAGGGTTAATGATCGACGCGCATGGCGCGCCCAAAGTTATTGAGTACAACTGCCGCTTTGGCGACCCAGAGACGCAACCGATTATGATGCGTTTGCAATCGGACTTAGTCGAGATTTGCCAAGCGGCATTGGCTGGCGAACTGGCCAGCAAAACCACCGAGTGGGACCAACGCCCTGCCGTGGGTGTTGTTTTGGCGGCAGGCGGCTACCCTGGCAGCTACAACAAAGGTGATGTGATTACGGGCTTGGACGGGTTAGAAACTCAAACCACCAAAGTTTTCCACGCCGGTACGGCCCTTAAAGACGGCCAAATTGTTACTAATGGCGGTCGTGTACTCTGTGCGACTGCACTGGGTAACTCAGTTACCGAAGCCCAGCAAAACGCCTATGAAATCGCCAATAAAATTGCCTGGAAAGACGTGTACAAGCGTAACGATATCGCCTATCGCGCAATCGCGAGGGAGCAGCAAGCCTAAGCCACCGCCAGTAAACTACCGACGCGCCATTGCTTGCACGCAATAACGCCTCACTATAAAAAGCCCGAGCGATTAACATCAGCTCGGGCTTTTTTGTGGGTGCTTATTAGCGGGTTTCTCTCCTCAAGCTCTACCGCGGTATTTCAGGGCGGGGAGACTTTTAGCGCGTTTTGCGTTTTAATCGCCTTACTGCTTATGTAACCGATGTCGTTATGCCTATTACAATTACACTACACCACATCCCCAGCCTGCTAAACGAGCTACCACTGGCCGAGGCGAGGCAACTTCTTAGCCGGGAAGAATCTACCAGCGCGGGTAACATCAAGGCCGAGCGGCGTCTTCATGAATTTATCTATGGGCGCTACACGCTAAAACAGGCCCTAGCCAAACATCTGAATCAACCGGTGCAGCGTATCGACCTGAAAAAAGCGCAACACGGAAAGCTTTATATACAAGGTAACCCAACGCATTTTAATTTAACCCATTCAGGCGAATACTTGGCGTACTTGATTTGTAACCAAGGTCCCGTCGGCATTGATATCGAACACCCGCAGCGGCCGATCAGGGATTTTATGCACATTGCCGAGCGTTACTTTACGGCACAAGAAAGCAAGGCACTGCACCTTTCAGCTAACGAGCAAACCCAACGTGCATTGTTTTATAAAATCTGGACCCTTAAAGAGGCTGCCCTGAAAACCGTCGGCGCAGGCATCAGTGCAGGGCTCGAACGTTTGGATGCGAGCGCCATGAACCTCGATAAACCACAAACGCTCCGGCTCGCAGACTCTTGCCATTCGCTTTGGTTTGATTACTGGCACCACCCACTGGGCATAAACGGCGTTTATCTTAGTGCCGCATTAGAGGCCACCGAGTGGGCGACCCAAAGCGCAAGGACCGAGACGGGCTCCGTACACACGGTAGGCTACACAAAACCGCAGTTTCATTTAGCGATCGAATAAAACGTAAAATTATTGGCGAGCCAACATCACATGACTCTCTGTACAAAAGGCTCCGATTCGCACCGCGTTCGGGTTCAAGATGGACAAAAGCTGGCGACTACAGTCAGTCGATGCGACGCCGCTGATACTATAAAAACGATAGCCCTAAACTATTTGTATTCCTAAAGCAATTGCGCTTTACTATCAATCCATCAAGGCAAGTTATCAGTAGGCACATTCGCAATCACACCAAAGGAGAATCCAATGACTGCAATCAATATAGGCATTTCCGAAGAAAACCGCATGGCCATTGCAGAGGGCTTAAAAGCATTGCTGGCCGATTCGTACACGCTCTACCTGCAAACCCATAACTTTCACTGGAATGTTACCGGCCCTCAGTTTCGAGAGCTGCACTTAATGTTTGAAGAGCACTACACCGAGCTGGCTGTCGCGGTTGACGATATTGCCGAGCGCATTCGCACCCTCGGCGTTGTGGCACCGGGTACTTACAAAGCATTTGCCAAGCTCAGCTCCATAGAAGAGGTAGACGATATTCCCCCCTCTGGCGAAATGGTCGACATCTTAACGAAAGGCCACGAGCAAGTTGTTAGAACTGCGCGCGGCGTACTCAGCAAAGCGCAAGAAGCCGATGACGAATCTACCGCAGCGCTAGTGTCCGACCGCATGCGCATACACGAAAAAACCGCTTGGATGCTGCGTGCAACCCGAGCCTAAGCACGCCGCGACAGCACACCGGCTTTAGTGCGGCTTTAACCCTCGCGCTAAAGCCGCGCACTAGCTCACCTGAACTCACCACGCCAAAAGCAGTCTGATAGTCCACTCAATAATGCACCCACGCTCTTCTGGGCGTCATTTTTCTGGGCATTAATTAATAGTTGTCACTGGACATAAACTGGACTGCACCCATGGAAGGCAAAGCTGATTTACCGCTAGCAGCGCTCTATGGTAAACGCGAATTAGATAACCAACACTATTCACTGCCGATGCTGGCGCTCGGCCTTATTTTGGGCGCCGTCGTCGTATTTGCGGCGTACCACAGCGCTCAGCAGTTGTTAAAACCGCTGGCAAGCTCACACACCTACCCGTCACTCGCCCACCCAGCTCACAAATTTCAACTAAAACTCAGCCGCCCAAGCCCTGAGCCTACCCTTTCTGAGCCCTCGCAACCCGCTGAAACAGCCAGCCCTAAGCACGTCCCGCAATCACAGGCACCCGACGACCCAGTACAAGTTACCGCCAGGTCGCGTCAACCAGAGCTCGACGCATCAAAGCCCGAAACTGCCCCACTGACCTCTGCACTAAAGCTAACAGTGCCGCCGTCAAATGCGCCAAGCATTTCACCAGCACTGATGCCGACATTAGGCAACCACTCGAAATTTTCCAACGTCTTTGATTCACGCTTGCGAGAGCAATTGCAACAGCAATCACGAGATCAGCTAAGCGCAACAGAAGGCCGGGCCATAACAAGCTACCGCGACGGCAATGGCGACTTAGTCGCTCGGCACGGTGAACGCTGCTTTACCCTGAGAGATCACAAAATAAGCCCAACGGGAAAACAATGGTCGCTTCCGCAGCGGTGTTATGGTGTTGAATCCGAATCCGACGCCATTGCTCGGGGTTTAGAGCAAGCGATGCGTAAGCGCTTTGGTGCCAACAGCTCTCAAAATTAGCCGGCCGCTTTCAATTAAAATGTTAAGCCCGCTCACAGCACAAAATTCGAACAAAAAAAGAATACTTTCCAGGCAATAACGCATCATTGGTTTATGAGATTGCCTGTCGATCATTGTTTTCATCGCGTCCGAGCGTAGCGCCAGCTGCGTTATCCACCACGGCAATAAAAACATCTATTTGAGGTAAAAAAAACCATATAAAGACTACAAGAAAGCCCAACAAGCGTTGAATTTGGCGCCACGCCATGACACCGAAGGCCATTTTCAACTCACCTATCGCCTCCGAAACACGCGACATTACACCGCCCAGCAAGCGCGCGCTTAGCAACCGCCCTCCGAGTTCACAATTTTGCAATATCGTCGCGCTCTAGTTCACGCAATCAGCTTGATTGTTTTGTATTCTCTACCGCAAACCCTAAGACTTGTAGCGATTTAAAACACAACATTGCGAGTCGAGCATTCGCAGCAACATTATTATTCAGCAAGACCAAAGCACTCCACCATCGGGTGCTAGCAACTGGGAGCGCACTATGACAAATACAACAACGCGGAGGCTCATTGTGAAAACACACCACAAGCCAAGGCTACTGGGAACATCGGCCAAACTTTTGGGCCTAGCACTGAGCACGGCGGTTTTAGCAGCCTGCGACGGCGGTGAAGTAACCGGTAGCAGTTCAGACAACTCGGTAACCAGCTCATCAAGTGTGGTGACACAATCTTCAACGCCGCAAGTGAGCTCTTCAGCGCCAACGCAGAGCTCTGAGCCCGTCGCATCCAGCTCTTCAAGTGTTGCCACTGGTTTTACCGGTGACCCCGATCAAGGTTTTACCAAGTTTGATGTTCAGTGTTCAGCCTGTCATACCGACAATGGCGACGGCACCTTCGGAAGCTTCGCGTTCGACGTCAATGGCTTCCAATACCCAAGCGAAAGCTACGCCAACGGTCCATTCGAAAATACCGTCGAAGGTCTCTCGGCCTACATTAGCGACCAAATGCCTTCAGCAAACTTTGGTCAAGACCCCGCAACTTGTGCGGCGGATGATAATTGCGCCGACGATATCGCCGCTTACCTATGGAGCTTGCGCTCAGGCACTAGCTCCAGTGCAGCGACCAGCTCTTCAGCGCCCGCTATCGAAACCACCCAATTCAGCGACTTCACCACTGATATTAGCAATGGCCAAGCCATCTACGATCAAATGTGTAGCGACTGCCACGGTGCCGAAGGCAAAGGTGAAGGCTTAACACAACTGCCGATCAAACTGGGCAACTTCCCACTGAATTCAATTCTGCACACTTACGTCGAATCGAACATGCCGAAAAAAGGCGAGACCACTGATGGCACAGCTGACTGTGTTGGCCAGTGCGCGGCCGATGTCACCGCATTAATGGATACCTGGCGCGCGCCCGAAGTTGCCGCATGTAGCGCAGAAAACCCTGTTATATACAGTGAGCGCTCGCTGAAACTGCTCACCAGCAGCGAATACCGCAACACCATTCAAGACCTGTTCCCCAACGCACAAGTGCCAAGCGAGCTGTTGGGCACCATCCAGGATATTAAAATTGGTCGTTTCCCCAACCACTTCGACTTAGCGGTCGTTAACGATCGCGCGCGTGAATTTATGCGCAATGCCGAAGGCATCGCTGGCTGGGCAATCGAAAATGACGTAATGCCCGCCT
>DATBNJ010000293.1:0-8743 GCA_036554385.1 Marinagarivorans sp. | reverse complement strand
CCAAGCACTCAAGGAAAACGACACCACCGCACATATCCCCATTATCTTTCTAACAGGGCAGTCGGAATCGGCGCCACGAGACTCACGGCCTCACGATGGGCGCGGTCGACTATATTCTTAAACCCGCGAGCCTCAGTGTTGTACTGGCGCGAGTACGTGCGCACCTGCTGAATGCACATCAGCAAAAAGCGTTATCCACACTGACGTACCTAGACCACCTCACCCAAATCCCCAATCGGCGCCGCTTTAACGAAACCTTAAGGCTCGAGCACAAGCGCGCGATACGCGACCAATCGCCACTGTCGATCCTGATGATCGATATTGACCACTTCAAGCGCTATAACGACACCTTTGGGCACCTGAAAGGCGATGAGTGCATAAAAGTCGTCGCGCAGGCTCTTGTCACTTGCCAGCGACGGCCAGCCGACCTGACCTGCCGCTTTGGCGGAGAGGAGTTTGTCGCGCTGCTGCCAGACAGCGATGAGGAGGGTGCGTTGCATATCGCCAGGCTAATGCGTAACACGGTTGAAACGCTTGGTATTGAGCAAACACCAGACGCCGCTCACCCTTTTCTAACTGTAAGCATTGGCACGGCGACCATGTACCCAGACGCCCTTTGCTCTGAACACCAGCTTGTGGGCGCGGCAGACAAAATGCTCTACAACGCCAAACTCAATGGCCGCAACTGCATCCAATCCAAAAAACTGCAGTGCGCGATAGCCTAAACGCACCGGCACCCGCTGCCATTTAGGACGAATAAACCACCCGCGCGTGCCTTCAGAACTTTATCACCAATGGCACATGGCACTGAAAAAACTCGCCTGCGCGGGCGTTTTTTTCAGCCAAAATTTGGCCGGCTTATCGCTCGATTTGTCGTGCTACTGCTTTGCTATTTCATCACTTTCTTAGCGTTGCCCTAGGCGTATTTTTTTACGCCTAGGGCGTGAGACAAGGCGTTAATCCCCAAGCTCAACAATTGCACAACCGGCCTTACCAATAACCACATGAGAACAATAACAATCCATATGTGACACTTTAAGCTGTTATAGTCAAAACAAAAATGAGCTATTTTTGCCAAAATTCAGGCTCTTTTTAAACCGTAGCATAGGCCTATTTATTGTTTTGTGACACACCTCTGTAATCGAACCGCAGTCCTCAAGCAGAGTTATTTATGGGGTGATATAACGTCGACACTCATTGTCATTTTTCACCCAGTGGCTGCATCAACTTTTTTGTTTTTCGCGGCGGCTCCATAACAATAACGGTGCAATTACTATGCAACAGATTTTTGTCAAACGACTCCCGCTGGCGAGTTCAATCGCCGCCGCAACGCTGCTTTCGGCCTGCACGGGAGGCGAGGTTTCTTCGTCGTCCACAACCGCTGTTGTTAGCAGTAGCGAAGCTGTTACGGTGTCGTCGAGTAGCGCTAGCGTGGCGCCGAGCTCGTCTTCGGCCGCACCTGTCTCTAGCTCAGCACCTTTACCAAGTAGCGCTAGCGTGGCGTCATCAAGCAGCACAGCGGCGCAAACGGCACCTTTTATTCTAGGCATTAACGCAGGCGGCGGCGAGATTACGATTGGCGGCAACAGCTATATTGCAGACCGTTTCGGATCGGGCACGCCCAATAGCACTACGGACCCAATCGAGGGTACGGATGCCGACGCGATGTATCAGTCAGAACTGTATGGCGAAACCATTACTTACGAAATTCCCGTCACTAACGAGACCTATTCTGTAGAGCTGCACTTTGTCGAAATGTACAACACCGCTGCCGGCGACCGCATTTTCAGTGCCGATATTGAAGGTAGCACCGTTTTTACCAACCTAGACCTTTTCGCCGAAGCCGGACACGATTTCGCCTATACGGTTCGCGCCGACAATATTGCCGTTAATGACGAAAAACTCACCATTACCCTGACTCGCTCTGAAGATAACGCAACCATTAGCGGCATTTCCATTTATTCAGTCGACGGCGAGTTTGTAGAGCCACCGGCACCGCCACCGCCGCCCGTATCAGCGGAAAACCCAGGCGCGGATTGCACGGTTGGCAACCTCCCGAGTGGAAACTCGCTGCCGAACAACCCAAACCTGCCAGACCCATTTACAAAACTGGATGGCACGCGCATTACCGATAAAAGCGAGTGGCGCTGCCGAAGACAGGAAACACTGAAACAGGCTTACAACTATTTATACGGCGAGAAACCACCTAAGCCCGATAGTGTGTCTGGGAGCGTTAGCGCTAGCAGAATTTCAGTCAACGTAAGCCACGAAGGCAGAGACCTCAGCTTTAGTGCAACCGTCACCACACCTTCAGGCTCTGGCCCCTTCCCAGCGGTTATTGCATTCTCAGCAGCGCCAGAAATGTCGGCGCTGTTTCGACAAAACGGGGTAGCTGTTATTAACTTTAACTCTGCCGACTTAGCCGCGGATACAAGCTCGCTTACCGGACCATTCTTTTCACTTTACCAGGGCCAAACCAATGCCGGCCTGCTAACCGCGTGGTCTTGGGGCGTTAGCCGCTTGATCGATGTGATTGAAGCTAACCCCGGGGTGATCAACGCGCAACGGCTGGCCGTTACCGGCTGCTCTCGGCTCGGCAAGGCCGCATTTGTCGCGGGCGCGTTCGATGGCCGAATTGCGCTGACCATTCCGGTAGAATCCGGCGTTGGCGGGCTGTCGTCATTAAAACTGATCCCCGATCTTAACGGGCCCGGTGCCGGCGGCGAGCAGCCTTCTCACGCAACAACTGGCTACCGCCCATGGTTCTCGCCATCAGCTTTCACCTTAGTGAATCAAACCGATCGATTACCTGTAGATACACACCAAGTCGTTGGGCTTATTGCACCGCGCGGCTTACTGGTTATTGATAACCACGGGCGGCTTACGGATTGGCGCGGCCTTAACTTCGAATCAACCTACGCAGCAACTATCGCGGGCAAGCGAATTTATCAAGCATTAGGCGTTGAAGATGCCGTGACATTTGTTGCTGAAGGGCAGTCTCACTGCCAGTGGAACGGCGCCTTTAGCCAGCCATTAACACAAAACATTAACCGCTTTTTACTGGGCCAAAATGGTAATACCGGCACGGTCGCTACCGATTACGGCGCGATCAATGTTGACGAGTGGATAGACTGGACGGTACCAAACCTTTCAGGGACTCTCGACCTGTCTGTGGAATAACCGCCAAAACGTTATTGATTAAACGCTAACCGGCGCAATGCGCCGGTTTTTTTTGCCCTTCGTGCACCAAAATTTCCCTCCACGTTAAAATCTTCGACATCCGCCAGCCCACTCAAACCGCCTCAGCCAGCCATTTGGTTATGAGCGCCCATCGCTGTTAGTCAGCTAAAGCATATCCAAGACTTATTCTGGCGAGTTTTTCATAAACTTGCTTACAAATGGGGCGAGAATACACTATTACGTTGAATTCACCCGTTGGCATCGCATATGCTTGCAAAGAACACGCTGTGATCAAGTTATCGTTTTTTCGCGCTTAAGCGGTTGCGCTAAAACCAAATCCTGTGCCCCAAAACGAGCCTGACACACCCTTAAGCGATGGAAGCTATCGCTTAATCGATTTACCGCATCTTTATTCCACCTGAGGGGGGATGGCACAATGGAGACCACTAAAGATAAGCTCAGCAGGATCAGTATTTCACTACCCGAAAGTTTATTGTTACAACTGGATCAGATGGTCACCGAACGAGACTGCGACAGCCGCTCACAAGCCATTGTCGACATGATTCATAAACAGCTCGCGGAATATTTTGGCGGCACCGATGGAGGCATAATGGCAGGCAGCATTAATATCGTGTTCGACAGCACGATACCTAATGTGCAAAAACAAATTACAGAACTACAGCAGCGCTATGCCGACGAAGTCGTGAGTACGCTGAATATTAATATCGACCCGTACAAAATCATGTCCATCATTGTGGTGCTGGGAGTGGGCTCTAAATTAAAAAAATTTGCTAACAGCATACTAGCGCAACGCGGCGTAATTACCGGAAAACTGGTATTAAGTGCCGCTATCACCGCACCCGCTTTTACACCCATTTATCAACCGGATTTAGACACTGTCGAATAAGGCTTAATTCCCCCGCGTAACGGGCGCACCTTTTACGCGGGGGAATGCATGAGGTTTACTCCACTTCATAGCGATCGATTACGGCGCGAACTAGTCCGCTGCGTACAATATCGTCTCGCTCGAATTCGTGAATGGCAACGCTATTTAAGCCCCCAAGACGTTTAATCGCATCACTTAAACCATTGGGGCCTTTAATATCACTTTGCTTGATATCACCATTGATAACAACTTTACAGTTTTCACCAATACGCGTTAAAAACATCTTCATTTGTGACGGCGTGGTATTTTGTGCTTCATCTAAAATAACAAACGTATCTTCTTTGAAGGTTCTGCCGCGCATATAGGCTAGTGGCGCAGCAACGATGCGACCATGGCGCATTAAATATTTCACGGTACCGGCCCCCAAGCGCTCGTTGAGAATATCGCGGAATGCATCGATATAGGCCGCAAACTTTTCATCAATATCGCCGGGTAAAAAACCTAAGTTTTCCCCTGCCTCTACCGCTGGCCGAGTAATAATAATGCGCTCAATTTGACCATTCTGCATAGCCTCTGCCGCCAATGCGCCTGCACAATAGCTTTTACCCGTACCCGCGGGACCAATCCCGAAGGTTAGGCAGCTATGCTTAATCGCATTAATGTAATTTTTTTGTGCCTTATTGCGGGCACGAAGAGGTTGTAAATCTTGTTGAGGGGAGTAGGCGGTAGAGACTTGCTGACGAGCGTTGAGTTCAAATATTTCGGCACTTTCCAAACCGGGGAGGTTCTGATGTTTATTTCCTTTTTTGCGTTGGTTGTTTCGTCCTGAGCCATGAGAATTATTTGCTGGGTAAGCTGTATTACGTCTCGCGCTTGCTCGCTTTGCCATAGATTGTGTTCTCCGAATAAAATAGGTAAATCACTAATTAATCTGAAACGTTCTATCTATCCTCTAACTGCTTTCCTCTAACCTATGCCCCAACATCTAACGACGCGGAGCAGTGCTCACCAAGAATCCTATAGTGCAGCAAGCTTACGCAAACGCTAACTCAACCGCGACTCGCCAACTGCGCTATCCCAAGGCTTGAACTGACTATGAAACAAATTTAAAAACTTGCCAAGCATAAATATTAAAAAAAATTATTTTTTTGCAGACAACGTCTTTTTCATCAGCTAGACTGCTAAGTAACAGAAACTCGCGCTATGGAATTTTTAGCCCCCTAAAAATTCCACACCCTCCCTACCCCCTAAGCTTCCTAAAAAATACAAAAAATAAGGCCTCTCTATAAGTTTTGGCATTATTTTTGACTTTCCCAAAAAACCTTAACCTCTGAATAAGCAGAATCTTTAAACTGTAGCCTTTCGCTATAAGAGCAGCCAAAAGTCGGTGACTGCCTTCGACATTTAACCCTAGCGCGCCGCTAACTGTTCTGCCCCCCTCCAAAGACTGCCGGTTCAGGAAAGGCGCTCACTAATATTTCGCTGACTACGGGGTAGGTATGCATGAGTCGCTTCCGTAAAATTTGGGGGTTGCCAAGCTATCCTTGGCTTTCCGGAAAGGCGCGCCCTGTTATTGCTAACAATAAAAGCGCCAGCTCGTCGAGCGAACTGGCGCTTGAGTTTTAGAAGCGAATCGCAATCGGCTCTAAGGGCGCTATAGTCAACCCCTTGCGTCGCCATGCTGCAGCGACGACTCAATCTGGGGCCCGCCGCAGTCAATTCAGGCGAGCAAGAGCGCGTCACTTGCGGTGACTGCTCCTGCTCGGCGTTGCGTTGATCACTCCCGCTGCAGCCCCACAGTGCAAACAAGTAGGCTGGTGCCCGCTTTTGAAAACGGTGGCGATAAGGCCAAACGCGACCGACATATACCTAGCGTTAGAGTAGGTTTCACCCTGCGGGACGAATTCATGTTGTTTTGCATAGCCACGAGTGCACTAAAGCAGAAGGTAGAGCGACGCATGACGCCAAAGTCAAACTGCGAACGAACCCAAAAAGTCTTGTGCAGCCCCCATCCTAACTCACCAAAAAGGTAACCGATTTTACCAAGCCACTCCCGCCCTTCTCTCGATAATCCCCCGCGCGATATTCGAAATCGGCGAGGCCAATGCCTTTTTAGCGACCTCTTTCGACCACGCCTTTTTATGCCATTCTACAAACACCTCTTTAATCGTTGCGTAATCTTGCGCCGTTGTTTGCCATTGCAGCGTATCGCCCACATTGACTACGCCGGGTTTTAACACTCGGGCATAACAACCTGGACGCTCGGCGGCGACAAATTTTTTGACAAATTTAGGGTCACTCATTTTGTGGGCAAACTTTACACAAGGCACACGCGGGGCGGTAATCTCCAAATGCACGCTATCGTTAATCAACAATTGATCACCGATGCGCAACGCACCATCGTGAAAGCCCGATATTGTTAAATTCTCGCCAAAGGTGCCCGGCGGAATATCGCGCCCCAATTGCGCAGACCACCAGGCGTAGTCCTCGGCGCTGTATAGGTAAACGGCTTGATCCTTGCCCCCGTGAACCTGAGTATCGACAATATTGTCACCGTCCAAACCGAACTCGCCGATCGCCACCGCGCCCTTGCGCGGGGTTTTATAGATGCCGGAGGCAATGCTTTTGTCGCCAATAGCTAATTGTTGAACTTCAGCGGTATTAATTGAAATAATTTTCATCGCTTTTACCAACGCTAATGTAAGTGAGGGGGAATCGGTGCTACAGGAGTTTTTATCACTGGAAGGGCGAATACACAAGTGTTTGGCCGCAAGCCTTGGCTTTTTGAATTTCTATCGGGAAGCACTCGCTGGTAGCGGCTCCCTCAGCATTGTTTTTTTGTGATTTACCGAGGGGCACCGCTACACAGGCTTCACCCTGCAGGGAGAACTCCTTGTTCTTTTATCAGACACAAAAAGAGCGGGGATCAACAAAGGCGATCGACAGGCGACAATAAGGGAAGCTGGCCAGCGCTCGACTAACAGTACTGAGAGCGCCGGCCGGCAATGCCGTTTAAGATGCTGGGTGGTGAGGCTTGGCAAACGTTGGGCGAGGCTTGGATTGACCAAAAAACTTGCGCTTAACCCACTGCCTGGGCCAGTTTTCTACGTAGCGGTAAGTTATCACAGAAGCAACCACGGATACGGCAAACACCCCCAGCGCTACCGCCAGTGCGAATAATCCCGTAATCTCGTCGACCGAAAGCTGCATTACCGTGAGCAAGCCCGCAGTAACCACCGTCCACACCAACAAGTGAATCATATAAATAGAATACGACCATTCGCCCAAGTACTGTAGCGGTTTAGTTAAAAATATGCTGCCAACTGGGCCGCTTTTGGACGCCGAAAATACGTAAACACTCAGGCCAAAACTGGCAATGGCCGACAGCTCAAAAAACCAGCCTAAATGAGCAAAGCTTACAGCTAGAATAACGCTAAGCGCCGTTAACAACTCGAGAGGAACAATATCGCAAGTCTTCAGCAGTGCAGGTTTGGCCTGCGAAAACCGGTAAATAAAAACGCCCAAATAAAAGCCGCCCAAGCAGCGCACAATGCCCCAATCATAAGTGATATTAAGATTATCCTTACCAATGGCCACCAAAAAGCCATAACATACAGCAGCACCTATCGCTGGGCTCCAAAGCCGGTAGCGATTATCTAACGTTTTTAACAGCACAAAAAAAGCGATATAACAGTAAAACTCGACGCTAATACTCCAGCTTGGCGTGTTCCATGTCAGCGTATCGTGAACCCCTAAAGACTGAATCAAAAGCACATTCGTTAGCACCGCAAACAACGAGCGTTCGGCCTCTGGACTACCGCCCAACACCGTCAGGCGCAAGCCCTCGTAGACGATAAATAGCAACAATACAAAAAAGTGCAGTGGGTATACGCGCACCCAACGCAACAACATAAAGCCTTTAAAACTGATTCCGTCCTCAATAGCCTTGGCATAGGCGTGCGATAAAACAAAGCCCGATAAAATGAAAAACAAATCGACAAATAAGTAGCTACTTATCATAAAGTTTGTTTTTTCGTTAAACACACTAAAGGGGGACTTATAAAACACGAGAATGCAAGCGGCGATGCCTCGCAGTGCTTGGAGCTTGTAGAACATAAATGGTCGCTATATGGTTTTACTGAATTATTTAACGCACACATCATTCAATGCATAACACATCCGGTGCGATACCGTTACTCGGCTTTTAACAAAGCTCACCCGAGCAGCACTAATCGAGCCAACTGTCCGACAACCCCTTAACTACGGCGATAATTGCAAATATGGCAGGGAATTACCCAAAAGTTAAGCCTTTACAGAGCCTGGGGCACGCATCGCTGGGCATTTTGTTAAGAGTATCGACACCCAAAAGGGCAAATAGTGTCACTGCCGCGACACCTATCCCGATGCGCCTCTTGCCGGCTGCCAAATATGGTATAAATTTACGCAGAGATAAGACAACACCCGTAATCACTTAAACGACACAAAGCGGAAAATAACTCAACACCGCGTTTGGGCCGTCCGCCATGCAATGCAGTATCGGGGCGTGCAGGTAATCACATAGATACCAACACATCCCCCGTATTTAAGATAAACGTTCGGCACAGCCACTGCTTAATCAAAAATTAAATACCGATAAAGCGTTCGTTTAATGAACATTATTTCTTAAAAACGCCAGTC
>DATBNJ010000292.1:0-19943 GCA_036554385.1 Marinagarivorans sp. | reverse complement strand
CTCCGTAAAGAATGAAGATTATTTTAGGGTTCTTGCTGTAGGTTTTACCGATCGGGGTAGTGCGTTGTCTGAGAAGAATAAACTTGATTCTTTATTTAAAATTAAATCATTAGTGGTTAAGTACTAGCTTACTCATACGGCAGTACTTAACTAGGAGGAATAATGAGAAAATTAACAAAGTGTTTCATTTTGTTGTCAATATTCATGCTCGCAGGTCAAGGGCACTGTGATATCGCCGAGAATAGTACACAAGAGCTTCAGGTTATGCTCGATGATATTAAATACGAGTTAGAAGAAAGAGGGGAAGTACTCAAAAAAAAGCAGGAGAGAATTAGAGATGCTGAGTCTCGATTTTCTAAGATGATCAATAAAAATTCATGGAGAAACGCAGTTATCGGGTCGGTATTAACCGCTGCGGTAACCGCGCACCCTGCTGGTTTATTGGTCGGAGGTATTGCCGGAGGCATGGTTGGAAAATCAAAAAAATATGAGGAGGCCGAAGAGCAACTCGCGATCATCGAACACGAAATTATTGTTGACGAAGACGATTTTTTAACGGAGGGGGAGGTTCGTTTGGCGAACTTTGCAGGCGATGAGGTTGACCCCCATAAATTACAGGTTGACGACTCTAGCGATAAAAAATTAGCGCTAGCGCCGAGCCAAACAGGAGCATTTGATGATCTTTCCGATGAGCCTCCCGAAGGCGCAGAGCTTGACACCATAGACTTCGAGCGCACCTCAACCTCACCAAATACCACACAGCAAACCAAAGAAATGCCAATGCTCAATGTCGCCGAGGCGCTGCCGGCATTGCCTTTGCCAGCGCGAGCGTCTCGCACTAATGGCATCGCCAATCAAAACGCCAATGGGCGCGTTGAGCTTGAATCCTGTTACGGCCGCGATGCTGAGGCGGCGGCGAAGAAGCGTCAACGCTTGCCACACTGCTTTTACATGATGTATTAATGGAGACTGCTCGTGTTGGCGCTATTATTTAATGCTCCGCCTCGTCACAAACGCACGCTTATTAGTTTGCTTTCGTCTACGATCGTATTGTGTGTTTTTTTATTATTGACCGGTTGCAGTGTTTTTACCGGGAAGTCGGCGCTGGATGCCTTTATTGATGGCGACCCTTATCCCCGTGGAAAAATCGAACAGGCCGCTAATAGCAGCGCTCAGCACACGGCGTTAGATAACGCTGAGAATAACAAACAGTCGACCGGTGGCCTTTATGGCTATTTGAATGAACCCGCACAAGACAATACGGAAAACCGAGCCGATGACACAGAGCCCGCGCCCGCGGTTGAGGCGGCACCTGATATCGTTATGGAAACTAGCGAGATGCGCTGTTTGGCCGAGCACAACCCCAGTTTTTCTTATCGCAAGCGCGTTGCCGTTTTACCGATGGAGCTGCAAGACCGCCAGCATGCCGTCGATATGCCCTACGTCGAGCGCGAATATCCGCAGGTGCTAACACAAAAGCTGAATGACGCAGGGCTTTTGGCAGCAGATGCGACGGCTTACCACCGGTTGCAGGCACATCCTTCGCATTCGCGTTTGCAGGCGCCTTTTACTCCCGAGCAAATACGCGATACTGCGGCTGATCTCAATTCGCAGTTTTTGATCACGGGGCGGCTGGTGGATTTATCGTTTGATCGCACCAAAGCGCACGCCATTGATCTATTGACGGGCTTTAAACCTTGGAAAAAACTGGCACGCCAGACTTACGAGGGAGCTACTGATAGCTATTGGCGGCAATTTAACGTTGAACTGAGTGTTTACGACGGCCCGAGTGGCGCCCTGATTAAACGCCAGCGCTATCGCGGTGAGGCCAATCATCCTGTCACAGTGGCGCAAAATTACGGAATGGACACTAATGTGTTCTGGCAGTCGGCTTATGGTGAACTCGTTGACGATTTGCTCGATCAGCAATCCGATATGGTGGCGCGCGCACTTGAATGTCTGCCCTTGCGAGCGCAAGTATCCCGTGTTGATACGGATGTTATTGAGATTAACGCAGGGGTGGACTCCCGCTTAATGCCGGGTGATCGGTTAAGGATATTTCACCGTGAACCGGCTGGCCGTGATCCATTAGGGGTGCCCAAGCACCGCTGGAAGTATTACGGTGGCGTCACCATTATGGGTGTGTTTCCGCTTAAATCCATCGCGATTCTCGATGAGGATTTAGCGCCAGATGTGATTAAGCTGGGCGATATCGTGCAAGCTTGGTAGCTAGCGCGCATCGCTATGGGCAGCGCTTCAGGATAAAACTAGCCAACCTCCGCAAGCGTGCTTTACACTCGAGCTTACATCAACGGTGAGGTGTTAGCATGAAGACGATTGTTGGCGGTGGTTCGAAAAAAGTTCTGTATACCTTAAGTACCGTTAAACGAATCGGCTTAAAGCAATCTGCCAAGGCGTTGCGGGCCAACAATACCTGCAAGGCTTGTGGTTTGGGTATGGGGGGGCAGCTCGGCGGCATGACGAATGAGCTCGGCGAATTTCCGTCGGTGTGCAATAAAAGCATTCAGGCTCAGTCGACGGATATCCAGCCCCCAATTCCCACCGAAATATTCCAACATTCGCTGAGCGATTTGCGTGAGCTAAGCGCGCACGAGCTAGAACACTTAGGTCGCTTGGGTGAGCCGGTATTTAAAGCCAAAGACGGCACACACTACCAGCCTGTGAGTTGGTCGTGGGCGCTGGCATACGCCGCCAAACAATTTGCCAGCGTGCCGGCCGACAATACTTTTTTTTATTCGTCGGGCCGATCTTCGAATGAGGCGGGCTTTTTATTGCAGTTATTGGCGCGCGCTTACGGCACCAATAATGTGAATAATTGTTCTTATTATTGTCACCAAGCCACTAGTGTAGGCCTTGGCTCTACCATCGGTACCGGCACTGCAACGGTCGAGCTCGAGGATTTATCACTTTGTGATTGCATTTTTGTGATAGGTGCCAACCCTGCATCGAACCATCCGCGCTTTATTCATCAGTTAAAAGCGTGTCGCGATCGCGGCGGCCAAGTCATTGTGATTAATCCGGCCAAGGAGCCCGGCCTAGTTAAGTTTGCCGTGCCCAAAAGCCCTAAGTCGATGATCGCGGGCGGCACAGAAATCGCTTCGCTGTATATTCAACCCAAAATTGGCGGTGACCTTGCGCTGTTTAAGGGGATTGCCAAAGCCTTGTTCGAACAGGCCTCAACGACAGCGGTTGATGGCGAGTTTATCGACAAATATTGCGAGGATTTCGAGCCCTATAAAGCTGACATTATGGCCACCGAGTGGCCGGAAATCGAGGCGCTCAGTGGCGTTTGCGAAGCGCAAATACGTACCTTGGCCGATGCCTATTGCTTGGCAAGGTCGGCGGTTTTTGCGTGGGGCATGGGCATGACGCACCACCGCGGCGGGGTGCAAAATGTCGAAGCCATAGCAAACTTGGCGCTGTTGCGGGGCATGGTGGGGCGACCAGGCGCGGGTTTGTTGCCGCTGCGCGGGCATAGTAATGTGCAGGGCATTGGCACTATTGGCGTTAAACCGGTGCTAGCTGACGAGGTGTTGGCCAATATGGAAAAGGCCTTTGGCGCAGCGTTGCCTGTGCGCAAGGGCTTGGATACGTTACACGCGTTAAAAGCCGCTGCCAGCGGTCATATTCAATGCGCTTGTATTGTCGGCGGCAATTTATTCAGTGCATCGCCCGATTCCACCTGGGTTGAAGCAGCGCTAGATAAGATTAATTTTAAGCTTTTCTTAACCACTACGCTGAATGCGGGGCACGTGCACGGAGTAGATTCCAGCGAAGCGCTGGTGCTGCCGGTGCTCGCTCGCGACGAGGAAGCGCAGGCGACGACGCAAGAATCGATGTTTAATTTTGTTCGTTTGAGCGATGGCGGTATAGAGCGCATCGCCAATGCCCGCTCTGAGGTGGATGTTTTGGCTTCGCTGGCTGAGTTATTATTGCCTAAGTCACCCATACCCTTTGCGGGCTTTAAAAATCATCAACATCTGCGCGAGGCTATCGCAGATATTGTGCCGGGCATGGAGGCGTTGCGCGATATTGGCATTGCAAAAAAAGAATTTCATGTCAAAAACCGTTTAATGCATAGCCCTGTTTTTAATAGGTCTTCCGGCAAGGCGGCTTTTGTTGTTCACATATTAGCGCGATCACTGAGTTCAGAAGAATTCCCGTTTTTATTAGCCAGTGTCCGTAGCGAGGGGCAATTTAATAGCATAATTTACGAAGAGTACGACAGTTATCGTTACAATGCAGGGCGTCGCGCGCTGCTATTATGCCCCGATGACATGGCAAGCCTTTCAATTCGCAATGGCGACTTGCTGGATGTCCGCTCGCGGGTTGGCGAGCTGAAAAAGATGACGGCGCAGGCGTTTGATATACCGCCGGGCAATGTTCTCGCATATTATCCCGAAGCCAATGTTTTAATCAGCCAAGATTTCGATCCGCAAAGTCTAACACCCGCCTTTAAATCAGTGCCTGTTGCAATTCGCAAGTGCCAGTAATCAATGGCAGTAAAGAAATTTACTGCCAACCCAAAGTGCTTTAGCGATTGGTTTGGCGATCCCGCGGGCGTTTTAGCATCAAAAATTAGTGCATCGACAAAGGCAAAGGCTGCGCCGTCACCAGATAGCGCAGTGGCCCACCCGGCGCGACCGCATCGAAGGGGTAACAGGTAATTAACGTGAGCAGGTCGGCAGAGGTATCGATTTGCCAAGGTTCGGTACTGCTGTTTTTTATTTCTAGCCCAGTAACGCGATAGGTCCGCCATTGGCCGCGGCTATTTTGGAGTTCTATTGCTGTCCCTTTCGATACATGCTGCAAAAAATTAAAGTGTGTATCGCGGTGGCCACTGATAGCCACTGTCCCTTGCTGGGTGGGTAGCTGGGTACTACTAATATGCCCCGGACCAAAAGCAAGGCTATTGCCTTGTGCACCAGCCAGTACGTACAGGTCGATGCCTTGCTCGGGTATTCGCAGCCGCGCAACAGGCCAAGTGTCTGCCCAGTGCCAGGGTTTAATCGTGGCCTCGGCATCGTTTGCAGCCAGTGTTTTTTGCCACGCGTGAGCAATCAAGTATTGGGCCAGCTGGGCCTTGGTGTGAATCCACAAGCTGCTACCAAAACCTAATAGTGAGACACTTAAAAAAACTACAGTTGCGACCGTTGAAAATTTCGTTGAAAAAACGGACCGCCGTGAAGTTTGTGTACTAACAATGATCGTGCTCATGATTAAGGCTCGTGTCGAATGGCATGCATCAATAAATAGCCCATAAAGCACAAAATGCCAGTCCACCATGCAAAATTGGACCAAGTTCCCGTCTGTGGGTAGGGCACATTTTTCAGTGTTGGTTTTTGTTGGGTTATTAAACCGGCATCGCTCGCGCTGGGTGTTAGTGGTTCTATCGCAATAAAGCTTGTGAAGCGGCTCATTAACTGGTGTTTTAGTGCAATGCTCACGACCTGGGATTTCAGCGCTGTTTCATCGATTGCTCCGGTCACTCCTAAATCCTCTAGTTGTGCTATTTTTTGGCGTGCCCAATGGCTGGCAATGCCGGGGCTGTTGTTGCTGGCGTCATCAAGGTTTATGGTTGTGTGCCACGGCCCCAACGCCGAGTGACCTGTTATGTCGATTTTTTTGGGCCGGGAGGAAAGCCGGCTGGCGACCAGTAAGGCTTCACCTGCGTAAAGTTCGCCGACTTTTTTGGGGTATTGCTCGGCATGTGTTTGCCAGTCGATATGAATATCTCGATAAGTCGCGCTATCGAGTTTTTTAAACAGTGCGTGTGTTTTGTGGGCGACTTCTTTGACATCGCCAATGGTGGTAAAAGTGCCGCGCCCAAATTGGGCTGCCTTGCGCATAAAAAAGTGGTTGGGCGCAGAGCCAATGCCTACGGTAAATAGTCGTGCGTGCCCGAGTGATGTATGAATTTCACTAAACAGTTCTTTTTCATTCGAGACGGCGCCATCGGTCATAAATACAATTTGCTGTAACCGTTGCTTGTCGTCGCTGTGGTTAAATGCGGCCTTTAAGGCCGGTAGCATTTCGGTACCGCCATTGGCCGCTAGGTTTTTTATCCAGTGTTTTGCATAGTCAAGCGCCTCGCGATTGGCGACGGTTAGGTCGTTATAAAGCGCTTGGGTGTTCGATTCAAAGGCAATAATATTAAAACGGTCTTCAGGTGTTAATTGCTCGATGGCTAATGCGAGGCTTTGCTTGGCTTGTTCAATCGACGGCCCCGACATCGAGCCGGACGTGTCAATAATAAAAATAATGTCGCGAGGAATTTTTGCGCTTGCCTTGGTCTGGTGAGGGGGCAGTACCATCAGCATCGCGTAATCATCGCCGGCCACCCGCTCGGTAAATACTGCTGCCTGAGGCTGATGTGTAGGGCGAGGCGCCCACTGCAGTACAAAGTCACTAGCCATAGCGGCGCGACTATCTTGAAGCCGTATTTGGTGGCGCTGGGCAGATTTTTCGATATGAAGATCATGGTATAGCGCTTCGAGCCGACTTAAAGGGAATCCGCTATCGAGCGAAATATTGACCGAAAAAGCATTGCCCGTCGGCACCGCAAAAGCCCCGAGTAGCGCGCGAGGGAGTGACCAGCCAGAGGCGGCGATGCTATTGCTATTGCTATTGCTATTGTTTTGGGGGCCTTGGCCGCCATTATCGTCAACGGCTTAGTCGTGCTCGGGTTGAGTGGGGACTGTATCGCTAGAGTCGTCGCCAACGGGATGCTCAGGCGAAGGTGTTAGCGGCGCGTAACGCGGTGTTATGGTGGTTGGTAAACGCCATTCAAATTGCCCCTGTTGATAAGCAATGGGCTGTAAATAGCGCAGTGTGACCGCAATGGTTTCGCCCGGTGCAATATTGGCAATATGTTGGGAAAAAATATTAGGGCGGTGCTGCTGTGTTAATGCTGCGTGTTGGCCGGCGGTTTTTGCTTGCTCAAACATTTTTTGGGCTTCGCGCTTTTCCCGTATTTCCCCTTGAATCACTCGGTCGCCAATTTTCAGTGTCATTTGATACACGCTAGCGTTATCGGGCAGCGGAAAATAATAGTCGCCGTCACGGGTTTGCGCAGATGCATTGTTAAAGGTTTGACTGAAGGTCACATCTGCCAATAGGCCGCTAATGGTCGCCTCGACGTCGGTGCTGAGTAGCGTGGCCGGTTGGGTCTGGGCTTGCCCGTCCTGCCCCGCTTGCTCGTTCAGCATCAAGGCGCCGGTTTGGGGGGCGTGCCAAGGTTCGGCGACAGCGCGTTGCTGAAGACCAATTGATGCACCGAGTAAAACGCCTATCGACAGCAACAGCTGCGTTATCCGTCGCCAAGGTGCTCGCGTGCGGGCGCGGTAGGCGGGAGCGATGAAAATCGGATGCAAATTCGCACGGGTGTCACGCAATAAGATCCGTTGGTTGGGGAAAGTGTCATTGAGCATATAAATAACCTTTGTCCGTCGGGGTTAAGGTTATTTCAGCAAAGAGATCTGGCGAACTTAGGGCTTAACAGTGATCAATGCGGGTTGAATTGTGGCGAATTGTGGCAGTGCGCCTTTAGCGGAGCAAATAGGCAGGGATTGTTTATGCTAAAACGCTAGCCAGCGCTCTCTGCCCCGCAATAACCGTAGGTGTAAGCGAGTTGATGTCTACCGTTGCTCAGTCGGACTTTAATGATTTGACGTCGATAAGCCGGCCCTTCGAAATCGTCCAAAACCTGCCACCGACTGATCAGTTGTCGAGAGGTAAAGAGCAGGCCTTTTGCCTGTGTGCTGGTATCTGTGAGGTCTAACGCGGGATAGCCTTCGGTGCCTGGTAAGCCGTTGGGGTAAAGGCGGCCGTCAGCATAGGCTTTTTGCCAGCGGCCGCTAAGCTTGGCTAAATAATGCGCATTTTCGGCGTTAGGGCCGAGGCTGCCGTAGACAAACAACCCCGAAATTACGCCGCTTGGGCCTATAACGCGCGGGCGGGTACTATTCGAAGATATGGTCCGCATTGGGGAAGACACCGCTTTTTACATCCTGCACATACTTGGTCAGTGCGCTGGGAATATCTTGGGTTTCCAGTAAAAAGTTTTTGCTGAACTTGGGCGGCTTGGGCGTTAGGCCCAGAATATCGTTAATAACCAGTACTTGCGCATCGGTATCTTTGCCGGCACCAATGCCGATGGTGGGTATTGTTAGGGTTTGGGTGATTTTTTTTGCGAGCGCGCTGGGCACGCACTCGAGTACTAGCACATCCGCGCCCGCTTGCTCCAGCGCGATAGCATCGGCTAGCAGTTTGTCGGCTTGATCTTGCGTTCGCCCTTGCACTCTAAAACCGCCTAACTTATTGACCGATTGCGGCGTCAGTCCTAGGTGCGCGCATACCGGAATACCGCGTTCGGCGAGCATGGTTACCGTTGGAGTCAGCCAGTCGCCGCCTTCAATTTTTACCATGTGTGCGCCGGCTTGCATAATGCGCATGGCGTTGTGCATGGCTTGGTCCGTTGTCGCATAGGACATAAATGGCATATCACCGAGAATTAGAGACTTTTTATTGCCGCGGGCCACCGCTTCAACGTGGTAAAGCATATGCTCCATGGTCACCGGTAGGGTGGAGTCATAACCCAGCACGGTCATGCCCAAACTGTCGCCGACCAAAACTGCTTCGACGCCCGTTTGTTGGGCCATCGCCGCCATGGGCGCGTCATAAAGCGCAACGCAGGTAAACTTTTCGCGTTCCTTTTTGAGTTTTTGCAGGCTTAAAATAGTGATGGTTTTTGTTAAGGGTTCGCTACAGTAGGCCATAGGCATCCTCGGTAGGGTTAGCTGTCACAATTAGAGTGTTTGCGGCAGTTTGCAAAGCGGGTTTAAAAGGCTAGCTTAATGGTTTGATGGTGGCGAGAGTCGTGTAATTTCGCTGCGGTCGCAGTTTGCGGCCAGTGCGCTTACGCTTTTGCCGTTGGGCAATATTAATTTGGGGGCAATATCGGCAAGCGGCAACAGTACGAAACTGCGCGCCTCCAAATAAGGGTGCGGTACGGTTAAGCGCTCACTATTAATGCATGTATTATTCCAAAGCAGTATATCGAGATCCAGAGTGCGAGGCCCCCAGCGCTCTTTGCGCACGCGGTGGTGGTTGTGTTCGATGGCTTGCAGAGCATCCAGTAGTGCGATAGGTGGCAGGCCGGTAACAAGTTGTGCCACGCCGTTGATATAGTTCGGCTGCGCAGGGCCAACTGCAACGCTTGCATACCACGGCGAACAGCAAACGAGCTGCGTGTCTGCAATGGCATCAAGTGCGGTAACTGCTTGCTTCACTTGCGAACTCGGGTCGCCCAGGTTGCTCCCTAGACCGATAAATACCGTGTGCGTCATGTTTATTCTTTCGGCGGAGCCTTTCGGGGGCGCCGGCGTCGCGGTCGTCTTTTGCTTTCTGATGCGGGGTCGCCATTTTGCGGGCTTTGCTGGCCGAGACTCTCGAGCAATTCTTGTTGGCGGGCTTCGTCAGCATGTTGGAATTCCGTCCACCAGGTACCGGCGCCATTGTGATTTTCGCCCGCATCTTCGCGCAGCAGCAAAAAGTCGTAGGCCGCTCTAAAGCGCTGGTGTTCTAGGGTGGCAAAGCAGCGCTTGCCCGGCCGGCGTTCTAAGCCGTGTTGCAAAAACCAAATATCGCGCATGGGAATCAGAAAACGCTTGGGAATTGCCGTGCGCACTAGTTGTTGGGCAATCACACCGGATATAGCGGTATTCTTGGCTTCGCCAATCTTGGTGCCGTTTTGGGTTAAGTGCCTGATTTGTGCTTGCAGTGGCAGCCATAAAAAGGCCGCAAATATGAAAGCGGGAGTGACGCGCTTACCTTGTCGGATGCGCTTATCAGTGTTTACGCACACGAGGTCGATAAGCTTGCGGTTAAATGCGCTGGCATCCACCAGCGGGCTCACACCCGGGAACAGGTGGCGCAAGAGGTCGTACTTTTCAAGGCTTGTGAAGGTCGCGGTGGCACAGCCACCCAGCATCAGCTTAAGTACTTCTTCAAACAACCTGGCCGATGGGATATGGTCCAGCAGTTCACCGAGCTGGTAGATTGGCTCGGCGGTGCTGGGGGCCAGATCAAATCCCAATTTGGCGGCAAAGCGTGCGGCGCGGAGCATGCGTACCGGGTCTTCGCGGTAGCGCTCACTGGGGTCGCCGATAATGCGCAGGGTGCGCGACTCGATGTCGCGCAAACCCTGGGTAAAGTCGATCAGCGTTTGAGTCGTGGGGTCGTAATAAAGCGCATTGATGGTGAAATCGCGCCGAATGGCGTCGGACTCGATATCGCCATAGACGTTATCGCGCAGCAGCAAGCCTTGCTCAGACTGAACTGCTTCGCGTGCCTTGCCTTGTTCGTGGTGGCCGCGAAAGGTCGTTACCTCGATAACCTCGCGGCCAAAGCGCACGTGTACAATTTTAAACCGTCGGCCGATGATGCGCGCATTGCGAAACACTTGGCGAACCTGCTCTGGCGTGGCGCTGGTGGCGACGTCAAAGTCTTTGGGTTTGGTTTGTAGCAGGCTATCTCGAATGCCGCCGCCCACAATATAGGCTTGATAGCCGGCTTGTTGCAGCTGCGAGCAGACTTTGGTTGCCGCGGGGCTCAGTTGCTTGAGCTCGATAGGGTGTTCTTGTCGTGTGATGGTCGCCTGACTGGAAGACGGCGACGAAGACAATAGCTTAAATAAACGTTTTAGCATGATGTGCGGTGAGTCAGACAATGATGCGCGAGTGTACCACGGATTATCCGTCGGTGAGCTGTCTCGGCGCGGGCCAGTAAACGCAGCAGAGCCTATTCGGGCCACTAAAGGCGCTGCTAGTGCTGTAGCGGGTGGCGCGAAGGTTTACGGGTGTGCTGAAGCGAGTGCTGGGTTAGGTCAAAATGTTAGATGGTGGTGGGAATGGGGTATAAATGAAAACGGGAAGGTATGAAACCTTCCCGCCCGAATTTTTGTCTACTAATCGGACACATCCATGTCCGCAATTGCCAAGCTGTTGCCCGTCCTGTCGGTCGTAGCTAATGCTCTTTATCTTATTGTTATTCTTACGCTGTTATTATTATTTTTTGTTTTTATAGTTATTAAAAATATCTGTTCTTATTATTTATTGTTGTTATTAGTTATTGGTTTGCTTTTTATTATTCTTTATTGTTTTTATTATGTGTCTATACAAAGCACTAGCTGTGCCAAAAGTATAAAATATATAAAAAACAATAGGTTGCGATGTTTTCGGGGCAGGGGGAGGGAGTTGTGGCTGGCGATTTGCGTTACCCGATGTTCCGATGATGTTACGCTTGAATCAAAGCGGTAACACTTTGGCGGAAACGCCCATAATGTAAGTAAACATAATAAGCCTTACTGGGCATTATTCACTTGTTTCATGTCAAATTCGGGATTAACGCGTCAAGGTATTCCTTGGGGTGCGTGTAAAGGGCCTTTTTGGCGCTTCAAAGTGTTACTTGGTAGGATGCACGCGGTACCAAATGGTTCCCGCAGACGCTAAAAAAATTACCTAAACCACTGAATTACGTAGACCTCTGTAAGTGGTTGGCGCCGGTAAGCCTTTAGCGAGGAGGGAAGGCTAAGAGGCTAGCAAGGGAAGTTGTAAAGGACGGTTGTGAAGGAAAGTTGTGAAGGAAATTTGGGGAGTGGCGATCTTTGCGCAGGTGCAGTGTTTCGGGAAGCCGCGTCTACGGAGATTGCTCCACATCCTCCATCCTTGGAGGTTCACAGAGCTTGTTCCAGACAATCTTCTGCATTTTCTCCATCCTTGGAGGTCCACAGAGATTGTTCCAGACAATCTTCTGCACTTCCTCCATCCTTGGAGGTCCACTGTGGGTTCTGGGCTTGCCGAGGGTGGCGTTTCAGGGTTGGGCTGACTATTTTTCGCCGGCTTTACTGCCGCGTGAGCGGGGTATGCCCAAGCGTTGGCGGCGTTCCCAAAGGCACTTTCGGCTTACGCCGAGCTTTCGCGCAAGCTCTGTTTCGCTCATGGTGTCTTGATGCTCTAGGACAAAGCGCTGAAAGTAATCGATAAGCGAGAGGTCTTCTTGTGGGTCGGGGTGGCTCTCGAGCTTATCGCTCACCCGCTGTTCATTGAGTTGGTGCGGGTTGGTGTTTTCACTATTGTTTAGTGGTCGGTTGGCGTCGAGTTCGATATCGAGCAAGGTGTGATCAATCTGGTCGCCATCACACAGAATAACGGCGCGCTGAATGGCGTTTTCTAGCTCGCGAATATTGCCTGGCCAGTGGTGGGTGGTTACTACCTGTACGGCTTCGGGTGTCAGCGTTAGAACCGGCTTGCCCACTTGTTGGCAGTAACGGCGGACAAACGTCTCGGCCAGCGAGAGAATATCTTTGCCGCGGTCGCGAAGCGGCGGCAGCTTCAGCTGTACCACGTTAATGCGGAAGTATAAATCCTCGCGGAACTTGCCTTCTTTGGCGAGCTTGCCCAGGTCGCGGTGCGTGGCGGCCACAAGGCGAACATCAACTTTATGGGATTCCACCGAGCCCAGCGGCCGAACCTCGCCCTCCTGCAGTACGCGCAATAAGCGCGCTTGCGCCTCTAGTGGTAGCTCGCCGATTTCGTCTAAGAACAAAGTGCCACCATCAGCGGCTGCGACTAAGCCTTCGCGGGTGCTGGCGGCGCCGGTGAAGGCGCCTTTTTCGTGGCCAAACAGCTCGGCCTCAATCAGCGTATCGGGGATTGCTGCGCAGTTCACCGAGATAATCGATGCGCTTTTGCGGGGGCTTTCGGTGTGCAGGGCCTTGGCGACTAGCTCCTTGCCGGTACCGGTTTCGCCGTTAATTAGCACGGTGGCGCCGGTCGGAGCAACCTTGTGGATTTTGGCGTAGAGCTCCTTCATAACGGGCGAGGTGCCAATCATGCCTTCGATCTGTGTTTGGTTTTCACCGACCAGTGCCTTTTGGGTGGCGGCGGCCTTTTCGCGCTTGATAATTACGCGCTTAACGGCCGTTAACATTTCGTCGTGGTCAAATGGTTTGGCAATGTAGTCGATCGCGCCCATGCGCATTGAGTCAACGGCTGAGCGCAAGCTGGCATAGCTGGTCATGATGAGCACGGGCGTATCGCCAGCCAAGCTGATCAGGTCGGTACCCGGTGCCCCCGGTAGCCGGAGGTCGGAAACGACGAGATCAAAATTATCGAGATTGTATTTGGTTGTTGCTTCTTTTACAGAACCGGCTTCGCTGACATCGTACTTATTACGCACCAGTAACTTGCGCAGCGCAGTGCGGATAATGGCTTCGTCTTCAACAATTAAAATTTTATTCATAACTTGCGTTAACTTGCGTTAGGGCTCGTAAAAGTTTCAGTTTGTTGGCTAGCCGGTTGCTTGGGTAAGGTAATAATAAAGCGGGTGCCGTTAGCAGTATCTTGATGGGCTGGGGACTCGATATCAAGCCCTCCTTTGTGATCTTCGATGATACTGTACACCATTGCCAAGCCAAGACCAGTCCCTTCGCCAGGTTCTTTTGTGGTAAAGAACGGCTCAAATATGCGGTCTTGAAGCTCCTGTGGGATGCCCGAGCCAAAATCGGTCACGGTGATAACGGCTAGGTTGCCATCCATTTTGCCGTCGACAATAACGTCGCCAAACAGTGGGCTGGCATCGCGAGAATTAGATAGCAGATTCACAAAGACCTGTATAAGCCTCTGACTGTCAGCCTGTATAACAATATCGTCTTTTAAATCGTTAACAAAGTTAACTTGGTTTTTCTCATGTTGTAGCGATAGCAAGTTGATGGCTTCTTGGGCGCAATCGTACAGGCTAATGCGCTGGTAATTGTCCGCCGAGTGTTGCCCTGCGTGAGAAAAACTTACCAAAGTTTGCACAATGCGACTGACGCGATTGGTTTGCGATAATATTTGCTCGATGCACTCGAGAATGTCCGGTTCCTCGGTATCGTAGCGCATATTCTGAGCTAAGCAGGCAATGCCGGTTACCGGGTTGCCGATTTCATGAGCCACGCCAGCGGCGAGTCGGCCGACCGAGGCCAAGCGCTCACTGTGCAGGAGCTCTTGTTCAAGCAATTGCAGCTCGGTTACGTCTTCCAGAATAATCACTTGACCATCACTTTGTTGCGATAAGGTCGATGGGATCGAGGCCTTGTGCAAGGTAATCCAGTGGGGGCGGTGGTTGAGTTCGATCTGGCGCTTGTAAAAGCGATGCTCTGAGGAGTTCGAAAAGCGATGCAGTAAGCTGCCCCACGGGGCGCGAATATCTTTGATGTGCGAGCCGGTAACCTCGTCGCTTTCAATACCGGTTAGCGCGGTCATGGCGCTATTCCACATAAGTATTTCGAGGTCTTGCCCAATGGAGCACGTTGGCAAAGGCAGTTGTTCGAGGGTTTTGCGGTGATACAGGCGCAAGTTATTGAGCTCGGCCGCCAGTCCCGTGAGTTGGTCACGCACATTGCCCAGTCGACTTTCGATCAAGTTAATGTCCGTTGCGTCGTGGGTTTCGGGTACTTTAAAGGGCACCAAACGATCGAGGATCTCGCTGGCCATGGCGATGCCCATCAGGCTCGATAGATTCGCCTCCAATTCATCGCGCAGCCGGCGCAGTGCGTAAGGGCGGTTTTCATTGGGGTGTAGGTTAAGTCGATGCAGCGCTCGGCCAACTTCGGTTTTGGCTGTCGAGGCGCCAATTCGCGTGCTCAAGCGGGAGATAATCTCGTCCGGTGAGCGCACATCCAGCGTCATGCGAACTGGGTGGCTCAGTTCATCTTGGGAGCACAGCTCGGCACTGTAGCGCTCATCGTCGCTTTGCCGCGTAATCCGTGAAAGTACCAAACACACCACGGTGTTGACCCCAAGGCTCAGTAGGGTAATGGCCTGCCAAGCATCTACGCCGACACTATAGGCATAGTCGCCAAAACCTATGCTCCAGTTTGATTTGCCCAGGGTTAGCGGAATAAACATGCAGACGAGCCAGATGCTTCCGCCGGCCACTGTGCCGCCGACTAAGCCGCGGCGGTTAATCTTGGGCCAGTGGGTTACGCCTAAAACACCGGGTAATAGTTGCAAGGTGCCGATAAACGCAGTGAGCGCCATCTGCGTTAGAGTGAATTGGTTATTGAGCACCCAGTAGTAGGTAAAGCCAATCATCGAAATGAGGGCAATAAGCCCGCGGCGCATCCAAATCAATTGGCGGTACAGGTCGCGTTTGGTCCGCAGCGAGTTACTGGGCAGAATCCATTGGTTTAACATCATGGTGGTGAGTGCCAATGTCATTGCCACCATTGCGCCGGTTGCCGCCGATAAACCGCCGATGTAGGCAAGAATGGAAATAGTCGCATTGCCTTGGGCCAGTGGAACGGCCAAGGGGAAGTATTGCGCGGGTGTATCCAGCGATAGCTGATATCCGCCCCAAAGAATGGGGAATATGGGCAGTGCCATCAGCAGCAAAAACAGCGGGAATGCCCAAGAGGCGAGATCGCTACTTTGCTTGACCGGATTTTCCACCACCGTCATGTGGAAAATGTGCGGCATAGAAATGGCCGTGGCGATAAACACCAGCATTAAGGTGTGGGCCGTAGCGCCATCGCTTGCGGTATAAAGTGCCAAGGCGTGATGAGGGTTGTCATTAAGCCATTGGTCGACGCCATCTAAACCCCCAAAGCACGCGGAAACCACATAGCCGCCCACAATGAGTAGCGCCAGTAGTTTGATCAGGGATTCAAACGCCATGGCGCTAATAAGGCCTTTATGGTGTTCGCGGTTGGCGCCAAACAGCACTGCGAAAACGGCAATGCCTACGCAGTAAACCAGTCCCAGCGATTGCTGCATGCCCAATTGGCCAATCTGCGTGCGTTGCTCTTGCCCCTTGATTAACAGCATCATGGTGTCGGCCACGGCTTGGATTTGCAGCGCGATTAGCGGCAGCATTGCCAGTAGCATCACCAAAGTGGCCAAAGCCCCAACGAGGTGGCTGTGGTAACGGAATACCAGTAAGTCTGCCATCGAGTTAATTTGAAAGCGCTTGGCTAGCTCTACCAATGGCTTTAACGCAAAGTTGCCAAACAGGAATAGCAAGCCGGTGCCAATATAGTAGGCCAGTGCCCCGTAACCAAAGCGGTCCGCCAGTTCAATAACCCCGTAAAATGACCAAGCGCTGGCAAAAATCCCCAAAGACAAAATATAGGTGATCGGGTGTGAGGTAATTTTATTGCTAATCCAGTTGCGCTCGGTCGCGTAAGCGATGCCAAAAACCGTCGCAATGTAGACCAAGCTAATCAGGGCAACCTGTATAAACGTGAAGCTCATAAAGGTTTAGAGCCTTGGGCACGTTTGGCTTTGTAACGCTGCACAAGAAAGGCAACAATCACGACCAATAGCCAGATACCAAACGGACGGTACCACTCGCCATGTGGGTTCATGACCCAGCCGATTAGGCTAGGTGCGCAGATGTAGGCTACCAGCGCGAGGTAAACTAAGGGGCTGGGCTTGTTCATAAATAAGACTGAGTGAAGTGTGAGTAAATTTTACTCAAGTTGCAGTAGCGTCGCAATTCACTTTAGCCCTTTTGTAGTGCTGAGTAACGTTATTGGAGTGGATTGGCCATTTGCCAGCGCTCGGTGCCCCAAATTAACAGGGCTTCAAGTGGCAGCTGGGGCGGTGGCTCAAAGCCCATCTGTTGCAGTGCTGTTTGCACGTTTTTAAGTGGTGTGTCGAGGTTGACGCCCGGTGAGCCGTGTTGTTTGCTCATTTTGTAGCCGCGCGTATCGAGCACAACGGGTAGGTGGCAAAAGCGGGGCGCTGGGTATTCGAATAGCTTAAATAACAGCAGTTGGTTAAATGTCACATCAAGTAGGTCGTCGCCGCGCACAATCTGGTTCACGCCCTGAAATATATCATCAACAATTACCGCCAGCTGATAGGCAAACAAGCCGTCTTTGCGATGGATAACAAAATCGCCTGAAACGGTTAAATCCTGACGATGCAGGCCCTGCAGGCGGTCTTCAAATGCAACTTGGGTTGGTTGACCGCTGTCCTGTGCGCGCTGAATATTCAGCCGCAAGGCGCCGTGCTCGAGGCCCGCGTCGCGGCAGTGCCCATCATACTGGCCGCCCAGCGCACGCAAGCGTTTGCGCGTGCATTGGCAGTAGTAGGTCAGTTGTTTTTGGTGAAGCTGATGTAACGCTTGGCGGTAAGCGTGGCTGCGCTGGCTTTGATAAAGCACATCGCCATCCCAGTGCAGTTTGTGCGTTCGCAAGCACTCGATAATAGCTTGCGCAGCACCTGCGGGTTCGCGCGGTGGGTCGATATCCTCCATGCGCAACAGCCACTGGCCATAATTGGCTTTGGCGTCGAAATAGCTCGCCAAAGCACAGGTCAGCGAGCCTAAATGCAGTGGCCCAGAAGGAGAGGGCGCAAAGCGCCCGATGTACGGAGTGGGTGTCACGTGCAACTCATTTAACAAACCAAAACGTTGCTGAGGGCAGCGGATCGGCTTGTATCAATGTTAGCCCCCGACTTGTTTCTCTTTAATTTCTGCCAGCGTTTTGCAATCGACGCATTGTGTTGCCGTGGGGCGGGCTTCAAGGCGACGAATGCCAATCTCTACGCCACAGGCTTCACAGTAACCGTAGTCATCAGCGTCGATGAGCTCGATCGTTTTGTCGATTTTTTTAATCAGTTTGCGCTCGCGGTCACGGGTGCGTAGCTCGAGGCTAAACTCTTCTTCCTGGCTGGCTCGGTCAGCGGGGTCTGGAAAGTTAGCAGCCTCGTCTTTCATGTGGCTTACGGTGCGATCAACTTCTTCCATAAGCTCTTTTTTCCAGGCGTAAAGCAAGTTTTTAAAATGCTCTAGCTGGGCTTCATTCATGTACTCTTCGCCCTCAGCAGCCTGATAAGGTTGAAACCCATGAAGGGCGAAATGAGTTGCTTGTGAATCGGGCATTATTGCGGCCTCTTATCTCTAAAAACCAAAAACTATCCGTTTGTTTTACCGCTCAAAAAGTGGCATTGGCCACAGAGTTGGGGCAATCTTCGTAATTTCAAGTTGTGATCGTTGCGAAGGTGCCTCGGGCCAAGCGAGCAAAGCTAACAGATTCCTAAAAAACGCGCTAGTCAAAGGGTTAGCTAGCTAAGGTATTCGATGATTTTTACGCCAATTTTACAGCCAGCACGTCTTCTGCGGCGCTATAAGCGCTTTTTGGCCGACGTAATATTGCCCAGTGGTGAGGAAGTTACTGTTCACTGCCCCAATACCGGCAGCATGAAAAACTGCGTGGTCGAGGGCAGTGATTGCTGGTTGCTGCACAGTGACAACCCCAAGCGCAAGTACGCTTATACTTGGCAGCTGGCGACGACGCCAACGGGGCATCTCGCCTGTATTAATACTCATGTTGCCAACAAAGTCGTTGCCGAAGCCTTGCACGCGCAGCGCATCCCCGAGCTTGCGGGTTATCGCTCGGTACGCGCTGAGGTTAAATACGGTGAGGGCAGCCGCATCGACTTCTTATTGTCGGATGGTGACGCGCAAGCGTGTTATGTCGAAGTAAAAAGCGTGACACTTTTGGATGAGGGGCAGGGGTATTTTCCCGATGCGGTCAGCGCGCGTGGGCAAAAGCACCTGCGCGAGCTAATGACCGTGGCTGCCGAGGGTAAGCGGGCGGTATTGTTGTTTTGCGTTATGCATACAGGTATAGAGTCTGTTGCTGCAGCGGCGCATATCGATTCACACTATGCCGAGTTGATGCGCTTGGCGCACGACAGTGGTGTAGAGCTTCTCGCCTACCGTGCGGCCATTTCGGCTAGCGAAATCACCTTAGTGGATGCTGTGCCGGTAGTCTTCGAAGACTAAAAGGCTAAAAGACTAAAATCAAAGCGAGCCATAAAAATTAACGGATGGCGCCTAAGGGGACGGCTAAACGAGATAAATAGTGCCGTCGACCTCGGTGATCGCGACTGACTGTAGTGCCTCGCCAGCACAGGGCCCGCTAACGCAGGTGCCATCAGAGGGTAAAAAAAGTGCTCCGTGGGTCGAGCAGCGAATGAGCCCAGTATCTGAATCAAGAAATTCGTGCTCTAGCCACTCAAGTGGAATCGATAAATGAGGGCAGCTATTGATGTAGGCGATTACCTGTCCCTCGTGGTGCAGCACGATATAAAGCTCGCCATCGACGGCAACCCCGTAGGTGGGGTGTGTTTCGAGGTCTGCTCGTTGACATAGCACTTGCATAAGCGTGATGGCCCGGGAAGCAAATAAAGACGACTAGCTTATCCGAATGTACAGGCGGTGCAACGTGCAGTGGCGTTATTGGGCCTCGGCGGCTGATGTTACCGGGCTTTCGGCTTCAGAAACCAACTGTGCTTTTAGCGATGGCGAAAGGTCGTTCCAGTGAACGTCCATTAGCGCGCCTTGTAGCGCATAAAGCATGACCTTGGAAACATGAATGCCACGCGCTTTTATGCGACGATAGGCTTCGACGGCGCCCACGTGCGCGAGGTCTTGGTAGGTGTTAATACCTACCGCCCGTAAAATGTTGACGGAGGCCATACCAAGGTTGCGTAGTTCTAATAAATCCTGGTTTTGTTTAGAAGCAGAGGCTGTCATAGTCTGAATCCTAGTAAATTATTATTATGGTGCTCAATAGTTGTACCCAAGAGCCCGCGCTATTTTTTAGACAACGCTTTAAGGTTTAGCACAGGTTTGCGCTTTTAACAGTAAAAGTGACTAAAAGTGTCGTTTAGTTCCCAATCAATGCGTGCACAAAACATGCGTGGCTAACTCTTCACATACTACTGGCTCTTGCGCCAAGTACAATTATATGGCGCGCCAAAATGAGGAAAGTGAGTGTTCAATATTGAAAACGCCTTGGGACTAGATGATCGACACGTCGTTGATACGGTTTTAGGTGAAACGGCGATTGCCCCAACCCCCTTCAA